>JAZRTK010000030.1:0-19579 GCA_045651985.1 Eubacteriales bacterium
CCGCAAGCAGGAATACGACGACATCGGGCTTGATTTCGATACCCCCTTGATGGATCGCAAGCACTCCTGCGAGAACAAGTGTATTTTCTGTTTCATCGACCAGCTTCCAAAGGGAATGCGCTCCACCCTGTACTTCAAGGACGACGATTCCCGACTGTCCTTTCTTCACGGAAACTACGTGACGTTAACTAACATGGACGAAAGTGACATCGACCGCATAATCGAGATGCACATATCGCCCGTAAACATTTCGGTTCATACCACAAATCCCGACCTGCGTGTTCAGATGATGAAGAACAAGCGAGCTGGGGAGGTTCTTTCATATTTGAAAAAACTTGCGGACCACGGCATTTCCCTTTGCACCCAGATTGTGCTTTGCAAGGGACTCAACGACGGCGAGGAACTGACGCGCACCATGCACGACCTGGCAACGCTTCACCCCGCGCTGAAAAGCTGTTCGATAGTTCCCGCGGGACTGACGAAATTCCGCGACAGTCTCTATCCCCTCTCGCCATTTACGCCCGAGGAAAGCGGAAAGATCATTGACACCGTGAACAAATTCGGCAACCAATGTCTCAACTATTACGGATCACGGCTCTTTTTCTGCGCCGACGAGCTTTATTTAAAGGCGGGGCGTCCTCTGCCCACATCCGAATACTACGAGGACTACTCTCAAATTGAGAACGGCGTGGGCATGATAACATCCCTTGAGACAGACTTTGATTTCGACTACGCTTACATTTCCGAATACGCCGAAAAATTTGCCGAGAAATACCCCGAGGGCAGAACGGTATCTATTGCCACGGGTGAGGCGGCATACGACCTGATCTCTCGCCTGTCAAAAAAGATCGAGGACGGCGTTTCCGGGGCAAAGATCAATGTATACAAGATAACAAATCGCTTTTTTGGGGAAAGCATCACCGTTTCGGGTCTGCTGACAGGCAAGGATATGGCCGAGCAGCTTGTAGATCGGGAGCTTGGAGAAGTGCTTTATTTTCCCAAAAACACGTTAAAAGCCGACGAGGATATTTTCCTTGACGACATGACCCCCGCTGAGCTTGCGCAAAAACTCGGCACACCCGTAGCCGCCTCGTGCGACAACGGATTTGAATTTATCCCAAGCATTCTGGGACTGGATAAATAAACCAAAAGGAGAAAAATCATGAAAAAGATCATTATGGCAGTTTTAGCGGCAGCTCTTATTATAAGCTCACTCTCTGCTTGCGGGGAGACAAAAAAGCCTCCCGTGACCGATACGAACGACTCCACCGACACCCAAGACATGAGCATTCCCGCTATCCCCGAATGCACATATGAATATACCATTCAAGAACACAGCACAATAGTCAGTGAGACCGAGGCAGGGGGCAGAAACACGAAGTTTTTGCGCTTCCCCGTGATCAGCAATATGGCAAACGCCGAGATCCAGACCAAGGTAAACGCGATTCTGCTGGTCGCGGCAGAGAATTTCTACAATACAACGCTCCGCGACATCGACATCTACATGGAGGAAGGCACTATTTTCAACTACGAGGTGACCGGCTGTACGGTTGAGTACGCCTCCGACAACTTCCTATCGGTAAAGAGCATGATCAACTTTACCACCTCCACCGCCGAGTATTCAACAAACTCCGTCTATACAACAAATATTGACCTGACAACGGGCGAGGAGCTGACGGGTGAGGACATCTTCTCCGACTTTATGACTGTCAATAATAAGTTCATCGGCGGAGATTTTACGCAGGAATACGGACTTGATAATCTGCTCACACTCACAAATTACAGCGACATGATATTGCAGTACAAGAGCGACAGAAGCATTTATCCGGACGTTTACTTTAATTACGACAAGCTTATAATCAACATCGACCTGACCGACTCCCTCGGCTCGTCCGCAGGATTTTCTATTCCTCTTGTCGACGTGCGTGAGTGCTTAAAGGTCATACCCAACTAAAGAAAAGGACTAAAAAAGAAATGTCAAAACCCATTATTGCAATAGTAGGACGCCCAAACGTGGGAAAAAGTACGCTTTTCAACCGACTTATCGGTGAGAGACGCGCCATCGTCGAGGACGTCCCCGGCGTTACCCGCGACCGAATCTACGGCGAGACCGACTGGCAAGGCAGAAAGCTTGTAATTATCGACACGGGCGGTATAGAACCCAAATCCGACGATATTATATTAAGCCAGATGAAAACACAGGCTCAGATAGCCATTGACACGGCGGACGTTATCATCTTCATGTGCGACGTTCGGGCGGGCTTGGTGGCGGACGACCGTGAGATCGCCGTCATGCTCAAAAAGAGCGGGAAGCCCATTATCCCCTGCATAAACAAATGCGATACCGTGGGCGGTCTGCCTTACGAATATTACGAGTTCTTCGAGCTTGGCTTTGAGTGCGAGCCTGTCGCCGTCTCCTCGGTTCACGGAAGCGGCACGGGCGACCTGCTGGACGCCTGCCTCGAGGCACTTCCCGAGAGCACTGCCGAAGAGGAGGACGACGATTCTATCAAGATCGCCGTTATCGGAAAACCCAACGCGGGCAAGTCCTCTATCATCAACCGAATAGTCGGAAGTGAGCGCCTTATCGTTTCAAACATTCCCGGAACGACTCGCGACGCTATCGACACGCAGGTCGAAAACGAATACGGCAAATTCACCTTTATCGACACCGCGGGAATCCGCCGAAAATCGAAGGTAGACGACAGAATTGAGAAATTCAGCGTTCTCCGTGCCCACATGGCGGTGGAGCGCGCCGACGTCTGCCTTATTATGGTTGACGCAAATCAGGGTGTCACCGAGCAGGACGAAAAAATAGCGGGCATCGCCCACGAGGCGGGCAAGGCGTCAATTATAGTCATTAACAAATGGGACAGCATCGAAAAGGACAACAACACCGTGTCCGAATTCACAAAGGACACCTACAACGCCCTCTCATATATGACCTACGCGCCTATCGTCTTCGTTTCGGCACTTACAGGTCAGAGAGTGACCAACCTTTTCGACATGATAAAGGCAGTTCATAACCAATCTGTTATGAGAATTTCCACGGGTATGCTCAACGACGTGCTGGGCGACGCCACCACCCGCGTTCAGCCTCCCACGGACAAGGGAAAGCGCTTGAAGATATACTACATGACCCAGATATCGGTTGCGCCCCCCACCTTCGTTATATTCTGCAACAACGCAGAGCTTTTCCACTTCTCCTACCAGAGATATATCGAAAACTGCCTGCGTGATACCTTTGGATTCCGTGGTACTCCCATACGGCTCATTATCCGTCAGAAGGGCGACGAGACCTGACACCTTTAAATTGGAGAAAATATGTTTATAGACAACGTTAAAATTTATATCAAGGCAGGAAACGGCGGAAACGGCGCCGTGTCCTTCAGACGCGAAAAATACGTCTCCCACGGCGGTCCTGACGGCGGTGACGGCGGAAACGGCGGAAATATCGTCTTTCGCGTTGACGAGGGCACTAATACCCTGCTGGCTTTCCGATACAAAAGAAAATTCGTAGCCGAAAACGGCGGAAACGGCAAGGGAGCAAAGTTCCACGGCGCAAACGGTGCCGACTGTGTAATTTCCGTTCCCCGCGGCACGCTTATAAAGGACAGTGAAACGGGAAAGATCATAAAAGATCTTTCGATAGACGACGAATTCGTCTGCATCAAGGGTGGAAAAGGCGGCTGGGGCAACCGCCACTTCGCCACACCTACCCGCCAGACCCCTATGTTCGCAAAGAACGGATTAACAGGCGCGGAAAAAGAGGTCATTTTGGAGCTTAAAATGATAGCAGACGTGGGACTTATCGGCTTCCCCAATGTGGGCAAATCCTCCATCTTATCCCGTATCAGCGCCGCAAAGCCCAAAATTGCCGACTACCATTTTACAACTCTTTCGCCAAATCTGGGCGTTGTAAAAACAGGAGACGAAACGGGCTTTGTTGCCGCCGACATTCCCGGTCTTATTGAGGGCGCGGCAGACGGACTTGGACTTGGACACCAGTTCTTGCGACACGTTGACCGCTGCAGACTTCTTTTGCACGTGGTAGATGTCTCCCAGATCGAAGGCAGAGACGCCATTGAGGACGTAAAGCAGATAAACACCGAGCTTCAAAAGTACAGTCCCGAGCTTGCCACGCGCCCACAGATAATCGTAGCAAACAAGACTGACATGGTAAACGAGGAGTACGTTGACCTTGAAGCATTTGAGAAGTTCGTTGACGAAAACGAATGGGAGATGATCTACGTTTCCGCAGCAACGGGCGAAAACCTTGATCAGCTGGTCCGCCGTGTGGACGAGCGTTTGAAAATGCTCCCCCCCGTAAAGGTTTACGACAGCGAATTTGTCGAGGCGGAAGCGGACGACACCACCGAGCGCGAAACTATCGTGCGCCGTGAGAACAACACCTTCTTTGTTGAAGGCCCCTGGCTTGAAAAGCTCATGGGACAGGTCAATTTCGACGACTACGAATCGCTCAATTACTTCCAGAAGGTTCTTATCAAGAGCGGAGTGATCAAGATGCTCGAAGATAAGGGAGCGCAGGACGGCGACACCGTCTCCATATATGATTTTGAATTTGATTTTGTCAAATAAAAAAACGCACCGCCTCGGCGGTGCGTTTTTTATTTAACCTATGACCTTTTTAAAACTCTTCTTGCCGCGTCTGATAACGAGCCCCTCTTTCATATCCTCGCGAGCGTAAATTGTCTTGATGTCGGTGATCTTCTCACCGTCGACCGTAACACCGCCCTGCTCTACCGCACGTCTTGCTTCGGACTTGGAGGGGACGAGTCCAGCCTTTACAAGAATGGTGAGAATGTCGATGTTGCCGTCGGCAAAATCCTCATCTGAAAGAGTGGTGGTAGGCATATCAGCCTGCGCGCCTGCGCCAAAGAGCGCCTTTGCACTCGCCTGAGCCTTTTCAGCTTCCGACTCGCCGTGAACCATCTTTGTCAGCTCGTATGCAAGGATCTCCTTTGCTGTGTTCAGCTGACTGCCTTCCCATGCATCCATTTCGTTGATCTGCTCGATGGGCAGGAATGTGAGCATTCTGATGCACTTGAGAACGTCCGCGTCACCAACGTTTCGCCAATACTGGTAGAAGTCGTATGGGCTGGTCTTTTGGGGATCGAGCCATACGGCGTTGCCCGCGGTCTTACCCATCTTCTTGCCGTTGGAGTCGGTGAGAAGAGTGATAGTCATGGCATTTGCGTCCTTGCCAAGCTTGCGGCGGATAAGCTCTGTACCTCCCAGCATGTTGGACCACTGGTCATCGCCTCCGAACTGGAAGTTACAGCCGTAATTCTTGTAGAGATAGTAGAAGTCGTAAGACTGCATTATCATATAGTTAAACTCAAGGAATGAAAGTCCCTGAGCCATTCTCTGCTTGTAGCACTCAGCTCTCAGCATGTTGTTTACAGAGAAGCAAGCTCCGACCTCACGGAGCAGTTCGACGTAGTTAAGCTTGAGAAGCCACTCTGCGTTGTTTATCATCTGCGCCTTGCCCTCGGAGAAGTCGATGAACTTTTCCATTTGACGCTTGAAGCACTCTGCGTTGTGGTTGATATCGTCGATAGTGAGCATCTTTCTCATGTCGGTCCTGCCCGAGGGGTCACCGATCATGGTGGTACCGCCGCCGATGAGGGCGATAGGCTTATTGCCCGCCATCTGCAGTCTCTTCATGAGAGTCAGAGCCATAAAGTGACCAGCGGTCAGGCTGTCTGCGGTACAGTCAAAGCCGATGTAAAAGGTAGCCTTGCCATGGTTGATGATCTCCTTTATCTCTTCTTCATTTGTCATCTGCGCTATCAGACCGCGGGCCTTCAGCTCGTCAAAAATAGTCATTTTTCTATATCCTTTCGGTTTTCTGCATATTATCTGAATAATTATAACTCAAAAACGCCCTTTTGTCAATATAATAAAGGAAACTTTGACAAAGCAAAACCCACGGCGATATCACCGTGGGTTGACCACCAATTATATAATCGGAATTATATTACTGAGCGTTCTTTCTTGCCTCAAAGCAAGCACTGCAGTATACGGGTCTGTCGCTGGAGGGCTGGAAGTAAACCTTTGCTACTCCGCCGCACTCAGCGCAGGTCGTTTCATATACCTGTCTGGGCTCTCTTGCTTCTCTGTTTGCGTTCTTTCTTGCATCGCGGCAAGCCTTGCAGCGCATGGGCTTATTTACAAAACCCTTTGCCTTGTAGAATTCCTTCTCACCTGCAGTGAAAACGAACTCGTTGCCACATTCCTTGCACACTAAAGTTTCGTCTTCGAAAACTTCGTTTTCAAGTGCAACCATTTCTTCTTCGTACATTGTGCTAATACCTCGCTTTTTGATCGTCCCGCTTTGAGGGATATTTTATTAAATCGGGGCTATACGTTGCCGCCGTTTAATACGGATTTAAGTTTTTTTCTGGCTCTGAAAATTGCGTTGTCAACGGATCTTTGCGACCTTGAAAGGCATCGGGAAATATCCGCAGACGACAAGCCCGAGGCATATAGCCGAAGAACATCGTATTCAAGTTTCGAGAGATTCTCTGTCATGAGATTTTCCAGTGCTTGAGCGCTTTCTGTGTCAATGACCCCGTCCGATACGTCCGACGTGTCTGCCAGTGAGAGAAAATTCTCAATGGGAAGCAGATCGACGCGCCGCCGCGCGGCAAACCGCGCACGGCTTATCATACTGTTGTTCACACACACCTTGGCGTAGAGTCCAAACGACACCCTGCTCTGGGAGGCGTTGTAAGTCAGCGCCGCCTTGGAAAGTGCTATCAGGGCGTATTGCATGAGATCGTCGGAATCGTAGACCTCTGCCAGAGTGTCGCCGTAAGTCCCCACAGCCGCTAAAAGCATGGGGCGGTAAAGCTCCGCCAATCGGTCGAAAGCCGGCTCGTTATCACGGCGGTACTCATCGATCAGACGATTCACCTCAGCATCCGAAAATCCCTTTTCTCCGTCAAGAACACCCTTTTTCTTTGTTTTACATTCGTTCAAGGGTCTTTCCTCCGAAAATACGAGAAATCAAATGGATACTTTGCCCGTGATTACAGTAATATTATACCATTATTTTTCACAATGTCAATAGTGAAATGGGAAATATTTCTCGTCATGTTCTACAATTTTTTACCAAATCGTAACTTTCCCGAACTTTTTCTTCTTTTTTTCTCAAAACTATTCAAAAATTCGTCAGGATCAAGTTCCAAGCAAATAATCAACGCTTCCCGAAAGGAGAGCTACCACTCCGCGGTAAATAGCCTCGGGATGATCATTGAAAACGTCAACCATGTGCTGTGCGCGCTCGTTTGTGTCGACCACCAGCGAATTTGAATAAATGACGGTGCCGCGCTCGATAAGAGAACAGTTCACCTGATATCTGCCGTCGTGAAGCCTTTCTGTGTTGCAGCGCATCTCCACCTTTCTCTGCTTGAAATCAAGATAACGCAGCGCATAACGAAGACTTTGGTCAAGAATCGACGGGAGAATGTTGCTTTTCAGCTCTCTTGCCACCAAACGCCCCTTATCCGAAACGACGTAGACCTTCTGACCCTCAAGCTCCTTCTCAATAACCAGACCGTCGTCTACCATTTCCAAAAAATAGAGAGCGAAGTCCATATAAAAAACGTAGTCTGTCTGACGCACGATGTCGTTTATTGTGTTAAAGGTAAGAGGGTAGTTGACGTTTTCCATCAAATACAGCACGAATATCTTTACGTTGTTCTTTCCTCCGATAACTGATCCCATATTTTTCTCCTTGACATAGTTTTCTACTTATATTTTACCACATTTTTGTTATTTTGCAAGACAAATTTTTTTAAATTGTCTTTACAAGACACCCCTTTTTGTGGTATGATATAAGAGTAGAATTATCAACAGGAGAAAACACGATGAATATAGCTATTCTGGGCTTCGGCGTTGTGGGCGGCGGCACGGCTGAGGTACTTACGAAAAATCATGATATAATCAAAGCAAAAACGGGCGCGGACATTAAGATCGCCAAGATACTCGACCTGCGCGAATTTCCCGACAGTCCCTTCGGTCACCTTGTGACCCACGATTTCAACGACATTTTGAACGATCCCGCAATTGACACGGTAGTTGAAACCATGGGCGGCGCGCACCCCGCGTACGACTTCTCAAAGGCGGCGATCGAGGCAGGCAAGAACGTGGTGACCTCCAACAAGCTGGTGGTAGCCGAGTACGGCGTGGAGCTTCTGGAGCTTGCGAAACAAAACGGCGTCAGATACCTGTTCGAGGCGTCGGTTGGCGGCGGAATTCCGATCATCAAGCCATTGATCTCCGATCTGGCACAAAACAATATAGACCGCATTGCGGGAATCCTCAACGGAACCACCAACTACATACTCACTCAAATGATAGAAAACGGCACGTCATTTGAAGATGCACTGAAAGAAGCTCAGGCAAAAGGATATGCAGAGGCCGATCCCACCTCGGATATTGAGGGTCACGACGCGGCTCGTAAAATTGTCATTTTGGCGGCGCTCACATCGGGCAAGCTCATCTCTCCCGAGGATATTTCGGTTGAGGGCATTACAAAGATAACGTCTGCTGACGTAGCTCTTGCGGGGCAGCTGGGATATTCAATAAAGCTTATAGGATACGCCGAAATGGACGGCTCAAAGACTCTGGCGTTCGTTGCCCCCAGACTTATTCCCCAAGGAAATCCCCTGTGCGATATTTCCGACGTCTTCAACGGCATTCTCGTCCACTGCGATATGCTGGGTGACGCCATGTTCTACGGCAGAGGAGCAGGAAAGTTGCCAACGGCAAGCGCAGTAGTATCCGACATTATCGACATTGCCGCAAAAGCAGGCACAAGCCCCGCTTCCCTTATCTGGCAGACTGCAACAGAGAGTGATTTGCTTCCCCTGTCCGAGTATACGGCGTGTCAGTTTATCCGCGTCAGCGAAAAGACTGACCTCGCAGGCGGCACTCTTGCAGAATCTGACCTTGGTACAGCTTACCTGACCGAGGCAATGACCGAAACCGAGGCTATCGCTTTGTGCGACCGCATCGAAAAGAGCGGCGTAAAGGTGCTTAGCAGAATAAGAGTCCTTTAATACAAAGACCCGACTGAAATTCAGTCGGGTCTTATTTTTATTCAGCACTTCTCAAAATTATATCCCCGCTGTCGGGAAGAACGTCAACGTGAACGTAAGTTCCCGCGGCGATACCCGGAAAAGTTTTAAGACGGTCCACAGTTCCGTCGGGCATCGTCACCTCGACCATGTTCCAGTCGTCGGGCACCTGACATTTTACAGTAAGAGGAATATTGTAAATCTCGTTATCAAGATCGTCGGTCACGCTTAGGGTGATCTCATCATTCATAATCGAGGAAGATATCTTAGCGTGTCTTACCTCCTCGGTGTAAATTACCGCGTCCTCAAAGTAAGCGCACCAAACCTTGCCCTCGCCGACCTTCTCGGCTATATACTCAAAGAGCTTGGTGGTGTCCTTCTGCTCAACGGAATGTCCGCTTGCAGTTCCTGCAACGATGTTGTGGAATACGAACACGATAGCGCCCTTCTTTTGGATAGCCTGATCGACAAGAGGGATCCACTTGGTCTCGTCCTCGCCCGATCTCGCCATAAAGCTCTTGAACTTGTATGGATCTGCCGAGGGAATAGTCTCAAGACCGCCACCGTCCCAACGGGTCCCTATATAATACTTTGCGATCAGCTCCAGAGACTTGTCGCTGAGCGAAACTCCGCTGGAATGGATACCGAAGCCCGCTTTAATAAATGTCAATACCCTTTGCGAAGGAAATATTTCGCGTAGGATGTCGCGGGCGCCCTCGGTCTCGTTGGTAATCCGACCTGCCTCCACCTTATAGCCGAACGTATTGCCCGAATAATCGGAATACGTACCGCGCTCGTCCTCGTCGCTCATACCCCAGAACTGGTGGGTCATAGTATGGGAGGAGATGTTGAAGCGTCCCGTATCAAGAACTCCCTGCCAGAAAGCAACGCTATCCTCCTTGCGCTTGCCCGTTTCGGGGTCGTACACACGGGAAACAATAAGAGAGAGAGTTCCTCTGAGGTCAAGACGCTCAAATTCGGAAACAAGGTAATTTGCGGTATTTCTGTCTCCGTCGTCATGGGAAATGACTACGATCGCGTCTCTGCCGCCCTTTACTTTTTCTGCAACTGCATTCATTTTCTTGGGCCCTTCCGTTTCGTGCTTTTTTTCGGTGTCGGGCGTCGACTCCGAACCCTGGCACGAGTCCACGGGATCTGTTATGTCCGCCGTCTGATTTGTGTCCGTATCAGCCTGTACGTCCTTTGCGCCCCCGCCGCAGGCAATAATCCCAAGAACAAGAGAAAGCAAAAGCAAAAGGCAAATAAGCTTTTTCATAATACACCTCTTTCTTTTACCTATATTTTACAGCATAAGGGCAGAAAAGTCAACAAAAATCAAGCGAGATAGGAGCGATTTATTTGGCAAAAAAATAACAGAAAATTCTCCCAAAACCTTGATTTTATCAGACAAATATGGTAAAATGAATGTATATGAAAATATTTCAACAAAGGAGATATAAAAATGGCACTTGTTTCAACCAAGGAAATGTTCAAAAAAGCCTATGAAGGCGGATACGCTATCGGCGCGTTCAACATAAACAACATGGAGATCGTCCAGGCTATCACAGAGGCTGCAGAGGCTGAAAAGTCCCCTGTAATCCTTCAGGTTTCCGCAGGCGCAAGAAAGTACGCAAAGCACGAGTACCTTCTGGCTCTGGCAAACGCAGCAATAAAGGACAGCGGCGTTGACCTGGCACTCCACCTTGACCACGGTGCAGATTTTGAGATCTGCAAGGCATGCATCGACGGCGGCTTCACCTCGGTTATGATCGACGGATCTCACCACGCATACGAGGACAACGTAGCGCTTACACGCAAGGTTGTTGAGTACGCTCACGAGAGAGGCGTTGTAGTTGAGGGTGAGCTTGGCGTGCTTGCAGGCGTTGAGGACGACGTTGTGGCTGAACATTCCTCTTACACACGTCCCGAGGAGGTTGAGGACTTCGTTACACGCACAGGCGTTGACTCTCTTGCAATTTCTATCGGCACCTCTCACGGCGCATATAAGTTCACAGCAAAGCAGTGCACGAGAAACGAGCAGGGCATCCTTGTTCCCTCTCCGCTCCGCTTTGAGATTCTTGAGGAGATCGAGAAGAGACTTCCCGGCTTCCCCATCGTTCTCCACGGCGCGTCCAGCGTTCCCCAGGAGTTCGTAGCTGAGATCAATGCTCTGGGCGGCAAGCTTCCCGATGCAGTTGGTATTCCCGAGGAGCAGCTTCGTCAGGCAGCTCGCATGGCTGTCTGTAAGATCAACATCGACTCCGATATCCGTCTTGCACTTACAGCAGGTATCCGCCGCGTGTTCACAAACGAGCCGGGCGTATTTGACCCCCGTGGTTACCTGTCCGTTGCACGTGACGAGGTCAGAAAGATGGTTCAGCACAAGATCAAGAACGTTCTCGGCTCTTCCGGCACACTCTGATAAATCACAAAAACACCGGGGCTGTCAATTGCGACAGCCCCGAAATTTACTCTTTTCAAAGGAGCAGATATGTATACAACCGCACCCCATAAGGTTTCAATACACGAGATAGACATAAACGGCAATCTCTATCCCTCCCGACTGCTCACCCTCATGCAGGAAGCTGCTTACGGGCAATTTGACGAGGCAGGAAACAACATAAAGACTATGCGTACCGAGAAAAACCTGGGACTTTGGGTCACTCGCATTGCCATGAGCGTCTACGATAAGATAAGCGAGGGAGATACCATTTGCGCCCGCTCCTGTCCTACAAACGACTCCCGCGGACTTATGTTTAATCGCTGTTACCAGCTTGTGCGAGGCGACGAGATAGTAGCCGAGGCGATCTCGGTGTGGACTCTCCTTGATACAAAAGAAATGAAACCCATAAAATTCTCGGACACGGATTTCGGCATGCCATTTGTCGATCCAATTGATATATCCGCGCCAACCCGCTTTCCTTTCCCGCGTGACATGGAGATGTGCGAAAAAGGACGTCATAAAGTCAGATACAGCGATATAGACTACAATATGCACCTGACCAACACCCGCTACCCTAACCTTATCTGCGATATGCTTCCCTCCCTTGAGGGCAAAAGGGTAAGCGAATTTTCTATCAGCTTTGTAAATCAGGCGGAAACAGGTGAGGAATTGACCTTCCTTGTAGGCGAGTGGGAGGGCGCGTACTATGTGCGGTCTCTACGGAGCGACGGAAAGGTAAATATTGAAGCAAGAGTAAAGCTTGAAAACATATAAAAAGAGCAGGTCATAAGACCTGCTCTTTTATTTTTCTTGGGCTTTTATCAGTCCTCGATAAGCTTGATAATAGCCATCTCAGCTGCGTCTCCTCTGCGGGGGCCGAGCTTGAAAATCTGTGTGTAACCACCGTTACGCTCTGCATACTTGGGAGCGATCTCGCTGAACAGCTTTGTTACAACGTCTTCCTTTGTGATGTATGCAAGTGCCGCACGACGGCTTGCAAGAGTGTTCTTCTTGCCGAGAGTGATCATCTTTTCAGCAACACTGCGAACTTCCTTCGCTCTTGTGAGTGTTGTTTCGATGCTTCCGTTTTCCAGCAGATAAGTTACCATACCTCTCAGCATTGCATTTCTGTGAGCTGTGGTTCTGCCGAGTTTTCTTGTTCCGGGCATTTTGTTCCCTCCTTCTGCTATATTTTAAGCTAAAAGTTTAATTCCGCTCGGGATCATTCTTCCTCTTTCTTGAGGTCGAGACCGAGAGAATGGAGTTTTTGTATTACTTCTTCAAGCGACTTCTTACCGAGGTTGCGAACCTTTATCATATCCTCCTCGGTGCGGTTTGTGAGATCTTCAACCGTGTCAATGCCCGCGCGCTTCAAGCAGTTGAAGCTACGAACGGACATGTCAAGGTCCTCAATGGTCATCTCAAGAACTTTTTCCTTGATAGTTTCTTCTCTCTCCACCATAATATCGGCGTTGCCGGCCTCCTCGGACAGGGTCACGAAGAGGTTGAGATGCTCGTTGAGTATCTTGGCTCCAAGAGCGATCGCTTCTTTAGCAGTAATAGTACCGTTTGTCAAAACGTCAAGCGTAAGCTTGTCGTAATCCGAGTTGCTACCTACACGGGTAGGCTCAACCTCGTAGCTTACGTTATAAACGGGGGTGTAAATTGAGTCGGTATAGATAGTACCGATAGGAGCGGAAATTTCCGAGCCAAGCAGATTATTGTGGATCTGCTTGTTCTTCTCCTGAGAAACATATCCTCTGCCCTGCTCAAATACAAGTTCCATATATAATCTGCTTCCTTCGCCAACCGTTGCGATGTGCAGATCGGGATTCAGGATCTCAATATCAGAGTCCTGCTTGATGTCGCCTGCGGTAACTTCGCGCGCACCGGTAACATCAATGATGACCGTCTTAGGTGTATTTGTGTGAAGCTTTGCAGTGATGCCCTTTACGTTAAGAACGATCTCAGTTACGTCCTCCTTAACGCCGGCAACTGTGGAAAACTCATGAAGAACACCGTCGATCTTGATGCTCGAAACTGCAACTCCGGGGAGAGAGCTGAGCAGAACGCGACGGAGAGAGTTGCCAAGGGTAATACCAAAGCCACGCTCCAAAGGTTCAACTATGAATTTGCCGCTTTTTCCGTCTTCACTCAATTCAGCGGTCGTAATATTAGGCTTCTCTATCTCAATCATTCCTATATAACCCTCCTTAAATTTTAAATGTTCGGGATAAATCTCTGTATCGGGAAATTTAAACATACTCACAGGGCAAGCAATAACATCTCACCTCTCTGAGCGGAGATGTTATTACTTGGAGTAGAGCTCAACGATAAGCTGCTCGTTGAAGTCGAAGTCGATGTCCTCACGTGCGGGAAGAGCAACGACCTTTGCCTTACCTGTTTCCTTGTTAACTTCAAGCCACTTGGGAGCTGTCTTTGTAGCCAGGCTCTCAATGAGACCCTTGAACTTATCAGAGGAACGGCTTGTTTCCTTGATTTCTACAACGTCGCCTGCCTTGATGAGCGCGGAGGGGATGTCAAGCTTCTTGCCGTTTACGGTGAAGTGACCGTGACGAACGAGCTGACGAGCCTCCTTGTGGCTCTCTGCAAGACCCATTCTGTAAACAACGTTATCAAAACGGCGCTCAAGGAGGATGAGGAGGTTCTCACCTGTCATACCTTCAACTCTTGCTGCCTCGTTGTAGAGGTTCTTGAACTGCTTTTCGAGTACGCCGTAGTATCTTCTTGTCTTCTGCTTCTCACGAAGCTGCATGCCGTACTCTCTTACCTTCTTGTTAGCTGCGCCATGCTGACCGGGAGCAGTGTGTCTGCGGTCAATTGCGCACTTACCTGACAAGCAACGATCTCCCTTCAAAAAGAGCTTTGTGCCCTCTCTGCGGCAGAGCTTGCAAGCAGGACCTGTATATCTTGCCATATCTGGTTACCTCCTTTTGTATTAAACGCGTCTGCGCTTAGGCGGTCTGCAACCGTTGTGGGGGATGGGTGTTACGTCCTTGATGAGCGTAATGCTCAGACCAACAGCCTCAAGTGCACGGATTGCGGACTCACGTCCCGAACCGGGGCCCCTAACGTATACTTCAACGGTCTTCAGGCCGTGTTCCATTGCAGCCTTCGCAGCTGTTTCTGCTGCAGACTGAGCCGCAAAGGGAGTGGACTTTCTGGAACCCTTGAAGCCAAGTTCACCTGCGGATGCCCAGGAAATTGTGTTACCCTGAACGTCACTGATGGTGATGATTGTATTATTGAAGGTAGACTGAATGTGAACAGCGCCCTTTTCAATGTTCTTGCGTTCGCGGCGCTTTTTGATTACCTTCTTAGCAACAGCCTTTGCCATCTGTCAAAATCACTCCTTACTTCTTCTTATTTGCGATTGTCTTTGCGGGACCCTTTCTGGTTCTCGCATTTGTCTTTGTTCTCTGACCTCTTACGGGCAGACCCTTTCTGTGTCTGATACCGCGGTAGCAGTTGATCTCTACCATGTTCTTGATGTTCAGAGCCACCTCACGGCGGAGGTCACCCTCAACGGTGTACTGGTTTTCGATCACGTCACGAAGCTTTGCAACCTCTGCTTCTGTGAGGTCCTTTGCGCGGGTATCGGGATTGATACCTGTCTGTGCAAGAATGTCACTTGCACTCTTTCTACCAAGACCGTAGATGTAGGTAAGTGCGATTTCAACGCGCTTGTTATTCGGAATATCAACACCGGCTATACGAGCCATTCTTTTTTCACCTCTCTATTGAGTTTTTTGTGATGAGAAAACGGACTTATCAGCCCTGTCTCTGCTTGTGCTTAGGGTTCTCGCAGATGACCATAACATGGCCTTTTCTCTTAATGATTTTGCACTTCTCGCAAATCTTCTTTACGGATGGCTTAACTTTCATTTGTTGTGCACCATGCCTTTCTTATTTTACTTAGCTCGCCAAGTGATGCGGCCCTTATCGAGGTCGTAAACCGAGACCTCAACGGTTACCTTGTCACCGGGCAAAATGCGGATATAATTCATGCGAAGCTTACCCGAAATGTGAGCAGTTACGATGTGCTCGTTGGGAAGCTTAACCTTGAAGGTTGCGTTGGGCAGAGCCTCAACTACAACGCCTTCGAATTCAATAACGTCGTCCTTTGGCAAATCAATACCTCCCGGCTTTATCAGCCTGTTCGTTTCAAATAATTTGGGTTGCTCTCAGCTGGGATCTGTCAGAATGACGATTCCGCTTTCGGTGAGAGCCACCGTATTCTCGTAGTGTGCCGACAGTTTACCGTCCAAAGTGGTAACGGTCCAACCGTCATTTAACTCTTTTACGTCGCCTGTACCCGCATTTATCATCGGCTCAATCGCCAACACCATGCCGCGGCAAAGTCGAGCACCTCTGCCCGGTGTTCCGAAATTGGGAACCTCGGGAGATTCATGGACATCGTGACCTATGCCGTGACCGACATAGCGTCTGACAACCTCATATCCAAGAGGTCTAACGTAGGATTCAACGGCATTTCCGATGTCTCCTATTCTGTTTCCCTCCTTAAATTGCTCGACCCCACGCCAGAAGCTTGCCTCCGTAGCGTCGATCAAAGCCTGCGCTTCGGGGGAGATGCGTCCGACGGGATAGGTTCTTGCGCTGTCACCGTGGAATCCCTTGTAGCAGGCGCCGAGATCGATCTTTACGATATCGCCCTCCTGAAGGATCGTGTCCTTTGAAGGGATTCCATGAATGACTTGTGAATTTATGCTGATGCAAGCGCTTCCGGGGAATCCATAGAGACCCAGGAAAGAGGGCTTTGCACCGCAGCTTTCGATAAAGTTGCGTATTTTTGTATCAAGCTCCTTGGTGCTAACACCCTCGCGAATTGCTTCACGGGCGACCAGCAGAGCCTGAGCGGTTATACGTCCCGCTTCTCGCATCACCTTGATCTGAGCGGAATTTTTCAACTGTATCATAGCTGCCTCAGAGATTATTTAAAGCGTTAAGAGTTAATTTGCTGATCTCGCCCACGTCACCAACACCGTTGATTCTCTTGAGGATACCCTTCTTTTCATAGTAAGCTTCAAGAGGCTCAGTTTGTGCGTGGTATGTGGTAAGTCTTGCGAGAACTGTTTCGGGAGCGTCGTCCTTACGGATGTAAAGCTCAGCTCCACACTTGTCGCAGGTCTTGTTATCCTTTGAGGGTTTGAAGGTCAGATGGTAGGATGCGCCGCAATCGGGGCACATACGTCTCTGGCTCATTCTCTCAACGATAACCTGATCGGGAACTTCAAGTGTAACAACGGCATCGATTTTTACGCCCAGCGCATCAAGTGCTTCTGCTTGGGGGATGCTGCGAGGGAATCCATCGAGAATGAATCCGTTTTTGCAAGCATCACCTGCAAGATAGTCCTTGATAAGACCGATAACGACTTCATCGGGAACGAGCTGTCCTGCGTCCATGTAGCTCTTTGCCACCTTACCCAGTTCGGTCTCGTTTTTGATTGCACCGCGAAGAATGTCACCGGTAGATATCGCAGGAATATTGAACTTCTCTGAAATAACCTCGGACTGCGTGCCTTTGCCGGCACCCGGGGCACCCATTAAAATCAAATTCATGTGATGTTCTCCTTATCAATCAAGGAAGCCCTTGTAGTTACGCAGGGTCATCTGTGCCTCAAGCTCACGAACGGTCTCAAGTGCAACACCGACAACGATGATTACGGAAGAACCGCCGAATGCAAGGCTTGCGAAGTTGCCACCTGCAACCATGCTTATTACCATGGGGAAAATGCAGATGAACGCAAGTACGAGAGCACCGATAAGCGTAATTCTGTTCAGAACTTTGGTGATAAAGTCGGAAGTGGGCTTGCCGGGACGAATACCGGGGATAGCGCCACCCTGCTGCTTGATGTTGTTGGATACTTCAACGGGATTGAAAGAGATCGCAACGTAGAAGTAAGCGAACGCGATAAGGAGCAGGAACTCGATCAGGATGTAAAGGGGTTTATCGAAGTTAAACACATTTGTTACACCCTTCCAGAAGTTGCTGTTGGGGAAGAACTGTCCGATCGTTGCGGGAATCGAAACGATGGAGCTTGCGAAGATGATAGGCATAACGCCCGTCATATTCAGCTTAATGGGAAGGTTAGTTCCCTGACCGCCGTACATCTTGCGGCCCACAACTCTCTTTGCGTACTGGATCGGGATTCTTCTCTCACTGTCGTTGAGGATAACGATAACCACAACGATGAGCAGTGTAAAGAGAATAGAAGCGATCAGCAGAGCTATACCGCCGATGGTAGAACCGACAGTATCGGTGTTTACCATGCCGAGCATCTGAGCAATTGTTGTTGTGCTTCCTGCTACGATGTTAACGAACAGGATGATGGAGACACCGTTGCCGATACCTCTGCCCTTGATAAGGTCCGCGATCCACATAACGATGGACGCGCCTGCACAGTAAGTCATGATTACAACGAGTTCCTGGAACAGAGTAAGCTCTGCGGGAAGGACACCGTAGTAGCTCATGAGACGGCAGTAACCAAAGCTGGTTATAAGCGCCAGAATGACCGTTGTGATCTTGGTTGCCATGTTAAGCTTCTTCTTACCTTCTTCGCCTTCCTTAGACCATCTCTCGAAGGCAGGAATTGCGATTGTAAGAAGCTGGATAACGATCGAGGATGTGATATAAGGGCTTACGCCGAGTGCAAACAAGGTTGCCTGAGCAAAAGCACCGCCGGAGAGGATATTGAGATACTCAAAGATCGTACCGGAGGACTGCTGTGCGAGGTTGGCAATATCGTTTGTTACGTAAGGCATAGGAATATTAGCACCGATGCGATAAATGATGACGATAAGAAGTGTGAAGAGGATCTTCTTTTTCAGTTCCGGAATCTTCCAGGCATTCTTGAACGTCTGTAACATTTATACCACCTCAGTCTTTCCACCTGCTGCTTCTATCTTTTCCTTAGCACTTGCAGAAAAGACTGTTGCCTTTACAGTTAATTTCTTTGTGATCTCGCCGTTTCCGAGAACCTTGACACCGTCAAGTTCGCGTCTGACGAGTCTTGCAGCCATAAGAGCGTCAAGATCAACCACTGCGCCGTCCTCGAAGCGGTTGAGCGCCTCAACGTTAACGGTTGCGTATGTTGTCTTGAACTTATAGTTGCTGAAGCCTCTCTTGGGAAGCTTTCTGTAAAGAGGGAGCTGACCGCCTTCAAAGCCGGGTCTTACGCCACCGCCGCTACGAGCGTTCTGGCCCTTGTGACCCTTACCTGCGGTCTTACCGTTACCGGATCCGGGGCCTCTGCCCTTGCGGTAAGCAGGGGTTGCGGAACCGGGAGCCGGAGAAAGTTCATGCAGTTTCATCAGTTAAATCCTCCTTTATGCGTTTTCTACTTTAACGAGGTGCGAGATTACTTTAACCTTGCCTGCAAGAACTGCGTTGTCCTCGTGAACGATGCTGTCACCGACTCTGCGAAGTCCCAGGGACTCTGCAGTAGCCTTCTGGTTGGGCTTGGAACCGATGATACTCTTAATAAGTGTTACCTTTTTCATAATACCGTCTCCTCCTTAACCCTTGATCTGCTCTACGGGGATATCACGAAGCTTTGCAACCTCATCAGCTGTACGGAGTGCCTTCAGACCCTCAAATGTTGCCTTAACAACGTTTGTGGGGTTGTTGGAGCGGAGGCACTTTGCACGGATATTGGAAATACCCGCAAGCTCAAGTACTGCTCTGCACACGCCGCCTGCGATGATACCGGTACCGGGAGCGGCGGGCTTCAAAAGGACCTTACCTGCGCCGAACTCACCGAGAACCTCGTGAGGAATTGTAGTACCCTTGAGGGATACTTCGATCATATTTTTCTTTGCGTCCTCAATTCCCTTGCGGATAGCTTCGGGAACCTCGGCTGCCTTTCCGAGACCGTAGCCTACGTGACCATTGCCGTCACCGACTACCATGATAGCTGCGAATCTTGCGATACGACCACCTTTAACGGTCTTGGAAACACGGTTTAATGTGACAAGCTCTTCACGAAGG
>JAZRTK010000031.1:0-18019 GCA_045651985.1 Eubacteriales bacterium
CCTTTTCGGAGAGCATGGTCGCACCCAAGGGCAGGCCGCCCGCAAGACCTTTTGCGGTAGACACCACGTCGGGCGAGATCCCGAAATTCATGTATGCATAAAGTGCACCGCATCTGCCGTTACCCGTCTGCACCTCGTCGATGATAACCAATATATCCCGTTCTTTTGCCAGAGCCTCGACCTCGCGCACAAAATCCGCCGTCAGTGGACAAACGCCTCCCTCGCCCTGCACCAATTCCATGATGACACCCGCCACCTTGTTCTCGGCAAACGCCTGCTTGACGCTGTCTATATTATTCGCTTCAGCGTAGGCAAAACCGGGGGTCAGGGGTGTGAAATCCGTGTGGAATGTGTCCTGTCCCGTTGCCGCCAAGGTCGTCAGCGTTCTTCCGTGGAAGGAGTTTTTCAGAGACACGATAACGTGGTGATCCGCACCCTTTTTGTCGGCGGCGTACTTTCTTGCCACCTTGATAGCGCACTCGTTTGCTTCCGCACCCGAGTTGGAGAAGAACACATTTTTCATGCCTGTTCTTGTGCAAAGCTGTTCCGCCAAGCGTGCGCAAGGCTCGGAGTAATACAGGTTTGAAGTGTGCTGAATTTTGGTCAGCTGAGCCGAAACCGCACCCGCCCAGCGGGCGTCCGAATAGCCAAAAGTATTGACCGCGATTCCCGTGCTCATGTCGATATATTCCTTACCCGCATCGTCGTACACCAAAGAGCCTTTGCCCTCGACCAGAGTCAAAGGAAAGCGCGCGTACGTAGGGGCTATGTATTCTTTATCAAGTTCTCTTACGTTCATTTTCACCTCAGACGGGATCGCCCTCGACCATGGTACCTGCACCCTCGTCGGTCATGGTCTCAATAAGGAGCGAGTGTGGGATTCGGCCGTCCATAATAACGACCTTCTTTACGCCGTGATCGATAGCGTCGATACAGCACTGTACTTTCGGGATCATGCCGCCCGAGATAACGCCCTCCTCAAAGAGCCTCTTCGCTTCGCTTACGGTAACGTGAGGAATGAGAGAGGAAGGGTCGTTGCAGTCGCGCAAGATTCCCGAAATGTCGGTCATGGCAAACATTCTCTCAGCTCCCATAGCGCCTGCGATATATGCCGCCGCCGTGTCTGCGTTTATATTATAGACGTTGCCTTCCTCGTCACAGCCGATAGTAGAAACCACGGGAATATATCCGCGCTCAAGCATGTCCATAATGGGAGAAACGTCAACGCCTGTGATCTCACCAACGTAGCCAAGCTCGGGGTTCTTCATCTTCGCCTGTATCATATGACCGTCAATGCCGGAAATACCCATAGCGCGGCCGCCCTTAAGCTGAAGCAGGTTGACAAGCGTCTTGTTTATCTTGCCCGCAAGCACCATCTGAACGGTCTCAACGGTTTCACGGTCGGTCACACGAAGACCGCCCACAAACTCGGACTTTTTGCCGATCTTCGTGAGCATATCGGTAATTTCGGGGCCGCCGCCGTGGACAAGCACCACCTTAACTCCGACCAGAGACAGAAGAACTATATCCTCCATGACCTGCTCTTTTAGTTGTTCGTTTATCATAGCGTTTCCGCCGTATTTTACTACCACGATTTTATCGTAATAGCTTATCATGTAAGGAAGCGCTTGAGTCAGCACCTCAGCACGCTGTGCGTTCGTGAGCATTTCTGTGTTCATTTCCAGTTTCCTCTTTGTCAAAAGTTTTGGTGAAGCTTTTTCAAAAGCTTCCCGTGAGCCGACGTCGGCGCGTCGGGCGCCCTCCGCAGAGGGCGAAACTCTTTTCGGCGTTTCTTTTTGCCAAGCTTTTTCTTTGGGCTTATATCAGCCAAAGAAAAAGCGGACGATCAAGTTCTGTAATCTCCGTTTATTTTAACGTACTCATAAGTCAGGTCACAGCCCCAGGCGGTGGACTCAACGCCACCCATGCCAAGGTCGACCAGAATCTCAATCTCGTCGCAAAGCAATATCTCCTTTGCTTTTTCCTCGGAGAAGTCGATACCCGCGCCGTTCTCGCAGACCTTGATCTCACCCGCCTTTGAAGCAAAGGCAACGTCGATCTTATCCACGTCAACGTCCGCACCGCTGTAACCGATAGCGCAGAGAACTCGTCCCCAGTTGGCGTCAGCGCCAAACATCGCCGCCTTCGTAAGAGAGGAGCAAATAACGCTCTTTGCCACGGTCTTGGCGGTCTTATCGTCTGCCGCACCGCTGACCTTACATTCAAGGAGCTTGGTCGCACCCTCTCCGTCTCCCGCAATGCATCGGCAAAGGTAGACCGTCACGGAATTGAGCGCCGCCATGAACTTATCAAAATCCGCGCCCTCGCAAGTAACCGTCTCATTTCCCGCCATGCCGTTTGCAAGAACGGTCACCATATCGTTGGTCGACGTGTCGCCGTCAACGCTTACCATATTAAATGTGTTCTGAACGTCGCCCGAGAGTGCCTCTTGAAGCATCTCGGGGGAAATCGCCGCGTCGGTGGTGATGAATACAAGCATTGTTGCAAGGTTGGGGTGAATCATACCGGAGCCCTTGGCTATACCCCCGATGTGACATACTTTTCCGCCCAGCTCGAACTCAAAAGCCACCTCCTTTATACGCGTGTCGGTGGTCATGATCCCCTCCGCCGCCATCCGGCTGCCGTCGGGAGAAAGAGCCTTTATAAGCTCGGGAATACCCGCCTTGAAGGGATCTATGGACATCTGCTGTCCGATAACGCCCGTAGACGCCACCACAACGTCAGCTGAGGGAATGTTAAGCGCCGCTCCCAACAGCTCGCAGGTGGTCTGAGCGATCTCAATGCCGTTTGCGTTGCAGGTATTGGCGTTTCCGCTGTTGCAAATTACCGCCTGAGCATAACCGTCTGCGATATTGCTCTTTGTCACCTTCAAAGGCGCTCCCTTTACAAGGTTCTTGGTGTAGACCGCGGCTGCAGCGCAACGAGTCTCGCTCCAAATAAGGGCAATATCCCTCTTTGTCTTATTTTTTCTGATGCCGCAGTGAACACCGCCGGCTAAAAATCCTTTTGCGGCGCATACGCCGCCGTTTATCTGCTTCATTTTAATCTCCCAAATTAAAGTTCAAGTCCCGTTTCGGGGTCAACGCCAAGAACAATGTTCATGCACTCAATTGCCGCGCCCGACGCGCCCTTGCCTAAATTATCGTATCTTGCAGTCAGCAGGATAACGTCATCGTCACCGTGGACGGAAATTTCCATTTTATCCTTTGCCGACAGCTTTGCAGCCGACAGAAATCCCTTTTCATCGGCGTTCTCCTCATAGTAAACAAGCCCACATGGGTACGATTTTTTCAAGGTCTCCCTGACCTGCTCTGCCGTGCCGTTTATATCCTCGGCGAACAGGGGTACGGTCACCTCCATGCCCGAATAAAAGTCGCCGACGATAGGGCAAAAAGCGGGTTTTTTTAAAAGACCCGTGTAAGCCATAATTTCGGGCAAGTGCTTGTGGCGCTGGGCAATACCGTACTGTCTGGGCGCGCCCAGAAGCGCGTCGACCTCGTCCGCTTCGTACTCCGCTATCATGTTCTTTCCGCCGCCGCTGTAGCCTGTCAGCGAATGGCAGGAAAGACGCGCATCGGACTTGATTATTCCCGCTTTTACAAGGGGGGAAACCAGAGCGATAAATCCTCCTGCGTGGCAGCCGGGAACGGCAATTCTCTTTGATTTTGCGACCTTTTCAAAGCCGTCCGCAAAGATCTCGGGGAAGCCGTAAGTCCACTCGGGGTTCGTTCTGTGGGCAGTCGAGGTGTCGAGCACCACCGTTTTTTCGTTTTCTATCATAGACACCGATTCTCTCGCCGCCTCGTCGGGCAGGCAGAGGAATGCGATGTCACAAGCGTTAAGCATTCTTTTTCTCGCCTCGGGGCTTCTTCTCTGGTCGTCGGACAGGGTCAGAAGCTCGATGTCGGCGCGGTCCGCAAGTCTTTCATATATGCGCAAGCCCGTAGTTCCCGACTTGCCGTCAATAAATACCTTTTTCACTTTTTCATCTGCTCCTTTACAAAGGCAAGCTGTGCCTCAACCGAGGACACCGACGTGCCGCCCTTTGAAATGCGCTTTGAAACGCAGGTCTCAAGCGAGATCGCTTCAAAAACGTTCTCCTCAAACAGCTCGCTGAACTTTTTCAGCTCGTCCAAGGTCAGCTCGTCAAGAACCTTGCCGTGCTCAATACAATAAGCGACCACCTGTCCCGAAATTTTATACGCGGAACGGAAAGGAAGTCCCTGACGCACAAGATAGTCAGCCATATCGGTGGCGTTGATAAATCCGCCCTGCGCCGCGCGGTACATATTGTCTTTTTTCACTTTCATGGTCTCAACCATGGGAGCAAAGACCTTGAGGCACATTTTTAGGGTGTCCACCGAGTCGAATATCGCCTCTTTGTCCTCCTGCATATCCTTGTTGTAAGCCAAGGGCAGACCCTTGAGCATGGTAAGCGTAGCTATCAGATTGCCGTAAACACGCCCCGTCTTTCCACGCACCAGCTCTGCCATATCGGAGTTTTTCTTCTGAGGCATGATGCTGGAGCCTGTGGTGTAAGCGTCGTCAAGCTCAACGAACCCAAATTCCCAGCTGGACCAAAGGATCATCTCCTCGGAAAAGCGTGAAAGATGCATCATAACAGTTGAGAACGCCGCGCCAAGCTCGATGCAGAAATCTCTGTCCGAAACACCGTCAAGACTGTTCAAAATAACGCTGTCAAAGCCAAGCTGTGCCGCCTCAAAATCACGGTCTGTATCGTACGTTGTTCCCGCCAGCGCACAACAACCGATGGGCGAGGAATTCATGCGCTTTTTCGCGTCTTCAAGACGGGAAATGTCGCGCAAGAGCATCATGGCGTAAGCCATTAAGTGATGACCGAACGTAATGGGCTGTGCTCTTTGCAGGTGAGTGTAACCGGGAAGGATAGTTCCCTTGTTTGCCTCCGCTTGATAACAAATCGCCTCAATAAGCGAACGGATAAGAGAGATTATTTCTTCCACCTCGTCACGCAAATACATACGCACGTCAAGTGCCACCTGGTCGTTTCTGCTTCTTGCGGTGTGGAGCTTCTTGCCGGCTTCTCCTATGCGTTCGGTAAGCTCTTCTTCCACGAACATATGAATATCCTCGGCGTTCATGTCGAGCTCCAATTTGCCCGACTCTATGTCAGAAAGAATACCCTCAAGACCCTTGGTTATCAGGTCAGCTTCATCCGCCGTGATGATCCCCTTCAGCGCCAGCATTGCAGCGTGAGCCACCGAGCCCTTTATATCCTGTTTGTACATTCTGCCGTCAAAGCGGATAGACGAATTGAAGTCGTTTGCTATCTGATCTACGGCGCCATCGGTGCGTCCCGCCCACATTTTTGCCATGTTTTTATCCTCTTTTGATGAATTTTTTCGTATTTTTTAAAGCCGATAAAGGATTTTGCCTACAATGCGGCAAAATCCTTTACCTTAAAGTAATTATTTCTTATTCTTTGCCATAACGGCAGCGCGGACCTTGATAGGAAGTCCAAAGAGATTGATAAATCCTGCGCTGTCTGCCTGATTGTAGACGTTATCCTCGCCAAATGTCGCGATCTCCTCGGAGTAGAGGGAATAATCGCTCCAAACGCCCGCCTTGATGATGTTACCCTTGTAGAGCTTGAGCTTTACCTTACCCGTAACCGTCTCTTGAGTCTTATCAACGAAGGCGGAAAGCGCCTCGCGCAGAGGAGTGTACCACTGACCGTTATATACCAGCTCTGCAAAAGTAATGGAAAGCTTCTGCTTTTCGTGAGCCGTCATCTTATCAAGACAAATAGTTTCAAGGTAGTTGTGAGCGAAGTAAGGATAGCTCCGCCGGGGGTCTCGTAAACGCCGCGGCACTTCATACCCACAAGACGGTTCTCAACGATATCAAGCAGACCGATACCGTTCTCGCCGCCAACCTTATTAAGCGCAAGAATGATTTCCTTTGCGCTCATCTTCTCACCGTTGAACGCGACGGGCGTACCCTGCTCAAAGTCGAGAGTGATATAAGTAGGAACGTCGGGTGCCTGAATGGGGGACACACCCATTTCCAGAAAACCTTCCTTTTCGTAAAGGGGCTCGTTGCCCGCGTCCTCAAGATCCATACCCTCGTGGGAAAGATGCCAGAGGTTCTTGTCCTTTGAATAGTTTGTTTCGCGGTTTATCTTCAGAGGAATATTGTGCGCCTCCGCGTACTCGATCTCCTCCTCACGGGACTTGATGTCCCACTCGCGCCAAGGTGCGATAATGGGCATATCGGGTGCGAAT
The DNA here is from genome assembly GCA_045651985.1 of Eubacteriales bacterium. Classification (GTDB taxonomy): domain Bacteria; phylum Bacillota; class Clostridia; order Oscillospirales; family CAG-272; genus SIG710. The sequence continues at coordinate 6,285 of JAZRTK010000031.1, forward strand.
GCCTTGATGGCAAGCTCGAAGCGGACCTGATCGTTGCCCTTACCCGTACAGCCGTGGCAGATAGCGTCGGCGCCCTCGGCGAGAGCTATCTCAACTATTCTTTTTGCAATAACGGGACGTGCAAAGGACGTGCCCAGCATATACTCCTCGTAAAGCGCGCCGGCCTTCACGGTGGGAATTACGTACTCGTCAACGAACTCATCGGTCAGATCCTCAACATAGAGCTTGGACGCACCTGTTTTCAGCGCCTTTTCTTCAAGTCCCTCAAGCTCGTCAGCCTGTCCCACGTTGCCCGAGACTGCAATAACCTCGCAGTTATTGTAGTTTTCCTTGAGCCACGGAATGATGATAGAGGTGTCAAGACCTCCGGAATATGCAAGAACTACCTTTTTGATGTTTTCTTTTTTCATGGTTTTATCTCCCGTTGAATAATATTCGCTTTATGTGCATAATTATACCACCGTTTTTGTTGTTTGTCAAGGGTTTTTGCGTATTTTCTTGTAAAATATTTCCGTTGACGCAGGTGTTTTTTTGTGCAAATTGATAAAGCTTGGTGAATGTTTACAAATTTATACACGTTTTTCTGCATAAAAACACGCTCACAAACTCTTTTTCTTCAAAAATGTTGATTTGTTCACAAATTAAATATATAATGTAAGGTGATTTTATTTTTCACAGGAGATAAAAGAGATGAAATTACAAGAAAAAATGAAAGGACTATGGAACAGTCTTCGCGCGTTTAACGTAAACTTTTGCGAGAAGACAAAAAAATTCGCCTTCCGCGTTCCGGTCTGCCATTTTATACTTTCAATAATATTGACCTACGTGGTCGAATGGCTCGTCCGCGATTCCGCCGCCCAGGCGGCAAGGTTCATGTTCACAAAACCGCACCTTTTCCTTTTCAACGTGCTTATTATGTTCATAACCTTTTCTTTTACACTTCTCATAAAGAAACGGCTTCCCGCCACCATTCTGGTCAGCCTTATATGGTTTTTGTTCGGTCTTACCGACTACATAGAGGGTCAGTTCAGGGTGACGCCATTTAACGCCATGGATCTGGCGCTGATCTTCTCTGTTAAGTCGATATTTTTGCAGTACCTCTCAAAAAAAGAGCTGACGCTCATAATCTCGGGCATACTTCTAGCATTAGTATTGATAATTCTGCTCTTTATTAAGGGTAAAAAAGCCGTAGTGGATTTCAAGGTGGCGGCAATAACTATCGCCACTACCATAGCGCTTCTTTTCGTCTCCTCGGCGACCTTTACTCAGACGGGTATCCTGCCCGAGAAATTCGATTCGCTTCAGACGGCGTACAAAAATTACGGATTTTCCTATTGCTTTACCGTTGGTATCTTCGACCGAGGGATCAAGAAGCCAAAGGGGTATTCAAAGGACAAGATAGACAAGATAAAGGACACGACACCGCCGGAAACCCAGCCCGCGGATCCGCCCGAGAGCGTTGTAACTCCTCCCGACGACGACGTGACCACTCCCGAAAGCACAAAGCCCAACGTAATTTTTATTCAGCTTGAGTCCTTCCTTGACGCATCTGAATTCATAAATCTGGAATTTACCGAAAATCCCACCCCAAACTTCTCGGCGTTAAAGGAAAAATACCCTCACGGACACCTCTACGTCCCCACCGTGGGCACGGGTACGGTAAATACCGAGTTTGAGGTTCTTACGGGCATTAACATCAAGCTGTTCGGCACTGCCGAGTATCCTTATCAGACTGTCCTGCGCAGCACCTCCTGCGAATCCCTTGCCTTTAATTTAAAGGAAAACGGATACACGGCGCACGCCGTCCACAACTACAACGGTGCCTTCTACAACAGAAACGAGGTCTATGCAAACCTCGGCTTTGATTCCTTCACCGCGGGCGAGTACATGCAGAATCTTGAGTACACTCCCCGAGGCTGGGAAAAGGACGCTATCATCGCAGATTATATAATGAAGTGTCTCGACTCCACGGAGGGCGAGGATTTCGTCTTCGGCGTTACCGTGCAGGCGCACGGAAGATATCCCATAAAGAAACCCAAGGGACAGCTTCAGATCGATCTTACGGGTGCCGAAAGCAAGGAAGAATACTGGACTTACAGATATTATATTGATCAGCTTCGCCAGACCGACGCGCTTATCGGCGACCTTATTGCGAGGATTGAGGAACGAGGCGAGCCTACCATTATAGTAATGTACGGCGACCACATTCCAAACATCGAATTTCTGGACGCTTCAGATCTTGCCACGGGCGACACCTATCAGACCGAATACATCATCTGGGACAACTTCAGAGAGGATGTCGAGCCTACTGTTGTTGATATGCAGGCGTTTCAGCTGTCGGCAAACGTAATGTCCATTCTGGGCTACAAGAACGGACTGTTTACAAGTCTTCACCAGCGCAACGGCAACATCATAACCTCCGCATTCGAAAAGGAGCTTGAGCTTCTGGCATACGACGTGCTCTACGGTAACCGTTACGCATACGGTGAAAACAAGGACCGTTATCTTCCCACCGAGATCAACATGGGCATAGACCCCATCGAGATCCTCGACGTGGAATATCTTGAAAGCCGTCTCGTCCTCAACTGTACGGGAATAACCCCCATGACCGAGGTACGCATAAACGGACGAGCCATGGAAACAAAGATAATTTCGGACAACTCTCTGCTCATCACCGAGGAGCTGAACGTAGGCGAGACCTACAAAATAGAGCTTTATCAGGTAAGTGAAGCAGGCGACGTTTTGTCGCTTGAATTCAGCGGAGAATTTACAATAGAATAACACAAAATCTCCCGAGTTCTCTCGGGAGATTTTTGATCTTATTATCTTTCCTCGCGGAAATAAGGAAGTCCCAGAGATGCGGGCGGCTGATTTTCCTTCTTGTTCTTGATACTTGTGATAACGAGTACCACGATAGTAATAAGATAAGGAAGCATCTTGAAGATCTCCTTGCCCGCCAAGGAAATGCCGGGCACATACTCGGCAGTAACGTAGAACGCGCCGAAAACGACGGAACAGAAGATGCCGAATACAGGCTTCCATGTTGTGAAGATGACCAGCGCCACGCAGAGCCAGCCGATAGCATCAATTACGTATTCCCAGTTTCCGTTGAGATAATCCATAACGAACATAAGTCCGCCCAGACCCGAAACGGCACAGCCGATGCATGTGGAAAGGTATCTGTACTTGGTCACGCTGATACCCGCCGCGTCTGCCGTTGCGGGGTTTTCACCTACTGCTCTCAGGTGCAGTCCGACCTTGGTTCGATTGAGCACGATAGACGTGATTACCGCCACCGCGATAGCAAGATATGTCATTATACCGTACGAGAAAAACAACTTCCCGATTTGTCCCATGCCCTCGGCAAAGGGCAGATGCGCGTTGAAGAATTTGGCGCCTGCGGTAAACTTGTAGCCGTCAACCGAAGCGATCATAAAGTCGGAAATACCAACACCCATAGTGGTCATTGCCAGACCCGTTACGTTCTGGTTTGCATGAAGCGTAACGGTGAAGAACGAGAAGATAAGACCCATCAGCGCGCCGCCGATGACCGTCGCCAAAATAGGAATAAGCACTGCCAAAAACGACACTCTTTCCATTCCGCGTCTGCCGCCTACCACGTCGAAAAGCATAGCCTCCGCAACACAGCCGCAGGCAGTACCCACGCACATAACTCCGGGAAGCCCCAAATTAAGGTGTCCCGACTTTTCGGTTATAGTCTCGCCCGTGGAGCCGAACAGAAGAACCATACCGAACTTTATTGCACTTACAAGAAAGGTTATGATTGCCATTATTTGTTACCTCCCTTGTTCTTTTTTCTGAAGTTTATCTTGTAGTTGATGAAAAATTCGCAGCCGATAATAAAGAGAAGCACCACGCCGATGAAAATATCTGCCATGGAGGTATCCAGCCTATAGATCTCACCCATAAAGCTTGTTCCTCTCTGGAGGAAGACAACCAGAAAAGAGGTGAGGATCATGAAAAGGGGATTGAATTTACCCAGCCAGGAGACCAGAATAGCGGTAAATCCGCGTCCGCCCGCAATAGTTGTGGTTACCGAACAGCTTCCGTTTGCCACCAGCAAAAAACCGATAAGTCCGCAGAGAGCACCCGATATTATCATAGTGCGGATAATGACCTTGGGTACGTTGATGCCAATATACTTCGCAGTCTTTTCACTCTCGCCCACAACTGCTATCTCGTATCCCTGCTTTGAGAATCGCAGGTAGATATACATAACGAGGCAAATGGACAGGATCAGTACGATATTAAGGAAGTACGAGCCGTTGAAAATTTTGGGAATGGCAAACTCAAGCATGGGTTCAAGGTTACCCTGCGCGTTTCCGAAGACCTTTAAAAAGTATGTTACAAGCTGAATTGCTATGTAGTTCATCATAAGCGTGAACAGGGTCTCATTGGTGTTCCACTTAGCCTTGAAGACCGACGGAATCACGCCCCAGATACCACCCGCGATGGTGCTGAGCACAGCCGTTGCGGCAATAAGTGCCCCCAAAGAGATCTTGTCGCCGACAAAAAGCATCATCATAGCCGCCACAAGCGAACCTATCATGACCTGACCCTCGCCGCCGCAGTTCCAGAATTTCATCTTAAATGCGGGAGTAAGCGCCAAGGAGATACCAAGCAGAATTGCCGTGTCGCTGAAAAGCACCCAGATACGCAAAGGCGTTCCAAAAGCGCCGTCAAACATAGATCTGAGAAGCGTTATAGGATTCTGTTTTGCCAAAAGGAACATTATAACAGACATGAGTGCGACCGAGGCAAGTATTGCTACGGCTCTTACCGCGATAGCTCGTCCGAAGCTAACGTTGCTTCTTTTTGTTATGTGAAAAAGGGGCTCTGTGTTCTTTTTTATGCGCTCTTTCTTATTCATTCGAGCCACCTCCCTGTACGTTGTGTTTTGTCATCAGAAGACCGATCTCCTCCTTGGTTGCGTTTCTTGCGTCAACGATACCCGTCACCTGACCCGAAGCAATGACCATAATTCTGTCGCAAAGCCCCAGGAGAACATCAAGGTCCTCACCTACGAAAATGACCGCAACGCCAAGTTCCTTCTGGCGATTCAACAGATTATAGATACTGTAGGACGCGTTTACGTCAAGTCCGCGCACGGGATAAGCCGCCATGAACACCGAGGGTGCCGCAGCGATCTCACGTCCGACCAGAACTTTTTGAATATTACCGCCCGACAGACGGCGCACGGGGGTGTGCTCGTCGGGAGTTATAATGTGAAGCTCGTTTATCAAGTCCATGGCAAGGTCGTGAGGATTCTTGCGGTCAAGGAAGACAGACCTGCCGCGCTTGTAGCTTCGGAGCATTACGTTGTCAACGATATCCATGTTGCCCACCAGACCCATGCCGAGACGGTCCTCGGGGACAAAGGAAAGTCTGACGCCAAGCTCGGATATCTGCAAGGGAGTTTTGTCGCGCAGATTTTCCTCCGCATCATTTTCGGGGTTGTGGTAGATTATCTTACCGCCGTCTATGTGGTAAAGACCCGCGATAGATTCGAGCAGCTCACGCTGACCCGAGCCCGCAATACCCGCAACACCCAAAATCTCACCTGCCCGAGCCGTGAAGGAAATGTTGTCAAGGACAGTGATGCCGTCCGAGTTTTTGGAGCATATATTTTTAACGACCAGCCTATCCACAACATTTTTTGGCTCGGTACGTTCGATATTCAATTCCACTTTTTCGCCCATCATCATTTCGGTGAGCTCTTTTTCGTTTGTTTGCGCAGTTTCGACCGTGGCAATATGCTCACCGCGGCGCATTACCGCAACCCTGTCGGAGAGCGAGAGCACCTCGTTCATCTTGTGGGTTATGATAATGATAGATTTTCCGTCGTCGCGCATACGGCGGAGAATGTCAAACAGCTTTTCTATCTCCTGAGGAGTAAGAACCGCCGTGGGCTCGTCGAGGATAAGTATATCGGCGCCGCGGTAGAGCACCTTTACTATCTCGACCGTCTGCTTTTCGGAAACAGACATTTCGTGTATCTTCTTCTTGGGATCCAGCTGGAATCCGTACTTTTGCGTGATCTCGGCGACCTTCTGGTCCACCTGTGCCATCTTGAACTTTCCCTGCTCTTTTATACCGAGAACTATATTTTCGCTGGCAGAAAAGACATCAACAAGCTTAAAATGCTGATGTATCATTCCTATCTTATATTTGAAAGCGTCCTTGGGGGAGGAGATAACGACGGGCTTGCCGTCAACCAAGATCTCTCCCTCGTCGGGGTAATAGATACCCGCTATCATATTCACCATTGACGTCTTGCCGCTTCCGTTTTCCCCCAGAATAGCAAGTATCTCTCCGCTCATGAGAGTCAAGTCAACGTTCTTGTTTGCGTATTTGTCTCCAAAACGCTTGGATATGTTTTTCAGTTCAAGAGCAACAGTATTGTTCACGTGTTCCCTCCGCGCAAAAAATTTGTAAAGTAAAACACAATCAGGCGGAGCGGTAAGCTCCGCCTGAAAGGCAACGGGAAATTTCCCGTATTCGGATAATATCAGTACTTCGTGTTGAGAAGTGTGATACCGTCGATATTGATATCAAAAGAAGGAGCAGAGATCGCCTCAGACTCGTGGAAGTAACCGTCGCTGATAAGCGCGTTGTCCTCTGTTGTGAGAGTCTTGCCTTCAACTGTAAAGTTAGCTGTGTTGAATACCTTGAGAGTGCCTGCCTTGAACTCGGAAATAGCCTTCTCAACAGCCTCAACTGTACCCTCAGCTGCAACGTCGAGGTTGATACCTGTGAGAACTACGGAGCCCTCATCGATACCGCCGCACCAGTTGGGAGCGATGTCAGCACCTTCTGCGAAGCACTTTGTGATGTACATGTAGTAGGGAGCCCAGTTGATAGCGGAGGATACGATGAATGTCTCGGGACAAGCTTCGTATGTGCTTCCGTTGTAAGAAACGTTCGGAACGCCCTGTGCCTCGCAAGCACCGGGAGCGCCCATGGAGTCAGCGTGCTGAGAAATAAGTACGCAGTCTCTTGCCATAAGAGCCTCAGCTGCGTTCTTCTCGGATGTTACGTCATACCAAGAACCTGTGAACTGAACGTCCATTGTAACAGAAGGGCAAACGGACTTTGCGCCAAGATAGAAGGATGTGTAACCGGAAATAACTTCAGCGTATGTGTATGCGCCAACGTAACCCATCTTTGCCTGCTCTGCTGTGATCTTGCCTGCCTCGATCATCTCGTTGAGCTTCAGACCTGCAGCGATACCTGCAAGGTATCTGCCCTGATAGATAGATGCGAATGCGTTGTGGAAGTTTGCAAGACCCTTATCAGCTGCCGTTACGCCTGTTGCGTGGCAGAACTGAACCTCAGGATATGCTTCTGCAGCCTGAGCGATGAAGGGCTCGTGACCGAAGGAGTTTGCGAAGATAATGTTACAGCCCTGGCTGACAAGGTCAACAGCTGCTTCATAGCACTTCTCTGTCTCTTCGATGTTTCTCTTGATAATAACCTGCTCGTTCTTCAGACCGAGAGCTTCCTGGTAACGCAGAACTGCGTTGATGAAGTTAAGGTCGTAGGTGGATGACTCGTCGTGGAGGCAGATGAAACCGATCTTGAAATTCTCGGGGACCTCAAAGTCAGCCTTGAGTTCGGGAATTGCAAGAGGGGATTCGCTTACGCCCTTTACGCCATCGTCAGCCTCGTCACCGCAGGATACGAAGGACATAGCAACAGTGCAAAGCAGAGCTGCTACAAGGATAAGGGATAAAACTTTCTTGAACATTTTAATGTTCCTCCTCATGTTTTTCGGTCCTCGGTTATCCGCGGGCCGTATTTTATCTATAAAAGCCTTAGCTTTTACAAATCAAAACAACTCGTTTCGAGCAGAAAAAACTTTATATCTTATTTTACCCCATTTGCTCCCAAAAGTCAAGTAATTTTTCATTTTTAAAAGCATTTTTTGCCACGGAGCAATTATTGACAAAAATTCGATTTCCATATATAATTTAGACATGGACCCAATAGAAAAGAGGAACAGAAATGAAAGAAAAATTCTCAGTTTCGGGCATGAAATGCGCCGCCTGCTCTTCGGCTGTCGAAAGGGCCGTATCAAAGCTTGAGGGGATCAAAAGCGCCTCCGTAAACCTTGACGGCGCGTTCATGATCTGCGACTACGATGAAAATAAAATAAAAAAAGAAGCTATAATGACCGCCGTGAAAAAGGCAGGCTTCAGGGCTGCGCCTTTCAGAAAAAGGACCCATGAAAAAAGCGGCCGCGAGGGGCTCAGACTGATCATTTCCCTGCCCGTAACGATAATTTTAATGTACGTTGCCATGGGCGAAATGATAGGAACTCCCGTCCCCGCTTTCGTTTCGATGAAACACTCTCCCGTTGCCTTTGCACTCCTTCAGCTCGTACTGACTCTGCTCGTAATTACTGTGAATTTCAAGTTTTTCTCGTCGGGAATTCCCGCGCTTTTGCGCGGTCACCCCAACATGGACAGCCTTGTGTCCGTGGGCGTTACGGCGGCGATGATATACAGCCTGGCCGAAACCGTTCTGACCCTGCAGGGCAACCTCCATGCCGCCCATAATCTTTACTACGACGGCGCGGCTATGATACTGACTCTGGTAACAGTGGGCAAGGCTCTTGAAGCCCGCTCGCGCAAGCAGACAGGCGCCGCCATTCGCCGTCTCATAGACCTTTCTCCCAAGAGTGCCACGGTGGTCCGCGGCGGCAAGGAATTTACCATTTCCGCCGAGGAAATAGTACAGGGCGACGTTCTGATAGTCCGTCCCGGCGAGAGAATCCCCGCCGACGGAACTGTTTTGGAAGGACTTTCTTCAATTGACGAATCGGCAATTACGGGCGAAAGTATCCCCACAGAAAAATCCGAAGGAAGCTCCGTCACGGGCGGCACCGTTAACGGCGCGGGCGTGCTTAAAATTCGCGCAGACCGAGTGGGAAGCGAGACCACGTTGGCAAAAATAATCGAGCTTGTTGAAAACGCCGGCGCGACCAAGGCACCCGTGGCAAGAGTTGCCGATAAGGTCGCGGGAGTTTTCGTCCCCGCGGTCATGGGAATCGCGGTCCTAACATTCCTTTATTGGGCAATTTTCGCCCGTGATATTTCAATTGCTCTGCGTTGCGCGATCTCGGTGCTTGTCATCTCCTGCCCCTGCGCGCTGGGACTTGCCACACCCGTGGCAATAACCGTCGCAACAGGCAGATGCGCAAGCATGGGAATTCTTATAAAAAGCGCCGAGGCGCTGGAAAATCTTTGCCGGATTGACACGGTGATTCTGGACAAAACGGGTACGGTGACTGAGGGCAAGCCCGCCGTTTCGGCGGTATTTCCGCAAATAGATGAGGACGAATTCATAAAGTTCGCCGCGTCACTCGAAAAAAACAGCGAACACCCTCTTGCACGCGCTATCGAGAGCTACGCAGAGAATGTGGAGCTCTATGACGTCACCGACCAAAAAGCCGTGCCTGGCCGAGGTATCGGCGGTGTCATTAACGGTCAAAAATATTACGGCGGAAACGCCGCCTTTATGGAAGAACTTGGGATCAATATAATACACGCCCGAAAATCCGAGGGAACGCCCATGTATTTTGCTTCCGAAAGCGAGTTTCTCGGCGTCATTTACGCATCCGACAAAACAAAGCCCGACTCGATACAAGCTATCGAGCGAATGGCAGAAATGGGGCTAGAGGTAGTTCTGCTCACGGGTGACAGTCAGCATAACGCCGATATAATAAAGAAAGATCTGCCCATTTCCGATGCGGTGGGAGGTGTGACCCCTGCAGGGAAATCCGAATATCTGCTTTCAAAGCGTGCGCAAGGAAAAAGCGTCGCCATGGTTGGAGACGGCATAAACGACAGTCCGTCTCTTGCCGCCGCCGACGTGGGAATTGCCATCGGCAACGGCACGGATATTGCCATTGAAAGCGCGGATATCGTCCTGTCTTCAAACAGCCTTGAAAGCGTCACCGACGCTATAAAATACAGCGCGCGCACCATGAGAATAATCAAGGAAAATTTGTTCTGGGCGTTCTTTTACAACGTCATCGGAATACCCGTGGCGGCAGGCGTTCTCTACCCCCATTTCGGAATCCTCCTGTCCCCCATGATCGCCGCAGCTTGCATGAGCTTAAGCTCAATTTTTGTAAATCTCAACGCTCTGCGATTGGCGAGAAAATAAAAAAATCCCGTGCTGTTGCACGGGATTTTTGCTTTTAAACTCTTCAACCGCTCCCAAACCACAACCGAAAGATTGTCCCAAGAAGCCGCAAATCCGCCGATTTGTCAGGTTTTTGCCAAAAAAACAAGCAGACATATGACATACCTTCCAACTTTTGAACAAAAATGTCAATAATTTTTGAAAAAGCCTTGACAAAAGAAAAAAGAGGTGGTATAATTTCAAATGTTGTAAATCTGGGTGTGGCGCAGCTGGTAGCGCGCTACCTTGGGGTGGTAGAGGCCGCAAGTTCAAGTCTTGTCACTCAGACCAGGAGGAGATTTGTAAGAATCTCCTCTTTTCTTTTGTTTCCTCTCGTTTTCTCGCTTTTTCGTGTGTCTAAACTGTTAACTCGGCCTCAAAAATCGAGTCAAAAAAGTGCGTTTTTTGAGGCTATCCCCAATTAAGACCATTTTATTTCAAAATTTGCCCCTCTTTTTAATGTATTTCATCCTTGTTTTTTGCAAAAAATCCGGCGGTTCTCTGCTTTTGAGAACCGCCTTTATTAATTATTTTTCCCTTTTCTTTGGTTGCTGTATATGAAATTTGAGTCAATCAAGTTCAAAAATACTAGTTTGGTCAATAGAAATTCATTTTCCGAATAAAGGAGGTCACAAGTTCAAGTACAACATATCTATCAATTTATTGATTAGCTTTTCTTTGTCTTCCGCAAATCATTTTCTGCGCCTTGAACTATTCACAAATTTGTGGTATAATATATCCACAAGCCTCGGCTTGAATATTTTTATCGGAGTGTGCTCCTTGAACAACATGGACAATTTGACGATACGTTTAGAAACAGAAAAAGACTACAGAGCAGTTGAAGAGCTTACCCGCGAGGCGTTTTGGAACGTCTACAAGCCAGGCGCAGACGAGCACTATTACGTGCATATGATGCGGAATCATCCCGACTTCATCCCCGAGCTTGCGTTCGTACTTGAAAAGGACGGCGAGATCATCGGCAACATCATGTACACGAAAGCGTGGCTTGAGGACGAGAAAGGTGAGCGTAAGGAGATACTCTCCTTTGGGCCGCTTTGCGTTGCACCCGAATATCAGAGGCAGAAGCTCGGTAAGATCTTGATCGAGCATTCCTTTGAGGTGGCTCGAAAGATGGGCTATGATGTGAACATCAATTTCGGCAATCCGGGTAACTACGTCAGCCGTGGATTTGTGAGCTGCAAAAAGAAGAACGTCAGCTTTGTGGTTGACGGCAACTTCCCGACAGCTTTGCTTGTGGCAGAGCTTGTTCCGGGCGTGCTTGACGGCAAGAAGTGGATGTACATTCCTTCCACCGCCGCAGATTGCTGCGAGGACACCGCCGCTGTCGAAGCCTTTGACGCGACATTCCCACCTAAAGAAAAGAAGTGGATGCCGAGCCAGGAGGAGTTCTATATCTATAGGCATTCTTCGGTAGTTCGCTGAACGTAAAATTAGCCTCTGAGAAGTCGAGAGATTTCTCAGAGGCTTTTTCTTTGCTTACTGCGTATCAATTTTTGCGTTGCTCT
>JAZRTK010000032.1:0-44931 GCA_045651985.1 Eubacteriales bacterium
GCTCTCCTCATCGCCGGCGGTATCGCCCTTCAGAACGTTCCGGAGGGAATGGTCATAATCGGTCCGATGCTGGCGGCGGGAGTTACCCCCAGAAAGACCTTTGTATGCGCTATGATAACGGGACTTATTGAAGTCGTGGGAACTCTTATCGGCTATTTTTCCGTTACTGTTTCGGCGGCGATACTTCCCTTCGCTCTCGCCTTTGCAGGCGGTACAATGCTTTACGTTATCAGCGACGAAATGATCCCCGAAACTCACGCGCATGGCTCCGAAAGAGGTGCGACCTACGCTCTTTTGATCGGCTTTTGCGTAATGCTTATAAGCGACGTTTTGCTTGGATAAAATTCACAAAAATAAAAACGGCGTCTTCCCGCAGGAAGACGCCGTTTTAAATTGTTTTTTATTCAGCCTTGCTGAACTGATCGCGGCCTACTCCGCAAAGAGGACATTCGAAATCCTCGGGAAGATCTTCCCACTTTGTTCCCGCAGCAATTCCGTTATCGGGATCACCTACTGCCTCATCGTAAACATAACCGCATACATCACATACGTATTTCATTTTTTTAATCTCCTTTTCATGTTTTTTTATTTACACCCCTATTATATTCATTTTTTGTGAATATTTCTGTGATCCGGTCACAAAAAATTATTAAATTTTCTTGAAAAAACATTGTCATTTTGCACAAGTTTACACTTGATAAATCCTTAACAATTATTGACATTAAAGTAAAATCATGATAGTATATAATAGTTTATTAGGGGCTTTTTGCCCTTTCCACAAAAAGGAGAATTGAAATGAACATTATCGTATGTATCAAGCAGGTTCCCGGAAGCAATAAGGTCAAGGTCAATCCCGAGACGGGCGTGCTTATCCGCGACGGCGCTGACACAAAAATGAACCCCTACGACCTCTACGCCATTGAGACAGCCGTTCAGCTCAAAGAACAGTGCGGCGGTACGGTAAAGGTCATTACCATGGGTCCATTCCAGGCAGAAGAAGTCATTCGCGAGGCTTTTGCCATGGGCGCGGACGAGGGTTATCTGCTGACAGACAGAAAGTTCGCGGGTGCGGACGTGCTTGCCACCTCTTACGCTCTTGCTCAGGGCGTTAAGATGATGGGCGATTACGATCTTATCATCACGGGCAAGCAGACGACTGACGGAGATACCGCTCAGGTCGGTCCCGAAATGGCGGAAAGACTTGACCTTCCCTCTATCGCAAACGTAACGAAAATTATTGAGATCACGGACAAGGATATTACAGTTGAAATGGAAACTCCAACCGCCATCGAGCGCTCAAAGGTTTCTTTTCCCTGCCTTCTGTCCGTCGAAAAAGATATTCTTCAGCCCAGACTTCCCTCCTACGTCCGCTTGAAGGCGACAAAAGACGTTGAGATCAAGCGCATCACCTTCAACGATCTTGAGGACAAGAATGAAAAGCATTACGGTCTCAGCGGCTCTCCAACGCAGGTACAGAAGATCTTCCCGCCCGACGAAGCAAAGGACAGAGAGCTGTGGACAGGTTCCGACGAGGAGCTGGCTGACAAGATGCTCGCAAAGCTCAAAGAGCGCAAGTTTATATAAAGGAGGGGACATAAAATGGCACAGCTTATTATTGATCAAAGCAAGATTACAAACAAAGAAGAATTTATCAAGCTTTGTCCCTTCGGCGCACTCACGATAGTGGGCGGAAACGTAACCGTCGGTGCAGGCTGCAAAATGTGCAAACTCTGCGTAAAGAAGGGTCCCGCAGGTGCGGCTACCGTTCAGGAGGACGAGGTAAAGAAGATCGACAAGTCCCTTTGGCGAGACATTACCGTTTACGTTGATCACGACGAGGGCAAGATCCACCCCGTAACCTACGAGCTTATCGGCAAGGCTCTTGAGCTTGCAGGCAAGATCGGTCACAAGGTAAACTGTCTCTTTATGGGAAGTGATATAACAAAGGAAGCCTCCGAGCTACTCCATTACGGAGTTGATAAGGTCTACATATACGACCTTCCTCAGCTCAAGCACTACATAACAGAAAGCTATACAGCAGTTTTTGAAGATCACATCAATGCCGTCAAGCCCTGCGCGATTCTGGTCGGCGCGACCTCCGTCGGACGTCAGCTTGCCCCCAGAGTTGCGGCTCGCTTCAACACGGGTCTTACTGCCGATTGCACGGTGCTTGACATGGATGAAAACACAGATCTGGCACAGATCCGCCCCGCGTTCGGCGGTAACATCATGGCACACATCGAGACGCCCAACCACCGTCCTCAGATGGCGACCGTTCGTTATAAGGTCATGGAAGCTCCCAAGAGAAACGACACGGAAAGCGGTGAGCTTATCTCCTGCTCTATTGCTCCCGAAAAGCTCGTTTCCAGAGTTGAGGTTCTCTCCGTTGTTCCCAAGCCCACACAGAAGTCTATTGAAAACGCTGACTGCATCGTAGTTGCGGGCAGAGGTGTTAAGACCAAAGAAGACCTTGAGCTTGTAAAGAAGCTTGCGGACGTTCTCGGTGCCGAGCTGGCAGCTACCAGACCCCTCATCGAGGCGGGCTGGGTCGAGGCTCGCCGTCAGATCGGTCTGAGCGGAAGAACCGTTCGTCCCTCACTCATCGTTACCTGCGGTGTTTCGGGCGCGGTACAGTTCTCCGCGGGCATGAAGAATTCCGACTGCATCTTCGCCATAAACAAGGACGAAAGCGCGCCTATTTTCAGCATCGCAAACTACGGTCTGGTAGGCGACCTTTACAAGATAATCCCCAAGCTGATTTCCGACATTGAGGAGGGTAAGAAAAATGTTTGATGTAACTGTATTTGACGCGCTTCTCGCTCTTGTCGGTGACAGCGAAAGAGTTTTGAAAGGAAGCGAAGCGAAAGAAGAATATTCCCACGACGAGCTGGGCGGAACGAAGAGTGAGCCCGATTACGTCGTTATAGCAAAGTCCGCCGAGGAGATCTCTAAGATCATGACCTACGCATACGAACGTGAAGTTCCCGTAACTGTAAGAGGCAGCGGAACGGGTCTGGTCGGTGCGTGCGTTCCCGTTTGCGGCGGTATCCTGATCGACATGAGCGCCATGAACAAGATACTGGAGCTTGACGAGGAAAACTTGACGGTTACCGTTGAACCCGGTGTTCTGCTCATGGACCTTGCCAAGTTTGCTGAAGAAAACGACCTTATGTATCCCCCCGATCCCGGTGAAAAGACCGCCACTATCGGAGGTAACATCAGTACAAATGCAGGCGGCATGAGAGCCGTAAAGTACGGCGTTACCCGCGACTATGTCCGCGCTCTTGAGGTCGTTCTGCCAAGCGGTAAGATCGTCAATTTCGGAGGCAAGATAGTAAAGAACAGTTCGGGCTATGCGTTAAAAGACCTTATGGTTGGCTCTGAAGGAACCCTTGGTATCATTACAAAGGCAATCCTGAAGCTCATTCCTCTGCCAAAAAAGACAATAAGCCTTCTTATCCCCTTCCCCTCCCTTGAAGGCGCTATCGGCACTGTGCCCAAGATCATAAAGGCAAAGTGCGTGCCTACCGCTATTGAGTTCATGCAGAGAGAGGTCATCTACGACGCGGAAAGTTATCTTGGAACAAAATTCCCCGATGCTTCGGGCGACGCTTATCTGCTGCTCAAATTTGACGGAAACAGCAAAGAGGAGATAGAAAACAGCTACTCGGCTGCCGCTGAAATTTGTCTCGCAGAGGGTGCTATTGACATTTTCATTTCCGACACAGAGGAAAGAGACGAGACCATCTGGAAGGCAAGAGGCGCGTTCCTGGAGGCTATTAAGAACTCCACTTCCGACATGGACGAGGTCGACGTTGTCGTTCCCCGCAATCGCGTAAACGAAATGGTCGAATTCTCACATGAGCTTTCCGCAAAGGTCGGTGCTCGAATCAAGAGCTTCGGTCACGCGGGCGACGGAAACCTGCACATCTACGTTCTAAAAGACGATCTCGGCGAGGGCGATTGGCAGGATAAGCTGTCTCAGGCCATGGACGAAATGTACGCCAAAGCAAGAGAGCTTCAGGGCGAGGTTTCGGGCGAGCATGGAATCGGATTTGCAAAGAAGGAATTCCTGCACCGCTCACTTGACCCCGAATCCATTGAGCTTATGCGCGGAATCAAAGCGGTATTCGACCCCAAGAATCTGCTTAACCCCAATAAGATATTCTGAAAAATCAAAAGCCAGCGGCTGTCTGCCGCTGGCTTTTCTATTAAAGCTTTTCCAGTTTGGTTTTATTATTCCGCCCGTAAAGAACAAGAGTCAGAACAACGAGCAAAACAAAAGCAAGAGGAATAACGTAGGGCTTCAAAAATGCGGGGGCATAGTGGTACCCAAAGCCAAAGGCAATAGACAATATCATTCCAGCAAAACCGCCAAGAGCCGCGCTGGCGCTCTGCTTTACAACTGTCGCTTCGTTTGTCCAATCGAACTTGCAGAATTTTATATTGACGGAAATACCGAACACCACCGAGAAAACTATCATTGCGGCAGGCACGAGAACGAGCCAAACAGCTTCAGTCAGTGTAGGGGTGAGTCCTATGCACAAAAGCACCTCGGACACAATGAAAAACGGCAATATCAAAAGCAAATTAAAGGCTATTTTACTGTCAAACAGCGTCTTTGCCGACACGGGCAGGGATTTTATGAGCCAGAAATTCTTACCCTCCATTGAAATCGAAACGCTTGTCACCGTCATGGTGGTAAAGATAGCCGCCACGAAAAGAGGAATAAGAGGCTTTATGTCGCCAAAAGCCTGCAAGATCAAGAATATCTTTTCCTTACCCATAACGATCACCGCCGCGCCCATAAGCAAACCCATTATAGGACCGATTATGGTGTTGGTAACGTAGATCGGCGAGGAAAAATAGCGCTTTGCCTCACGGCGAAGAAACGTTGAGAACAGTCCGCCCGAGCGGAGAGAGGTCATTTTGAAATCGTGCTTTGCGGCACTTTGAGAAATGCGTCGCTGCACCGTTTCAAACAGTGCGGACACCGCCCATATCATAGCGACCAGAACTGCAGCGGAAACTGACGCAAACAACGCAAGATACCCAAGGCTTCCCTGCGCCGAGGATGCTATCCACGCGGCGGGCGGGTAGACCTTTGAAAATACGCCGTTTAAGGTATCTACCAAGTTCATTATCATTTCGGGAGTTACACTTTCAAGAGAGCTGAAAGCCCAGTAGTAAACTCCCATGAACGCAAGAACAAACATAACGCTCAGAGCAGTCTGTACTACCGCCTTATTTCTTATTTTACCTGTTGCCGCAGAGATGAGTGTGCCGATGACGGTGGCAATCGTCAACGGAATTACGGGTATGAAAAGGGCAGAAACAATTATCGTTACGTAAAAAGATACGGGTGGATTTGTCATATACGCGCAAACTGCCGTGCCGGGAAGGATTATAGCAAAGGTCAGCGCAAGGTCCTCAAGATACATTCCGATAAATCGGCTGATAACGATCGAGGATTTTTTTACGGGCAAAGACAGCAGTATGTTACAGCCGCGAACGCCGAAAATGGCGTGTCCCGCCTTGAAAATGCCAAACATCAGCACAAGTACGCTTGAAATAACCGCCAGATACGAGGGAACAACACCATCAAGACCTCCGCGGCAAAGCCCCCATACCATCCATCCGATATAGAAGAACACCATTGCGGCAACGTATATCCAAGCAAGGGAAAGCAACAGATATTTGCGCTTTGCCTTTTTGTCCTTTGTGTGTATAAACGTGTTTATTCCGTAGTAGGAGCAGAGCTCAAGGGCGGCAAGCTTTTTGATCTCATTCATCGCCTACTGCCACCTCCATAAAGATGTCTTCAAGGCTCTTTTTATCAGCCACAACGTCCGTCATATTGCCTTTGGCAACAATGCGCCCGTCTTTGATGATCGCCACCTTATTACAGAGCTTTTCAGCCGTATCGAGAACATGCGTGGAGAAGAACACCGCGCCGCCTTGGCGGCAAAACTTGCGCATTTCCTCCTTCAAAATGACCGACGCCTTAGGGTCGAGTCCCACAAAGGGCTCGTCTAAAATAAGTAGCTTAGGTGAGTGAATGAGCGCGGAGATTATCGCCAGCTTCTGTCTCATACCGTGGGAGTAGGTGGACACAAGGTCGCCAAGAGACGGAAGGATCTCATATTCGGTTGCGTATCTTTCGATCTTTTCCTTTCTTTCATCTGCGGGAATCTCAAAAATATCCCCTATGAAATTAAGGTACTGAATACCCGTCAGATATTCATAAACGTCGGGATTATCGGGAATATACGCCATTTTTGCCTTGCAGGAGATAGGATCCTCCTTCATGCTCGTGCCGTCGATGAAAACATCTCCGCTGTCAAAGCTGTGAATGCCCGTCACGGCTTTCAGCGCCGTGGTCTTACCCGCGCCGTTGGGACCGATGAACGCGTAGATATCTCCCTTTTCTATGTCCAAGGTCAGGTCGGTCACGCCCTTATTTGAGCCGGGATAGTGCTTTGTCAGATTGTTGATCTTAAGCATTGTCGTCTTTCTCCTTTTTTAAGATTTCAAGTATGTCAGCGCCGCTTTCAAAAACGGCGGTGGGCTTTTCTATGGACTTTTCAAGTATCTCGCAGGTAGTCTCACCGCTCATAACGAGATACCCCGCCGCCCCTGCGTTGAGAGCACTTTTTATATCGGTATAGATGCGGTCTCCCACCAGCGCTGTGTGTGCTGGATCACTTCCCTCTTTTTCCATTGCAAGACACGGCATCAGCGGCGATGGTTTACCGGTAACGATAGGTCGGCGTCCCGTGGAATTAAATATCATCTCGCAGACCGACCCGCAATCGGGCACGCTTCCAAACTCCGTAGGGCACACAAGGTCGGGATTTGTGGCAATATAATCAAGAGAGGGACGGACAGTCAGCAGGTAGCTGACGTCGTGCAGCTTTTTGAAATTCAGCTCGGTATCGAAACCCATGAGCACGGCGGTAATATCGTCGCACACTTCCTCGCGAACCTCAAAGCCATTTCGTATCAGCTCGTCTTTGAGCGACTGCGTTCCGCAGACGTAAAGCACTGCATTGGGCAGGTTTTTCTTCAAATAATAAGCAGTTGCGACCGAAGAAGTCATAAAATCCTCTTCTGTTGCGTCAATTCCAAGCTTTTTCAGCTTTCTTACGTAATCTAAAACACTTTTTGATGAATTATTTGTAAGAAAAAGGTACTTTTTTCCCTGTCGGCGTATCTCTGAGAGCAATTCGCGGGAAAAGTCAAACAGTCGGTCGCCCAGATACAGCGTTCCGTCCATATCAAAAAGGAAAAGCTCGGTCTCCTTTATCCGCTTTTCAAGCTCTGTAAAATTCATATCACAGAACTCCCTGTCCGTTAATTATCAGCTTGAACGTCAGTCCAAGCTTTTCGGCCGCACGGCGGCACATGAGCATTCTGCCCATGAATATCTCAAAATAATCCATTACGGGGCTGATCTCTGTGTCAACGGTAAGGTCGAGAGTAATATTCTTTCTATCGTCACTTATTTTGATAGAGGATCTTACGACCGAATAATTTACGCGGTCGTGAATATCAAACTTTGAAAAATCCTTATTTCTGACACGCGAACGGCGTACATCAGTCTTGTCTGCAATAATAAGTGCCGCGGAAACGGCGTTCACGGGCACGCCCGTGCCCTCGTCGTGGTTACCTATTGCAGTCACTATTGTCGAAATATCCTCTGCAGTCATATCCATATGGTCAAGTAGGCGAAAGGCCATAATGGCGCCGCTCTGGGAGTGGTCCGCGCGGTTTATGAGGTTTCCGATATCGTGGAGATATCCCGCGATCCTTGCAACCTCTACCTCGTGCTCGTCGTATCCCATGGTAGACAGGATATAAGCTGCGTTCTCAGACACCTTCATAACGTGGGCAAAGCTATGCTCGGTAAAGCCCAGCGCTTGCAGGGATTCATCAGCCTTTTTTATGTAAGTTTTTATGCTTTCGTCCGTGATGATTTCCTTATAAGTTACCATTTTACCACTCTTCCTCTTTTAATATTATATCCGTTGCGAGAATTTTCCATGTGATATCATAATGATATCACAAAAACGGGTCTGTGTCAAGATTTTTTATCCTTTTTCCGTGAAGTCTGCATTTAGAACAACTAAACAAAAAACACAAAAAATAATAAGTCAAAATACCATATTGTTTTTACGGTATATTTATGATATAATTTACACGATCACCATCATATCTCGCTTTCAGAAAGTAATAAACAAAAGCGGTGAAGCCCGAGGGCTTCACCGCAAATCACAGGAGACAAAATGATCTACAAAAAAGATAAATACTCAAACGAGCTTTCCCGTCTTGGCTTTGGGTGCATGCGTTTTAAACGCAACGCGGGCGTCATAGACATAAAGGAAGCCGAGCGTGAGATACTTCACGCCATCGACCTTGGAGTAAACTATTTTGACACTGCTTATATTTACCCCGGCTGCGAAGCTGCCGTAGGAAAGGTGTTGAAGAAAAATGACTGCCGAGAAAAGGTCTATATCGCCTCAAAGCTTCCTCCGTATCTTGTAAAGGAGCTTGATGACGCGGACAAAATTTTTGACGAGACCCTAAACCGTTTGCAGACGGATTACATCGACTATTATCTGATGCACATGCTCACCGATCTTGCCACATGGGAAAGAATGAAGTCGATCGGTATCGAGGAATGGATCGAAAAGAACAAGGCGTCGGGAAAGATCCGTCAGATAGGCTTTTCCTATCACGGCTCGTCAAGTGAATTTATTCGTGTTCTTGAAGCGTACCCCTGGGATTTTTGCCAGATACAATACAACTACATGGACGAGCACACCCAGGGAGGGCGCGCGGGGCTTGAACGGGCACAAGAGCTTGGAATCCCCGTCATTATCATGGAGCCCTTGCGCGGAGGACGGCTTGTTCGAAGTCTCCCCGCAGGTGTAAAAAAGGAATTCGATGGCTACAAAGAAAAAAGAAGCCCTGCGGAGTGGAGCTTCAGGTGGCTTTACGACCAAGAGGGCGTCACCGTGGTTCTCTCGGGCATGAATTCTATGGAAATGATCGACGAGAACGTGCGAGTCGCGAGCGAAGCGGCGGTAGGCTGTGTAACAGACGAGGAGAGAGAAATTTACCGCCGCGTGGTAGAAATTTTTGGGGAGAAGATCAAGGTGGGCTGCACAGGCTGTTCCTACTGTATGCCCTGCCCTGCGGGTGTTGACATTCCGAGCGCGTTTTCAGCTTACAACCGTTCTTATTCCGACAGTTATTTTCACGGTGTGCGTGAATATTTCATGGGTACCGCCATGCGAAAAAATCAGAGTTTTGCCTCCCTTTGCATCGGCTGCGGAAAGTGTGAAAGCCATTGTCCTCAGCAGATAAAGGTCCGCGAGGAGCTTAATAACGTAAAAAAGCGCTTTGAAAATCCCCTTTTTCGCACCGCAGCCGCGGTGGGAAAGAAGCTTTATAACAAATAAAAACAGGACGGCTATGCCGTCCTGTTTTTTTCTTTATTCTTCGACAATATTGACTCGGTCAATATATTCTTCCTTTGCCAGCTCGTAGATAAGCTGGGATTTATCCAGCTTCATGGGAACGCGCATGGTGAAAACGCCGTGTCCATCGGTGGTGTCGTAGCCTTCGGAAAGCTCGCTTCCGATTATCTCAACGTCACGGGCAAAGCAGAAGTTTCGCAAAACCTGCATACCGTGAACGCTGTCCGAAAAATAGACCTCAAAGGAAACGATATTCCGTCTGAACTGGAACATCTGTATAGCGCGCAAAAGAACCAGCACCGCCATGACCATGGCAAACGCTTCAAGAGCGATGACAAGGTATCCCATGCCCACCGCAAGACCGATACAAGCAGTCAGCCACAAGGTGGCGGCAGTGGTAAGACCCTTTATTGAGCCTTTTTTGACCAGAATAGTTCCCGCCCCAAGGAAGCCGATGCCGCTTATGACCTGGGCGCCCATACGACCAAGGTCGGCGCCAAGCACGCCTGCAAGCTCGGGGTTCATCTTGACCGACGACACCACCTGGCCCACCATTTGTACCTGTATGAGAGACACTACGGTTGCGCCAAGGCACACCATAATATGGGTCTTCATACCCGCAGGGCGGTGATGACGCTCGCGTTCAAGTCCAATGAGAAGTCCTATTGCAGTAGAGACCACAAGCCGTATAAGTACTTCGTACCACAGAAGTTTATCCATAAAAATTTCCGCCTTTCAATATGTTTCCAAAAAAACGTTTATCAAGCATTCTTTTTCAGCACCAGAGCGCACCAGCCGTTGTCGATCAGCGTATCAACGACGGTGAAGTTACACTCAACAAGCTTTTCCACGACCTCGTCGCAACGCTCTGAAATAATGCCCGACGCAATAAGCACGCCGTCGTCTGTCATGAACTCACCGATATCGGGAGCCATGCGGATAATGACGTCGGCTACGATATTTGCCGTCACAAGCTCGTATTTACCTTTGACCTGCTTGAGCAGGTCAGAGACCTCGCAGGTGATATTTGTAAGCCCGCTGTCGGCAATATTGTCAAGAGCAACGCGGACTGCCACGGGGTCAATATCGTATGCAGCGCACTGCCCTGCCCCCAGCTTTGACGCGCAGATGGCAAGTATTCCGCTTCCCGTTCCGACGTCCAGCATATTGCACCCCTTTGTGGTGTACTTTTCAAGCAACTCAATAACAAGTCTTGTGGTCTCGTGTGTTCCCGTACCGAAAGCCATTCCGGGATCCATACGAACAACGATGTCGTCTTCTGAAGGCTCGAATTTCTCCCACGCGGGCACGATTACCATGTGCTGACCTATGCGTATAGGCTTGTAATAAGCCTTCCAAGCATTTGCCCAGTCGTCTTCGTTTACACCGATAGTTTCAATTTTTCCGTCGATATTAGCGTATGCCAGGCGTTCGCGAATGAAAGCGATAGCGTCAACGGGACTTTTTTCCACGGGCAGGTAAATAGAAACTGAGGCGATAGTCTTGTCGGCGTTGAGAATACTCTCGTCGATAAGGTCGCCGTAAACGCTTTTCAAGTCAATATCGCTGTAATCCTCGATCTGAAGATTGTTATCAAGCATACTCATGACCGCAACCGTCTCGTCAAGCTTTTCAAGCTTTACCGTGACCTTTATTTGTGTCCAATCCTGTACGTTCATTGTCTTCCTCCTTTACCCGAAGATTTTTTTGAAAAATCCCGTCCTTTTTGCGTAATTGCCCTCACCGCAGCTGTCGGCGAAATCACGCATCTTCTCTTTCTGTTTTTCGCTGAGGTTTTTTGGTATCTCAACGACCACGCGGAACACAAGGTCGCCCTTGCGGGTGGAATTTACGTGCTTAATCCCCTTTTGCTTCAAGGTGAATTCGGTATTTGGCTGTGTTCCCTCGGGGACCTTGAATTTTTCATTGCCTTCAAGGGTTGGGACCTCAATTTCCGCGCCCAGTGTCGCCTCGGCGACAGTTATTGGTACGTCGCAATAGATATTATAGCCGTCGCGCTCGAATATCTTGTGGTCCTTTACCATTACCTGAATAATAAGGTCGCCTGCACTGCCGCCGTTGCGTCCGTCAGAGCCTTGACCGCGAATGGCGATACGCTCGCCGTTGTCGATACCTGCAGGAATTGAGACCTCGAACTTCTTTGAGACCTTAACGTAACCCGTTCCTCGGCAGTTGGAACAGGGGGTCTTAATTATCTTACCCTGCCCGCGGCAAGCGGAACAGGTCTGCGTGGTCTGGAAAGCCATACCGCCAAGATGCTGATTTACTCTCACTTGACCCGAGCCTCGGCAGTTAGAACAGGTTTCGGCGCTTGTGCCCTTTGCGGCACCCGAACCCGAGCATTCGTCACATTTTTGGATTCTGTTATAAGTAATTTCCTTCTTTACGCCGAACGCCGCTTCTTCAAAGGTAACAGTGACGCGGACTCCCACGTCCTCGCCCTGCACGGGCGCATTCCTGCGGCGAGCGGAGCCGCCTCCGCCAAATCCGCCGCCAAAGAAGGAACTGAAAATATCCGAAATGTCCCCAAAATCTCCGAATCCGCCAAAGCCTCCGCCGCCAAAGCCCGATGAAGGGTCAAATGCCGCATGACCGAACTGGTCGTACTTGGACTTACTCTCAGGGTCCGAGAGCACGGCGTACGCCTCGTTTACTTCCTTGAATTTCTCCTCGGCTTCCTTGTCGCCGGGGTTGAGGTCGGGGTGGTATTTCTTTGCAAGCTGGCGATACGCCTTCTTAATTGCGGCATCGTCCGCGCCCTTATTAAGCCCCAAGACCTCGTAAAAATCTCTCTTTTCTGCCATTACACGTCTTTCCTTAAATTCCGATTAAAATGCCACGGGGCTGACACACCCGAGATAGGGTGCGTCAGCTCCTTTGTTTTTATTACTTATTGTCGCCCGTCTTATCTTCGTAGTCGGCATTATAGTAAGTGCCGCCGTTGTCAGCTGTCGCGTTGGGATCAAAGCCCGCACCGGGGTTGCCCTGCGCGCCGCCCTGCTGGGCGTAGAGCTTTTCGGAGATAGCGTAGAAGGACTTCTCCAGAGCCTCTGTATCTGCCTTGATAGCTGCGGTGTCCCCGCCAGCAAGAGTTGTGCGGAGCTTTTCTATTGCGTCCTTTACGGGCTGCTTATCAGCGTCTGTAACCTTATCGCCAAGCTCGCCCAGAGCCTTCTCGGACTGGAAGATAAGGGACTCTGCGTGGTTCTTTGCGTCCACTGCGTCCTTTAATTTCTTGTCTTCCTCTGCGAACTTCTCCGCGTCCTTTACAGCCTTATCAATATCCTCCTGACTCATGTTTGTGGAGCTGGTGATGGTGATGTGCTGTTCCTTACCCGTGCCCTTATCGGTTGCGGTTACGTTTACGATACCGTTTGCGTCAATATCAAAGGTTACCTCGATCTGAGGAACTCCGCGGGGAGCTGCGGGGATACCGTCGAGGTTGAAGCGTCCGAGAGTCGTGTTGCCCGAAGCCATTTCGCGCTCGCCCTGAAGGACGTGGATCTCAACCGAGGTCTGACCGTCAGCGGCGGTGGAATATACCTGGCTCTTCTTTACGGGAATAGTTGTATTTCTGTCGATAATCTTGTTGAATACACCGCCGAGAGTTTCGATACCCAGAGAAAGGGGCGTTACGTCAAGGAGAAGAAGGTCCTTGACCTCACCGCCAAGAACGCCTGCCTGGATAGCCGCGCCAACTGCTACGCACTCGTCGGGGTTGATACCCTTGAAAGGATCCTTGCCGATGAGCTTCTTTACTGCCTCCTGAACTGCGGGGATTCTTGTAGAACCGCCCACCAGAAGCATCTTGTCGATCTGACCTACGGAAATGCCCGCGTCTGCCATAGCCTTCTTTGTGGGGATCATTGTTCTCTCAACCAGATCTGCTGTGATTCTGTCGAACTCAGCTCTTGTGAGAGTTGCCTCAAAGTGGAGAGGACCTGCCTGTGTTGCCGTAATAAAGGGCAGGTTGATATTCGTGCTGGTCATACCCGAAAGCTCGATCTTAGCTTTTTCCGCAGCGTCCTTAAGTCTCTGCATTACCATCTTATCCTGGCGCAGGTCGATGCCGTTTTCTGCCTTGAACTTATCTGCCATCCAGTCGATGATCTTCTGGTCGAAGTCGTCACCGCCAAGCTTTGTATCACCATTTGTTGCAAGAACCTCGAAAACTCCGTCGGAGATCTCAAGGATAGATACGTCAAACGTTCCGCCGCCAAGGTCGAATACCATGATCCTCTGGTCGTTTTCCTTATCCATACCGTAGGCAAGAGCTGCCGCGGTAGGCTCGTTGATGATACGAAGGACCTCAAGTCCTGCGATCTTACCTGCGTCCTTTGTCGCCTGTCTCTGAGCATCAGAGAAGTATGCGGGAACGGTGATTACCGCCTGATTTACGGACGTTCCCAGATAAGCTTCTGCGTCAGCCTTCAGCTTCTGAAGGATCATCGCGGAGATCTCCTGAGGTGTGTAGTTCTTGTCGTCAATAGATACTTTCTTTGCACTGCCCATATCGCGCTTGATGGAGATGACCGTACGGTCGGGATTTGTGATAGCCTGACGCTTTGCAACCTGACCTACCATTCTTTCGCCTGTCTTGGAGAACGCTACGATAGAGGGAGTCGTTCTCGCGCCTTCGGGGTTGGGGATAACGATAGGCTCACTGCCCTCGTATACCGCAACGCAAGAGTTCGTTGTACCAAGATCTATTCCTATAATTTTTGCCATGATTTATTTCCTCCTAAAGAAATTGTATGTTGATTTTATAAAATTATTTTCAGTTTGCTACCTTTACCATTGCATAACGGAGTACGCGATCTCCTCGAACATATCCCTTTTGCAGGACCTCCACTATTTCACCCTCGCCGTAAGTCTCGTCCTCAACGTGCATTACCGCATTGTGGAGATTGGGGTCAAACAGCTTATCCTCGGGCATGTCAATGGCAACAACGCCCAGCTTTTCAAGTGTGTCACAAAACGCCTTGAGGGTCATCTCAACGCCCTTTGAAACGTTCTCCGCGTCCTTATACGATGCGGCTCTCTCCAGGTTGTCAATGACCGGAAAAAGCTCGCCCAGCGCATCCGCGTAAGCCTCAGAGTAGGTTGCTTCCCTTTCCTTTGCAGTACGGCGGCGGAAGTTATCGTATTCCGCTATCATGCGCATATATTTGTCGTTTGCCTCATCAAGCTCTGACTGTTTTTTTTCAAGCTCACTTTCAAGAGCCTTTATCTTTTTCTTGTCGCCCTTTTCGGCTTTGGGCGCAGGCTGTTCCTTTGCATTCTCCTGCTCTGCCGTGTTCTTGGTCTCTTCCATTATATCCTCCATGCGTTTTTACTTATTCTCCGTCCTGCCGTCCGTGAGCAGATTTGCTCCTCCGCCACCCATAGCCTCGGCTATTGCCGTAATGGTGGAAAGCACCTTGGCATAGTCCATTCTGGTGGGTCCGAGCACTCCTATAGCTCCGATCGGCTTGCCGTTGCTCTTTATCGTCTTAAAAACGAACGATGAGTTGTTCATAACGTCAAGCGAGCTCTCTTTTCCGATAAGCACCCGCATATCCTCGCCCTCGCTGTCCGAAACGATATTGAGAATATCGTCTTTGCGTTCAAGCAATCCGATAATATCTTTTAAGTGCCCAACGTCCGAATATTCGGGATACTGCAGCAGGTGGTCGATACCCGAGCAATGAAGCTCACCGCCGTTTATTTCGCTGAGCACCTCATAGACGGTCTTGATTATTTCTCCCGAGAGGCTGCGGAGCGCGCCCGTCATTCCCTCGAATTTCATTACGGCGGGAAGTGATATATGCTCGGCGGGAAGTCCCGCAAAGCAAGCGTTCAGCGCGTCAGCCAGGCTTTCCGCGTCATGCTTTGTAACTTCCGTGTCGCATCGAACACTTTTGGATCTGAGCTTGCCCGCCGACGGAAGCATTACGATAATGAAGTTATGCTCGTCGAGGTGCATTATCTCAAATCGGTTGATGAACGCCGAAGCAGGTCGGGGCTTTATGGCAATTCCCGTGTAGTTTGTGACCGAGGAAACGATCTTGGACGCCATTTCAAGCATCTTATCCGATTCAACAGCACGCACGTCTCCCATTTCCCTCAGCTCCGCGATCTCCTGGGAAAGCACGCCGTTCTCCATGGCAAGGGAGTCAACGTAAAAGCGGTATCCTAAGTGGGTGGGAATTCGTCCGGACGAGGTATGGGGCTGTTCAAGGTAGCCCAGCTCCGCAAGCTCTGCCATTTCGTTTCGAACGGTTGCAGACGAGCAGGATATACTTTCGTTTTCAAGCACCGTCTTTGAGCCCACAGGCTCGCCGTTTGCAATGTAAGCTTCAATGACCGTCCTGAGAATCAGCTTTTTTCTCGCGCTCAGTTCAGCTCCGCTTTGGCTCACTTGTTTTCACCCCCCTATTTTAGCACTCTTTTGGGTTAAGTGCTAATCCATGATTAAATTTACCACTTTAAACTCTTTTTGTCAAGTCCAATTTTGCATTTTTTTGTTAACTAATTGTAAATACCGCTTTTTCTTTATAGATCAAGCAATTTTCCGCTCTTTTTTGTAAAAAAAGAAAAACGGCAGAGGCTTCCTTTTCAGCCTTTGCCGTTTTGGTAAAAATTATTCGTTTTTTTAGACACTTTTAGCACTCGGAAGCATCAACCGTTAATTTTTTCTCGTAAAAGCACCTTTTTCAAATACTGACCCGTATAAGAACGCTCGTTTTGCGACACCTGCTCGGGTGTGCCCGTGGCAACGATCTCACCGCCCCCGTCGCCGCCCTCGGGACCCAGGTCGATTATATGATCGGCGGTCTTGATAACGTCCAGATTATGCTCGATAACGAGAATGGAATTTCCCGCGTCGCATAGCTTTTGAAGTACCTGAATAAGACGGTCAACGTCAGCGGTGTGAAGTCCTGTAGTCGGCTCGTCCAGTATATAGAGGGTCTTGCCCGTGCTTCTCTTTGAAAGCTCGGTAGCAAGCTTTACGCGCTGTGCCTCTCCCCCTGATAGTGTGGTTGAGGGCTGTCCGATCTTGATATATCCGAGTCCAACGTCAACGATGGTCTTAAGACGGTTGGCAATTTTCGGAATACCGTCAAACAGCTTTACGCCCTCTTCAACAGTCATGTCAAGCACGTCGGAAATGCTCTTGTCCTTATATTTTACCTCGAGAGTCTCGCGGTTGTAGCGTCTGCCGTGACAAACGTCGCACTTGACGTATACGTCGGGTAAAAAGTGCATTTCGATTTTCTTTACGCCGTCGCCCTCGCAAGCCTCGCAACGTCCGCCCTTGGTGTTAAAGGAGAAGCGTCCAGATGTGTATCCTCTTGCCTTTGCGCCGGGAGTTTTGGCAAAAAGGTCGCGGATATCTGCAAAAACACCCGTATAGGTGGCGGGGTTTGAGCGGGGAGTTCTGCCAATAGGGCTTTGGTCGATACAAATGACCTTATCCAGATTTTCCGCGCCGTCAATACGGCTGTGTAGACCCGGATAGGTTATGGCTCGGTTTAGTTTTTTGTCGAGAACGGGATAAACTATGCCGTTCACAAGTGAGGACTTACCGGATCCCGAAACTCCCGTAACGCAAACAAAGCAACCGAGAGGAATATCCACAGTCAAGTCCTTTAAATTGTGCTCCTTGGCGCCCACGACCGTCAATTTATTGCCGTTCCCCGCACGGCGCACAGCAGGAACCTCTATCATACGGCGACCGCTCAGATAAGCACCCGTGACGGAGTTTTTGTTCTTCATTATCTCCTTAGGAGTTCCCGCCGCCACAAGCTCGCCGCCGCGAACTCCCGCACCGGGCCCGATGTCGATTATATAATCCGACTCGGTCATGGTCTCCTCATCGTGTTCAACCACGAGTACGCTGTTTCCAAGATCGCGCAACTTTTTGAGGGTGGCAATAAGCTTGGAATTATCTCTTTGGTGCAATCCGATACTTGGCTCATCTAAAATATAAAGCACACCCACCAAAGACGAGCCTATCTGTGTCGCCAAACGGATCCGCTGCGCCTCACCGCCCGACAAAGTGCCCGCGCGGCGGGTCAAGGTCAGATAGTTAAGTCCCACGCTCACAAGGAATCCAAGTCGCGCCTTAATTTCCTTTATTACCTCGCGCACAATGGCGTACTCCATTTCGGAAAAGGTCATTTTTTCAATGGCACAAAGTGCATCCTGTACCGAAAGCGAGCAAAACTCGTGAATATTCAGACCGCCCACCGTCACCGCCAGAATATGCGGCGACAGCCGCGCTCCGTTACACTTTGGGCAGTCCCGCTCGATGATAAAATCGCGGTAATAATCATTGCCGTACATATTCATTCGAGCTTCGATCATGGGAATAAGTCCGTCGAATTTGGTGGTCTGGTCGTGTGCCTCACCGCCAAAATAGCGAGTCACGCGGTATTTTTCATCACCCGATCCGTAAAGCAGTATCTGAAGCTGTTTTTCATCGTATTTTTCGATAGGTGTATCGAAATCAAAGCCGAATTTCTTGCCGACCGCGCGGAAAAGCGGACCGTTCCAGCTTTCCTCGTCCAAGGTCTTGAATCCGTTTACGGCAATAGCTCCGTTTGACAGAGAAAGGCTTCTGTCCGGAATGACCTTATCCACCGCAATGGTACTCATTGTGCCGATTCCCGCGCAATGAGGGCACGCGCCTTGGGGGTTGTTGAAGGAAAACATTCTTGGCTCAAGCTCGCCGAACGAGATCCCGTGCTCCTCGCAGGCATAGCTTTGGGAGAAGCTTATCTCCTCGCCCTCGCCCTCCCGTGGAACGGTGGAGA
This sequence comes from Eubacteriales bacterium, assembly GCA_045651985.1. Classification (GTDB taxonomy): domain Bacteria; phylum Bacillota; class Clostridia; order Oscillospirales; family CAG-272; genus SIG710. The sequence continues at coordinate 18,302 of JAZRTK010000032.1, forward strand.
TTATGAGATGTCCTTCGGACAAGGACAGCGCGTTTTCAACCGAGTCGGTAAGGCGCGAACGTATATCTTCACGCATAACGAGTCGGTCGACCACAACGTCGATCGAGTGCTTTATGTTCTTATCAAGCTTTATCTCCTCGGAGAGCTCGTACATATTGCCGTCTACGCGGACGCGCACGTAGCCGCTCTTTTTCGCCGCGGCAAATTCCTTTTCATGCATACCCTTTTTAGCTCTTACCACGGGGGAAAGAACCATAAATCGCGTGCCCTCGGGCAATTCCATTATGCGGTCGATTATCTGGTCGGTCGTCTGCTGGCGAATTTCTTTTCCGCAGACGGGACAATGAGGGACGCCCACTCTCGCGTAAAGCAGACGCAGATAATCGTATATCTCGGTCACCGTTCCTACCGTCGAACGGGGATTTTTTGTGGTGGTCTTCTGATCTATTGATATTGCAGGTGAAAGCCCATCAATGCTGTCAACGTCGGGCTTATCAAGCTGTCCCAAGAACATTCGGGCATAGGAAGACAGGGACTCCACAAACCGTCTGTGCCCCTCCGCGTATATGGTGTCAAAAGCAAGGGATGACTTGCCCGAGCCCGAAAGCCCCGTTATGACGACCAGCTTGTCGCGGGGTATAGTCACGTTGATATTTTTCAGGTTGTGCATTCTCGCACCCTTGATTATAAGCTGTGATTTGATACTCATTTGGCTCCTTTAAGCTCCCTTATCTTATCGCGCAGGAACGCCGCCTGCTCAAATTCAAGATTCTTTGCCGCCGCCTTCATCTCTGCTGTCAAGCGCTCCACAAGCGCAGTCTTTTCCTTTTCGGACATGAGCTTGCGCTCGGTCTTTCTGCCCGTTTTCGCCTTGACCTTGCCCTCATTTTCAGGCTTTGCACCAAGGTCGATCAGGTCGCGGATCCCCTTTATAATTGTCTTTGGAACGATTCCGTTTTCCTTATTGTATCTGTCCTGTATCTTGCGGCGGCGGTTGGTTTCGTCCATTGCCGCCTTCATTGACCGCGTCACAGTGTCTGCGTACATAATAACCTTGCCCTCCGCGTTTCGCGCCGCGCGGCCGAAGGTCTGTATCAGCGCTGTTTCGGAGCGCAGGAGTCCTTCTTTGTCCGCATCAAGTATGGCAACAAGTGACACCTCGGGGATATCGAGGCCCTCGCGGAGCAGGTTGATTCCAACCAGCACGTCAAAGACGCCCAGTCGCAGGTCACGGATTATTTCGGTACGCTCCATGGTCTCCACGTTATGATGGATATATTTGACACGCAGACCGTTCTTTTCAAAATAATCGGTCAAGTCCTCCGCCATCTTCTTTGTAAGCGTTGTAACAAGAACTCGCTCGCTCTTCTCTGCTCTCTTTCTTATCTCGCCCATAAGGTCATCTACCTGACCTTCGATAGGACGCACCTCGATCTGAGGGTCAAGAAGCCCCGTGGGGCGGATTATTTGTTCGGCTACGACCGAGGAATGTTCGCGCTCGTAGTCGGCGGGCGTTGCGGATATAAACACCGTCTGGTTCAGCTTGCTTTCAAATTCTTCAAAGCTCAATGGGCGGTTATCAAATGCGGAGGGCAGACGGAAACCGAATTCAATAAGGTTCGTTTTTCTCGCTCTGTCACCGCCTCCCATACCGCGCACCTGCGGTAACGTCATGTGGGACTCGTCAACAAAGAGCAGAAAATCGCGCGGAAAATAGTCAAGAAGCGTGTGAGGAGTAGATCCCGCCTCTCTGCCCTCAAGAATTCTCGAATAGTTCTCAACACCCGAGCAAAAGCCTATCTCACGGAGCATTTCTATGTCATATTTGGTTCTCTGCTCGATTCTTTGCGCCTCAATGAGCTTGTTACAGCTTTCAAAATATTCCTTGCGCTCGATCATCTCGCGTTCGATCTCGGAAAGTGCCGCTTCCCTTTTCTCGTCGGACACTGCGTAGTGGGTGGCGGGGAATATGACGGTGTAGTTCAGCTCCTTTAAAAGTTCCCCCGTCAGCACGTTCACCTCGGAGACATGGTCTATCTCGTCACCAAAAAATTCAACGCGGATAGCTCTCTCGCCCGATCTCGCAGGGAGAATTTCCACCGTGTCTCCGCGAACACGGAATTTGTCGCGGACAAAGTTGATATCATTGCGCTCGTAGCTGATAGAAACAAGACGGGAGATCAGTTCTTCACGTGACATTGTCATTCCGGGTCGCAAGGATATCTGCAGATTGTTATATTCAACAGGGTCACCCAAGCTGAAAATACAGGAAACGCTGGCAACGATAATTACGTCGCGGCGTTCAAAAAGCGAGGAGGTGGCGCTGTGACGAAGTTTATCAATTTCGTCGTTTACCAGCGCGTCCTTCTCGATATAAACGTCCTTACCGGGGATATAAGCCTCGGGCTGGTAGTAATCGTAGTAGCTAACGAAATATTCAACAGCATTTTCGGGGAAAAACTCGCGGAACTCGGAGCAAAGCTGTGCCGCCAGGGTCTTATTGTGGGCCAGGACGAGAGTCGGACGGTTGATCTGCTCGATAATATTTGCCATGGTAAAGGTCTTACCGGAGCCCGTAACGCCGAGCAGGGTCTGCATTTTTTCACCGCTCCTGATACCGTCGACCAGCTTTGCGATTGCCTGGGGCTGGTCGCCCGTGGGCTTGAAATCCGAGACAAGCTTAAAGTCCATTTTCGTCCTTTCCCCGACCGATCCTTCGGCGGAAATTTCTTTGATTATTGTTTCTTTTCATTCTATTTATTATACCAAATTCGGAACAGATTGTCAACATGAAAAAATCGGTCGGCTCAATGCCGACCGATCTATATTTTTTAGAACAGACCGCTGATTCGTCCTTCCGAGTCAACGTCGATCTTTTCTGCCGCGGGGACTTTAGGAAGTCCGGGCATGGTCATGATGTCGCCCGTAAGAACTACCACAAATCCTGCGCCTGCAGAAACTTTTACGTTCTTTACGGTAACCTTAAAGCCTTCGGGTGCGCCCAGCTTCGTGGGATCGTCCGAAAATGAATACTGCGTCTTTGCGATACAGACGGGTGCCTTGCCAAATCCAAGATTTTCAAGAGCATCTATTTGCTTTGACGCCGCAGGTGTGAAGATAACGCCGTCGCCGCCGTAGATCTTCTTAACTACCGATTCCACCTTTTCGCGTATAGACAGAGCGTCCTCGTAAGAGAAGGCAAACTGAGAGTTATCCTCTTCTTCACAGAGACGAACCACTTCACGCGCGAGGGCTTCTCCGCCCTTGCCGCCCTCTGCCCAAACAGTAGAGAGTACTACGTTTACCCCAAGCTCACGGCAGCGCTTGATGATAAGCTCAACCTCTGCGTCGGTATCCGTGGGGAAACGGTTTACAGCTACCACGGAGGGGAGCTTATACACGTTCTTGATATTGGAAACATGGCGAAGGAGGTTGGGAATTCCCTTTTCAAGCGCCTCAAGATTTTCCTCGCCAAGCTGGTTTTTCAGCAAACCGCCGTGCATTTTCAGAGCTCTGATCGTTGCAACAACCACAACCGCGTCGGGGCGAAGTCCTGCCATGCGGCACTTGATGTCCAGGAACTTTTCAGCGCCAAGGTCGCCTCCAAAGCCTGCCTCGGTAACTGCGTAGTCACCCATGTGCATAGCCAGGCGGGTAGCCATAACTGAATTGCAGCCATGTGCGATATTAGCGAAAGGACCGCCGTGAACGAATGCAGGTGTGCCCTCAAGGGTCTGAACGAGATTAGGATTGATAGCATCCTTTAAGAGCGCGGTCATAGCTCCCACTGCCTTCAGGTCGCCTGCGGTAACGGGCTTATCGTCGTATGTATAGCCAACGATTATCTTGGAAAGTCGCTCTTTGAGGTCGTCGATAGAGGAAGCCAGGCAGAATACCGCCATGATCTCGGAAGCAACGGTAATATCGTACCCGTCCTCACGGGGTACGCCGTTTATCTTGCCGCCAAGACCGTCAACAACGTTTCTGAGCTGTCTGTCGTTCATATCAACACAGCGCTTCCAGGTAATCTTTCTTGTATCGATTCCAAGAGCGTTACCCTGATGGATATGGTTATCAAGCATAGCTGCAAGCAGATTATTTGCCGCGCCGATAGCGTGGAAATCGCCTGTAAAGTGCAGATTGATATCCTCCATAGGAACAACCTGCGCGTATCCGCCGCCTGCTGCGCCGCCCTTAACACCGAAAACGGGGCCCAGTGAGGGCTCGCGTAGAGCAACGACAACGTTCTTGCCGATTTTCTTCATACCGTCAGCAAGACCGATAGTCGTGGTGGTCTTTCCCTCGCCCGCGGGGGTAGGAGTCATGGCGGTGACCAAAATCAGCTTACCGTTCTTTGACTTTGTGTTTTTGAGAAGATTATAGTCAACCTTTGCCTTATACTTTCCGTACTGCTCAAGATATTCCTCGGGAATACCCAACTCGTCGGAAATTTCGGTTATTGGCTTCATTTTACAGGCTTGTGCGATCTCTATATCAGTCATGATAAAACTCCGTTCTGCCCTTCTCGGCCATTTTATTTTGAATTGATAGTGTTTCTGAGAACTACGTCGTGAGCGCCGCCCTCAACGATACTTGTTGCGGAAACGAGCGTGAGCTTTGCGTTCTTCTTGAGGTCGTCAAGATTGATAACGCCGCAGTTGCACATAGTGGACTTCACCTTATAAAGGCTCTTTTCAACGTTTTCGTGGAGGCTACCTGCATAGGTTACGTAGGAATCAACGCCCTCCTCGAACGCAAGGTTTGTCTTGCCGCCAAGGTCGTATCTCTGCCAGTTACGCGCGCGGTTGGAGCCCTCGCCCCAGTATTCCTTTACAATAGTGCCGTTGATATTGAGCTTGGGTGTGGGGCTTTCGTCAAAGCGAGCAAAGTATCTGCCCAGCATGAGGAAGTCTGCGCCCATAGCGAGAGCCAGTGTCATGTGGTAATCGTGAACGATACCGCCATCAGAACAGATGGGCACGTAGATACCCGTCTTTTCAAAGTACTCGTCACGCGCCGCCGCAACCTCAATAAGAGCAGTTGCCTGACCGCGTCCGATACCCTTTGTCTCACGGGTGATACAGATAGAACCGCCGCCGATACCGACTTTAATAAAGTCAGCGCCGGCCTCTGCCAGAAACATAAAGCCCTCGCGGTCAACTACGTTGCCGGCTCCTATCTTTACGCTGTCGCCGTAGTGCTCACGCACCCACTCGATAGTCTTCTTCTGCCAGCAGGTATAACCCTCGGAGGAGTCGATACAGAGAACGTCCGCACCCGCCTCAACAAGTGCGGGAATTCTCTCTGCATAGTCACGGGAGTTGATACCCGCGCCTACCATATATCTCTTCTGGGAGTCGAGAATCTCAAGTGTGTGCTCCTTGTGGCTCTCGTAGTCCTTGCGGAAGACGAAATAAACAAGGTGTCCCTTATCGTCAACGATAGGAAGTGCATTAAGCTTATGCTCCCAGATAATATCGTTTGCAGTCTTGAGGGAAGTACCGAGAGGAGCCGTGATCAGCTTCTCGATGGGAGTCATGAAGGTTCCCACCTTCTCGTCGCCCGACATACGGCTCACACGGTAGTCGCGGCTTGTTACAAGACCGAGAAGCTTACCTGTTGCCGTGCAATCATCAGTTACGGCAACGGTGGAAAATCCGTTCTCTGCCTTGAGCGCAAGGATATCGCCCAATGTGTGCTCGGGTGTTACGTTGGACGCACTTACCACAAAGCCCGACTTATATGCCTTTACCTTTGCAACCATTTCAGCCTCTGCCTTAATGCTCTGAGATCCGAAGATGAAGGAGATACCGCCCTCTTTTGCAAGAGCGATAGCAAGCTTATCATCGGATACAGACTGCATGATAGCAGACGTCATGGGAATATTGAGGCTGATCGCAGGCTCCTCGCCGCGCTTGAAGCGGACGAGAGGTGTTCTCAGCGAAACGTTTGAAGGTACGCATTCCTCGGAGGTATATCCGGGAATGAGAAGGTACTCACTAAAGGTGCGTGAGGGTTCGTTAAAATAGTAAGCCATTTATTTATACCGTCCTTTCATTAAGCCTTGAAAAATTCTACTGCCGAGCGGAACATCTGCATATCGTATTCGCCCGGAACGTTCTTGTAAAGTCCGTTTCCGATTCGCTCCGAGTGACCCATTTTACCGATAACGCGTCCGTCGGGGGAGGTGATACCCTCGATGGCGAATACGGAATCGTTGGGGTTGAAGCGAATGTCGCTTGTGGGATTGCCCTCAAGGTCAACGTACTGAGTTGCGATCTGACCTGCTGCGTCAAGGGCAGCTACCACATCGTCGTTTGCAAGGAAACGACCCTCGCCGTGAGAGATCGGAACGCTATATACGTCGCCTACGTTTACACGCTTGAGCCAAGGTGACATATTGGAAGCGATTCTTGTGCGAACGATCTTGGACTGGTGTCGTCCGATAGTGTTGAAGGTAAGAGTGGGGCAATTTTCATCGGTATCGATGATCTTGCCGTAAGGCACAAGACCAAGCTTGATAAGTGCCTGGAAACCGTTACAAATACCTGCCATAAGACCGCCGCGAACGTCCAGAAGATCTGTGATCTCGCTCTTTATCGCCCCATTGCGCAGGAATGCCGTGATGAACTTACCCGAACCATCAGGCTCGTCTCCGCCGGAGAATCCGCCGGGGATAAATACCATCTGAGCGTTTCTCACAGCCGCCGCAAAAGTATCAACAGAACGAGAGATGCTCTCAGCGCTCAGGTTGTTGATAACGATAATTTCAGGCTTCGCTCCCGCATCTGCAAACGCCTTTGCGCTGTCGTATTCGCAGTTTGTACCGGGGAATACGGGAATAACGACAGTGGGCTGTGAAACCTTTATCGCGGGTGCCTTTGCCACGGCAATTCCGGGCTTTGCAACCTCGATCTTTCTGATCTTCTGGTCTATATTGCAGGGGTAAACGCTCTCCAGCTTGTTTTCGTAGATGGTCTGAAGTTCAGAAACGGTGAGCTTCTCCGTTCCAAAGGTGAATTCGGGCACTTCCGTTACTGTACCAAGCAGCCTTCCGTCGATCTCCTCGGCAGCTTCAAGTACGAACGCGCCGTAGTTATATCCGAAGATATCATCAAGAGCAACGTCGGCAAACGCAAATCCGAGACCGTTACCGAGAGCCATTTTAAGCACTGCCTCCGCTACTCCGCCAAGTGTGGGAGTATAGGCAGAAACGATCTTACCGCTCTGCACAAGGCTGAACACCTTATCATAAAGCGCAAGGAGGGACTTTGTCTCGGGGAGACCGTTCTTATCATAGTCGGGCGCAAGCATATAGACCTTATTGCCCGCGGACTTGAACTCGGGAGAGATGATATCTCCCGTCTTCGCAGTGGTGACCGCAAAGGAAACGAGTGTGGGAGGAACGTCAATATTCTCAAAGCTTCCGCTCATGGAGTCTTTTCCGCCGATAGAGGCGATTCCAAGGTTCATCTGTGCGTCAAACGCTCCAAGCAAAGCCGCAAGGGGCTTGCCCCAACGCACACCGTCACGGAGAGGCTTTTCAAAGTACTCCTGGAAGGTAAGATATACGTCCTCGAATTTTGCGCCCTCGGCAATGAGTTTGGAAACAGATTCGATAACCGCAAGATACGCGCTGTGGTAGGGGCTCTTCTCGGCAATAAAGGGGTTGTAGCCCCAAGCCATGAGAGAGCAGTCGTTTGTGTGCTTCTTTTCAACGGAGATCTTGTTTACCATTGCCTGAATAGGCGTCATCTGGTATTTTCCTCCGAAAGGCATCAGCACCGTGCCCGCACCGATCGTGGAATCGAATTTCTCGGAAAGTCCCTTTCTGGAACAGAGGTTAAGATCGTCCGCCGTTGCCTTCATTCCGCTCTTGAAACATTCGGGAATCTTCTTTTCCGCCTTTTGGGGTGCGGCGGGAGTGATATTTATGTGCTTTTCAGCACCGTTGGAATTCAGGAACTCACGGGAAATGTCAACGATAGTCTTGCCGTTCCAGTGCATTACAAGGCGAGGCTCGGCTGTTACTTTTGCAACGACCGTTGATTCAAGATTTTCGGATGCCGCCAGCTCACAGAATCTCTCTGCGTCCTTGGCTTCAACAACGACCGCCATTCTTTCCTGTGATTCGCTAATTGCTATTTCCGTACCGTCAAGACCCTGATACTTTTTGGGTACTGCGTTAAGGTCGATCTCAAGACCGTCCGCAAGCTCGCCGATAGCAACCGAAACACCGCCCGCCCCGAAGTCGTTACAACGCTTGATAAGCTTGGACGCCTCGGGATTTCTGAACAGTCTCTGAAGCTTTCTTTCCTCGGGAGCGTTACCCTTCTGCACCTCAGATCCGCAACTTTCAAGGGAGGAAAGATTGTGGGATTTGGAGGAGCCCGTTGCACCGCCGCATCCGTCTCGACCCGTTCTGCCGCCCAGGAGGATCACGATATCTCCGGGGGCAGGAACCTCGCGGCGAACGTTTTCAGCAGGAGCCGCCGCTATAACGGCGCCTATCTCCATGCGTTTTGCCGCATAGCCGTCGTGGTAGATCTCGTCAACTATACCCGTTGCAAGACCTATTTGGTTTCCGTAAGAGGAATAGCCGTTTGCGGCTGTTGTTACTATTTTCTTCTGAGGGAGCTTGCCCTCAAGAGTCTCCTCAACGGGACGCAGAGGATCCGCACCGCCTGTCACGCGCATCGCCGCGTAAACGTAGGAACGTCCTGACAGAGGGTCGCGGATAGCACCGCCGATGCAGGTAGCCGCGCCGCCGAAAGGCTCGATCTCGGTGGGGTGATTGTGGGTCTCGTTCTTAAAGAGCAGAAGCCACTTCTCTTTTCCTTCCTCGGTCTCAACGTCGATCTTAACAGTACAAGCGTTGATCTCCTCAGACTCGTCAAGCTTTGGAAGCTTGCCGTTTGCCTTGAGAACTCTTGTGGCAATCGTCGCAACGTCCATAAGATTTATGGGTTTGGTTCTGCCGATGCTCTTTCTCGCTTCTACGTATCTTTCATAAGACGCCTGAAGAAGCTCGTCCTCAAACTTCACGCTGTCGATAGTCGTTAAGAACGTTGTGTGACGGCAATGGTCGGACCAGTATGTATCGATCATTCTGATCTCGGTTATAGTCGGATCTCTCTGCTCTGTCCTAAAATAGTCGCGGCAGAAGCGTAGATCGTCGTCATCCATTGCAAGACCGAGCTCTTTCACCTTATTTTTCAGAGCTTCGTCGTCCATTGAGCAAAAGCCCGTAACAGTTTCAACCTCGGTGGGGATAAAGCACTCGTCCGTCAGAGTTTCGGGCTTATCCATCTTAGCCTCGCGGCTTTCAACGGGGTTGATAACGTAATGCTTTATCTTTGCAATATCCTCGTCTGTCAGCTTTCCCGACAGAAGAAAGACCTTTGCGGTCTTTACAGTAGGTTTATCACCGCAGGAGATAAGCTGGATACACTGAGCGGCGCTGTCCGCTCTCTGATCGAACTGACCGGGGAGATATTCGGTAACGAAATATGAATATCCCGCGGTGTCAACGTCCTCCGTAACGATATCAAGCTGGGGCTCGGAGAAGACCTGCGCGGCTGCTACGTCAAAAAGCTCCTTTGAAATATTTTCAACGTCGTAGCGGTTTATTACTCGAACGTCCTCCAGATTCTTAATACCAAGGAAGTTCTGCGCCTCAAGAAGAAGCGACTTTGCCTCGTGCGCCAGCTCCTTTTTCTTTTCTACATAAATTCTATATACCATTTTTAACTCCAATTGAAGGTTTTAGTCATTTTTTGCAAGGAGAGCTCTTGCGCCGATGTCGTGGCGGTAAACTGCATTCTCAAAGCTGATCTTTTCAACCAGTTTGTAAGCGGATGTCAAAGCGTCGGTCAGGGTATCCTCAACCGCAACCGCGCCCAGAACTCGTCCGCCTGCTGTGAGAAGCTTGTCACCTTCCAGCTTCGCGCCCGCAACGAAGATGTGCTCGTTTTCAGCCAGCTTTTCGGGGAACTTCATCTCAAATCCCGTGCTGTATTTAAGCGGGTATCCCTCGGAAGCCATGACTACGCAAGCAGCGGATTTGTCGGCAAATTTAACCTCAACATCCTTGAGCGTTCCGTTTGCCGTCGCCATCATGATCTCAAGGAGGTCGCTTTCAAGAAGCGGAAGCACTACCTGAGTTTCGGGGTCGCCGAAACGGCAGTTGTATTCGATAACGCGGGGACCCTTGGGGGTCAGCATAAGTCCGAAATAGAGGCAACCGCGGAATGTTCTTCCCTCAGCGTTCATTGCGTCGACCGTGGGAACAAAGATCTCCTTCATGCAACGTTCAGCCACCTCGGGAGTGTAATAGGGGTTGGGAGCGATAGTTCCCATACCGCCCGTGTTGGGGCCTCTGTCGCCGTCGTAGATGCGCTTGTGGTCCATGGAGGAGACCATGGGTGCGATAGTCTCACCGTCGGTAAAGCAAAGAACTGACACCTCGGGACCTGTCAAAAATTCCTCGATAACGATAGAATTTCCGCTTTCGCCGAAGATCTTGTCCTCCATAATGGAACGAATAGCCTCGATTGCAGTTTCCTTATCCTCGGCAATAGTAACGCCCTTGCCAAGAGCAAGTCCGTCAGCCTTGATGACTATGGGATAGGGGCTTGTTTCAAGGTATTCAAGTGCCTTTTGAGCGTCGTCGAACACTTCGTATGAAGCCGTGGGAATATTGTACTTTTTCATAAGGTTCTTTGAAAAGACCTTACTTCCCTCAATGATAGCCGCCTTGGAATCGGGGCCAAAGCATGGGATACCGATCTCGTTCAGACGGTCGACTGCGCCAAGCACCAGCGGATCGTCAGGTGCGACGACGGCAAAATCAATAGCGTTTGCCTTCGCAAATTCAACGATACCGTCAATATCCTTTGCTCCGATATTTACGCACTCGGCGTCGGAAGCAATGCCGCCATTACCGGGAAGCGCGTAAATTTTTTCGATTTTTTTGTTTTCTTTCAGCTTTTTAATTATTGTATGCTCACGGCCGCCGCCGCCAACAACCATAATATTCATGTGTCTATTCCTTTCGAAATCTTATCAGCCGTAAATGGGGAATTTAGCGCAAAGTGCCTGCACTTCGGCGGAAACTCTGTCCTTTGTACCCTCGAAGTCTGTGATAACGTCGTTGATCCAGCCTGCGATAAGCTTCATTTCTTCAACACCGAAACCACGGGTGGTAACGGCAGGTGTGCCGATTCTCAGACCGCTTGTAACGAAGGGACTCTGGGGGTCGTTGGGAATAGTGTTCTTGTTCGCCGTGATGTGTACTTCGTCAAGACGGTGCTCAAGCTCCTTGCCGGTAATTCCAGTGTCAACAAGATTAAGAAGCATCAGGTGATTATCTGTACCGCCCGATACGATCTTGATTCCCTTCTTCTGCAATTCCTCGCAAAGAACGGCCGCGTTCTTTACGATGTTCTGCTGGTAGGTCTTGAACTCATCTGTCATAGCCTCGCCCAGAGCAACTGCCTTTGCGGCGATGATATGCATGAGAGGTCCGCCCTGCGTACCGGGGAATATTGCCTTGTCGATCTGCTTTGCAAGTTCCTCGCGGCAAAGAATAAGACCGCCACGGGGACCGCGGAGAGTCTTATGAGTTGTGGTCGTAACAACGTCCGCGTAAGGAACGGGAGAAGGATGAACTCCTGCGGCAACGAGACCTGCGATATGAGCCATATCGACCATCAGGTATGCTCCCACCTCGTCCGCGATCGCGCGGCAGCGGGGGAAGTCGATAATTCGGGAGTATGCGCTTGCGCCTACTACCAAAAGCTTAGGCTTGCACTCAAGAGCGATTCTTCTCATCTCGTCGTAGTCGATCATTTCGGTATCGTCTGCAACGCCGTAAGGAACAATGTTGAAATACTTACCCGAAATATTTACGGGTGAGCCGTGAGAAAGGTGACCTCCCTGCTGGAGGTTCATTCCCATTACCGTATCTCCGGGGTTAAGAAGCGCAAAGAATACCGCAAGGTTTGCAGATGCGCCGCAGTGAGGCTGAACGTTTGCGTGCTCGGCACCAAACAGTTTTTTTGCACGCTCGCGTGCGATCTCCTCAACTATATCAACGCACTGGCAGCCGCCGTAGTAGCGCTTGGAGGGATAGCCCTCCGCATATTTATTTGTCAGAACACCGCCCGCCGCCAAAAGCACCGCCTTTGAAACGATATTCTCGGACGCGATAAGCTCGATGTTGTGTCTCTGTCTTTCAAGCTCAAGCTCACAGGCATTGGCTACCTCGGTATCAAACTGATTAAGCTCTTCAAAAAAATTCATTTGTTGTACCCTTTCCTTTATTAGTGGTGGAACAGTCTCATGCCCGTGAACGCCATGGCAATATCGTACTTATCACAGCACTCAATAACAAGATCGTCACGGATAGATCCGCCGGGTTCTGCAATATAGGAAACACCGCTTCTGTAAGCACGCTCGATGTTATCGCTAAATGGGAAGAATGCGTCGGAGCCGACCGAAACGCCCTTGATAGTTGCAAGGTATTCCTTCTGCTCCTCTGTAGTGAAGGGTGCAGGCTGAGTCTTAAAATACTTCTGCCAGTTGCCGTCCGCGCAAACGTCCTCTTCGTTCTTGTTTATGTAGCCGTCGATGACGTTATCTCTGTCGGGACGGCCGATAGTATCAAGGAAAGGAAGATTCAGAACCTTATCGTGCTGGCGGAGGAACCATGTGTCCGCCTTACCGCCTGCAAGTCTTGTGCAGTGAATTCTGGACTGCTGACCTGCGCCAACACCGATAGCCTGTCCGTCGTATGCAAAGCAAACGGAGTTGGACTGTGTATATTTAAGAGTGATAAGCGCGATGATAAGGTCGCGAACCGCCTCCTGCGGCAGGTTCTTGTTCTTTGTGACTACGTTTGAAAGAAGCTCGCGGTCGATCTTGAAGTTGTTTCTTCCCTGCTCGAAGGTGATACCGAACACTTGCTTTGTCTCCTTCACCTCGGGAATATAATTTTCGTCGATTTTGACTACGTTGTAGGTTCCCTTTCTCTTGGACTTGAGGATCTCAAGTGCCTCGTCGGTATAGCCGGGTGCGATGACACCATCGGATACCTCACGCTTGAGCATAAGAGCTGTAGTCTTATCGCAAACGTCGGAGAGAGCTACCCAGTCGCCAAAGGAGCACATTCTGTCCGTGCCTCTTGCTCTTGCGTAAGCGCAAGCCAAAGGAGACTCGTCAAGCCCCTCAATGTCATCAACGAAGCAAGCCTTTTTCAGCTTCTCGGACAGCGGGATTCCCACTGCCGCAGACGTAGGGCTTACGTGCTTAAAGGAAGCAACGCAAGGAAGTCCAAGCTCTGCCTCGATCTCCTTGACAAGCTGCCATGAGTTAAAAGCGTCAAGGAAGTTGATATATCCGGGCTTACCGTTGAGGATCTCAATGGGAAGCTCAGAACCGTTTGGCATATAAATTTTTGAGGGCTTCTGATTGGGATTACAGCCGTATTTAAGTTCAAATTCTTTCATTTTTCGCACTTTTCCTCTCAAATATTCTTGTTTATGATGATCTCCTCTGACTCGCCGCTCTCAAGAGATATGCAGCGAACAAAGAGGGACACTTTGTTATCCTCGTTGAGGTTAGACCATACGATATCAGCAAGCTCACGTGCGGTATTGGGCATCTCTACTTCCTCGGGCTCACCGTAGAAGGAAGGAATGGGATTTCCGTCGCACTTGTAGGTGTGAATGAAGTGTCCGATGCCGTTTTCTGCGCGGTAGTTGTAGAAATAACGGTTGCAAACAGGGCGACCGTTGGAGCTTTTCAGAATGGAAAGCTTGTAAGTGTACTCGCCCTCGTATGAAAGCATACCTGAAATTCTGGGAGTATAGTTGGGCATATCGTCCTCGTACTCACGGGTCGCAAGGGCGTCCTCAAATCCGTGAGCCACGCCCGATTCACCCTCAACGAAATCGTAGATGGTGTTTGTCTGGTCGCCGTTGGTGATAATATCAACCTTGCCGCCCTTGGCAGAGAGGTAGGGGTTATAAATTATCAGGTGGGGGTCGGAAAGCTTTGATTCATCGAATGCCTTTGTGCGCATACCGCCGTCAAATCTCTCGAAAATGCGGTTGCGGCTGTTGACGCTTCTTCCCATGATGAAGTAAGCGATCATCGCGCTCTTTGAGTCAGCGGACTTGCCAACGATAATGCCGCGACCGGGGTACGTGTTCTCGCTCAGGAGCTTTTTAATATCGTAAAGTGCCATTTTTATCAGTTACCTTTCGATTTCATTATGTCGTATGAGACCTTTTCTGCCGCCTCGGGAAGTATCTTCCACTCGGCCTCCTCCATTACTCTTTTCTGGAGTATCTCGGGAGTGTCCCCCTCCCGAATCTCAACGGCGCGCTGAAAAATTATCTTTCCGCCGTCGGGAATTTCGTTTACGAAATGCACGGTCGCGCCCGTGACCTTCACGCCGTACTCAAGCGCCGCCTCGTGTACACGGAGCCCATAAAAGCCTGCTCCGCAAAAAGACGGAATGAGAGATGGGTGAACGTTGATTATTTTATCGGCAAAGCGGGTCGTGAACTTTTCCGAGAGGATACACATAAATCCTGCCAGAATGATAAGCTCGATGCCGTTTTCTTCAAGAACGGAAATAAGCTGTTCTTCGAAATCGGGATTTCCCTTTCTTTCAATCACCATGCAGCGAATGCCTGCGTTCTCCGCACGGGTCAAAGCGTATGCCCCCTCCTTTGAGGAGATAACAAGCTCTATTTCACCGCTCTTGATAATCCCGCTCTTTTGAGCGTCGATAAGCGCCTGGAGATTCGTTCCGCCGCCCGAAACCAAAACCGCTATTTTAGTTTTCATCAGCAGAATACCACGCCTTCATCGCCCTTTACTATCTCGCCGATAACGTAAGCCTCCTCGCCACAGTCGGTGAGAATTTCGAGAGCCTTTTCAACCTGATCTGCGGGAACGACGATGCTCATACCAACGCCCATGTTGTATGTATTGAACATATCGCGCTCGGGAATATTGCCCGTCTTTGCAATAAGATCGAAAATAGGAAGAACGCGGACCGCATCCTTTGTTATTTTCGCGGAAAGTCCATTGGGGATAGATCTGGGAATGTTTTCGTAAAATCCTCCGCCCGTAATATGGGAGATACCCTTAACGTCCACCTGCTCCAGAAGTGCAAGAACGCTCTTTACGTATATCTTGGTAGGTGTCAGCAAAGTCTCGGCGATAGATTTTCCGCCAAGGTCGTCGCAGGGAGCGTAAAGGCTTGCGGGGTTATTGTCAATATCAAAAACCTTACGGCAAAGAGAGAAGCCGTTTGAGTGAACACCGCTGGATGCAAGCGCGATAACAACGTCGCCCTCTGCCATTTTTGTGTTGTCGAGGATCTTCTTCTTATCGACGATACCAACGGCAAAGCCTGCCAGATCGTATTCCTCCTCGGGCATCATTTTGGGGTGCTCCGCGGTCTCGCCGCCAATAAGCGCCGCGCCCGACTGAACGCAGCCTTCAGCAACGCCGCCAACGATCGCGGCGATCTTCTCCGGAATGTTCTTGCCGCAAGCAATGTAGTCAAGGAAGAACAGGGGTTTTGCTCCGCAGCATATAATATCGTTTACGCACATTGCAACGGCGTCAATGCCGATAGTGTCGTGCTTGTCCATGAGGATCGCCATTTTGACCTTGGTACCGCAGCCGTCAGTTCCCGAAACGAGAACGGGCTCCTCCATACCCGTCATATTAAGTCCAAAGCACCCCCCAAATCCGCCTACGTCGTCAAGGCAACCTTCGTTCTTTGTGCGGGCAATATGCTTTTTCATCAGCTCAACGGCTTTGTAACCAGCAGTAATATCAACACCGGCAGCAGCGTAGCTTTCTGATCTTGAATTATTCATGTCATATAACCTTTCTTGAAGTTTAGTTTCGGCAGGGCTTATTCCTTGCCGTTCCAGCAGTAGGTGCAGAGCTTGCAACGGTCTATCCCGATAGCACGGATTATACCCTCAAGCGACTGGAAATCAAGCGACGCGAATTTCATCTTCTTGCAGATACTCTCGCGGAGCTTCTTGCCTCTCTCGGTAGAGCCGTCGCTGTACTCGTCTATGTACTTTTCTCCTTCCTCGCCCTCAAGCTCGTAAATTGTCGCTCTTGCGATAAGCTCCATCTCGTTTCTCGACGAGGAGAAGTTCAGATACTTACAGCCATACATGATAGGCGGGCAAGCGGAGCGCATATGCACGTTCTTTGCGCCGTTTTCATAAAGGAATTCCACGGTCTCGCGAAGCTGTGTTCCGCGGACGATAGAGTCGTCAACGAAAAGCAGATTTTTGTCCTGTATCAGCTCGTGTATGGGTATCTGCTTCATTTTGGCAACCCTGTCGCGATCCTTCTGGTTTGCGGGCATAAAGCTTCGCGGCCAGGTAGGAGTGTACTTGATAAAGGGTCTTGCAAAGGGAACTCCGCTCTTATTTGCATAGCCTATTGCGTGAGGGGTTCCGGAATCGGGAATGCCGCACACGTAGTCGATATCCTGCGCCGCGCCGTTTTTCTTATCTGTCTCCGCCATTTCAGCACCGTTGCGGTAACGCATGGTCTCAACGTTCACGCCCTCGTAGTTGGAGGTGGAGTATCCGTAATATGACCAAAGAAATGCGCATATCTTCATTTCCTTGCCCGGAGCCTGAAGCTGTTCAAGCTTGTCCGCGGAAAATTCCACGATCTCCCCGGGACCAAGCTCGCGCTCGTCCGCAAATCCCAGCTTCTTGTAAGCAAAGGATTCAAATGACGCGCAATAACCGTCCTCGCTCTTACCGATGATGATAGGCGTTCTGCCAAGCCTATCACGTGCCGCGATTATGTTTCCGCCTTCACGGAGAATAAGTATCGACGCAGAGCCTTCAATGACCGACTGCGCAAATGTGATACCCTCGGCAAAGCTGTCCTTTAGCCCTATGAGCGCCGCCACAAGCTCGGTGGAGTTGACCTTACCACCCGTCATTGCGTTGAACTGACCGTAAGTATGGTCAAAGTACTCCTTCATGAGCCCGTTTGCGTTTCTGACCGCGCCAACCACGCAGATAGCGTAAGTTCCGAGGCGCGAGCGAATGAGCAGCGGCTGAGGATCGCTGTCGCTGATACAGCCGATAGCGGATTTGCCGCTCATTTCGTCGAAGATATTCTCAAATTTCGTTCTGAAAGGCGAGTTTTGAATGTTGTGAATAGATCTCTGCAGTCCGACCTCGTCATTGTAAGCCGCAAGACCTGCGCGGCGAGTACCCAGGTGAGAATGATAGTCCGTGCCAAAAAACACGTCCATCATCGCGTCATGTCTGAGCGCCGCTCCGAAAAATCCGCCCATGCTTTACTTGCTCCCTAAATTAAGCAAAGAAAAGCTCGGAGAGAGACATGGGATCGATGTACTTGCCGTCCTTGTATACTCTCATGTTGCCCGATGCGATCTCGTCGATAAGCATTACCTTACCGTCGGCATCGTAACCGAACTCAAACTTGATGTCGTAGAGAACGAGACCCTTTTCAAGAAGGTCGTCAGCCACGATCTTTGTGATCTGCTGGGTCATTGCCTTCATGTCGTCGTACTGCTCTGCAGTCATAACGCCAAGGTCAACAAGCCCGTCCTTTGTTACCAGCGGGTCGCCCTTTTCGTCGTTCTTGAAGGTCATCTCAACGTATGCGGGAAGATCTGCGCCCTCCTCGATGTAGTCGCTATAACGGCGGTAGAAGCTTCCTACTGCCTTATGGCGGCAGATGACCTCAAGTCCCTTACCAAACACCTTTGCGGGAAGAACTTCCATTGTTGTGTCTGCAAGGTTTGCATTTACATAGTGAGTCTTAATGCCTGCGGCATTGACCTTTTCAAAGAAATAGACAGACATACGGAGATTTACGTCGCCGACACCGTCTATAGTAAGTCCTACGGAATTTTCACCGGGATCGAACACACCGTCCTTACCCGTGCAGTCGTCCTTAAACTTCAGCAGGTAGTTGCCATTATCAAGAGCGAATACGTCCTTTGTCTTTCCTGTGTAAACGAGTTTCATTTTTTTGTTCCTCCAATTTATATTGATTTATTATTTATTAAATTCAGCTTCGACAGCCGCATTTTTCTCAAGTACTTTCCTTGCGTCCGACGCTCTCTTTGCCGCCAGCTTTTCGGCAAGCGCCTCGTCCTCGATCGCCAGCATCTGAGCTGCAAGCAAAGCGGCATTGCCACCACCGTCTATGGCAACAGTAGCTACCGGGATACCCGTGGGCATCTGTACTGTTGACAGAAGGGCGTCAATGCCGTCAAGATTTGTAGATTTGCAGGGGATTCCTATAACGGGCAGAGTTGTGTTAGCCGCAACCGCGCCTGCCAGGTGAGCCGCCATACCGGCAGCCGCTATCATAACACCGAAGCCCGCTGACTTTGCATTGCGTGCAAAATCGCCCGCCTCAGCAGGTGTTCTGTGAGCCGAATAAACGTGTACCTCAAAGGGTATTTCAAGTGACGTAAGAATATCCGTACACTTGCGGATAATAGGGAGATCGCTGTCGCTTCCCATAACGATTCCAACCTTCTTCATGCTGAACCTCCAAAAAATAATAAAAGGGCGCAACTTACCCACAAACAGAGTAAGAGGCGCCCAGACGGTCGGCTTGATCCGATGTCACGTTCCCTTGGCGTTTTTTCGCCGTTTCCGTCAGTTGCGTGGCATCTTCCTACTTGTTTATTATTATAACATAATACACTATAATTGTCAACAAGAATTTTATCACCAAAATATAATATAAACAAGTGTCGAATATAGTCTTTTCGCACAAATTCGACAAATAAAAAATCCTGCTCCGAGCATCGGCACAGGATTTTTTATTTATCTTGCCATTGCCTCGCAATATCGGCAACGGTATTCTCTTTTTTGGGCGTTTGAAAGAAGAAAAACGTGGTGGATATCCTGCTCTGTCGTGGTGATACAACGGGGGTTTTTACACTTGATAATATCAACCAGCTTTGCGGGAGGTTCAATATGGCTCTTCCCTACCAACTCGCCGTTTTTGATGACGTTTACAGTAGAATCGGGGCTGATATATCCGATGACTTCAAGGTTAATTTCCACCTCGCCGTCGATCTTGATAATATCCTTTTTGCCCATTTTTGAGCTATGGACGTTCATGATCATAGCCACAGGACAATCAAGGGAGGCGAAATCGAGCATATCGTAGATCTGCATAGCCTTGCCCGCAGTAATATGGTCTATGACGTAGCCGTTGTGTATGCTGTCTATATTCATACCAAAACCTCTCCTTTCAGATCTTTATTCCAAGCAGCTTCATAATAAGCGCCATGCGGATAAATTTGCCGTTATACGCCTGCTTAAAATAGCAAGCGCGGGGGTCGCTGTCAACGCCCGTGGAAATCTCGTTTACACGAGGCAGCGGGTGAAGAACTATCATATCCTTCTTTGCCAGCTTCATCTTCGCCTCGTCCAAAATATAGCTGTCTTTAAGGCGCAGATAATCCTCCTCGTCGGGGAATCTTTCACGTTGGATCCTGGTCATGTAAAGGATATCCAACTCGCCGATAACACTTTCAAGAGAGGTGCTCTGAGTGTAAGGAAGACCCGTGTCCTTGATGTAGGTCTGCTTCACAAAACTGGGCAATTTCAGCTCCTCGGGGGATATTAGAACGAAACGCACGTTCTCGTACCTTGACATAGCCGAGATAAGAGAATGCACCGTTCTGCCGTACTTCAAGTCACCGCAAAGACCGACCGTAAGACCGTCGAAATGACCAAGCTCGGACTTGATAGTAAGCAGGTCGGTGAGGGTCTGTGTGGGGTGGTAATGACCGCCGTCGCCCGCATTAATGATCGGCACAGTGGTGTGCTCGGACGCCACGATAGGCGATCCCTCCTTGGGGTGGCGCATAGCGATGATATCCGAATAACCGCTGACCATGGTGATAGTATCCGCCAGGCTCTCGCCCTTTGCCGACGAGGACGAGCTTGAATCCGAAAATCCAAGCACGTTTCCGCCAAGAGACAGCATAGCCGACTCAAAGGAAAGGCGGGTTCTGGTGGAGGGCTCGAAAAACAGGGTCGCAAGTATCTTATGACGGCAAGCGTCCTGATATTTTTCGGGGTTTGCCAGAATATCCTTCGCCACCTCGATAAGTTCGTCTATCTCGGCGGTTGTCAGGTCCATTATGTTTATAAGATGCTGCATATTTGCTCCTTATTTTAAGCCTTTGCGCCGTTTACTTCAAGATATTTCTTAATTCTGTCAACGTTCTCGCGGTTAGTCTCGTCTTCCTCAAGATATTCGATAATGTCGTAAACATCAACTACCGAATATACAGGGAATCCAAACTCCGCCTCGACCTCGGACATAGCAGACTTTTCAGTCTGTCCCTTTTCCTTGCGGTCAACCATAACGAAGGTCGCCGCAACCTTTACGCCCTCAAGAGAGGACAGAATTGCCATGCTCTCGCGGATAGCCGTGCCTGCAGTGATAACGTCCTCGGTGATGACAATTTCCTCGCCTGCCTTGGGTACGTAGCCGACAAAAACGCCACCTTCGCCGTGGTCCTTTGCTTCCTTTCGGTTAAAGAAGAAGGGTACGTCAAGACCGTTCTTTGAAAGGGCTACAGCAGACGCGACTGCAATAGAGATACCCTTATATGCAGGACCGTAGAGCACGGTGCGCTTGTTGCCCACCTTGTCAAGATAAGCCTTTGCGTAGAACTCGCCGAGCTTTGCTATCTGGTCGCCCGTTTTAATGTCGCCGGCGTTGATAAAATAAGGGATCTTGCGTCCGCTTTTTGCGGTAAAATCGCCGAATTTGAGAACGCCCGCGCCCTCAAGAAATTGTATAAATTCTCTCTTATAGCTTTCCATTTTTCATTCCTCACTTGTAATAATTTTCAGAATTTCGTTTGTGTCCGCGGCAATAAATTCTGCGCCGTATTTTTTGAATTCCGCCTCGTTCCCAAAGCCGTAAAGCACCGCGATGCATGGAAGTCCCACATAGTGAGCGCCCTCGATATCGTGGTATCTGTCACCTATCATGACGGTGGATTTTTTTTCAATCTTCACTTGCTCCAAAAGGTAGGATAATACCTGCTCCTTGTTGTTTCTCGTCTCGTCAAAGGTAGCACCCGCGACAAAATCGAAAAGATCAAGTACACCCTGCTTTTCAAGTATCATGCGAACGTATTTTTCGGGCTTTGACGAGCCGATATAAAGCTTTACACCGCGCTTTTTCAGTTCTGAAAGAAGCTCGCGGACACCGTCATACATACGCGCCTCGTAAATGCCCGTAACCGAATAACGTTCGCGGTAATACGCCACCGCCCGCAAAGCATCTTTCTCTGTCATAGAATAATATTCCATGAAGCTGTCGACCAAGGGCGGTCCGATAAAGCGGTAATTTGTGCGCCGGTCGTAGTCTTTTACGCCCATTTTGTCAAGGGCGTATTCAACCGAGCAAACTATTCCCTCCGCGGAATCCATTATGGTTCCGTCAAGGTCAAATATTGCAGTGTCAAATCTCATCGACGAACTCTGCCACACAACGCTCGTAAGCGGCAACGGGATCCTCGGCAGCAGTTATGGGTCTGCCAACCACGATGTAATCCGAGCCGATTTCCTTTGCCTGTGCGGGGGTCATAACTCGCTTCTGGTCGCCAACGTCGCCGTCAGCAAAGCGCACGCCGGGGGTAACGGTCACAAAATCTTTTCCGCATGTGTCGTGTACCTTGCCCGCCTCAAGAGGTGAGCAAACCACGCCGTCAAGACCTGCGTTCTTTGCGGTAAGTGCATAGTGCATAACAACCTGATCAATTGGCTCTTTTATAAGCAGATCGCGCTCCATGGTCTCCTGATCGGTGGAGGTAAGCTGTGTTACGGCAATAAGGATAGGGCGAGTTCCGTCCTGACGTGTAAGTCCTTCAAGTGCGCCCTGCATCATGGCAGTTGCGCCCGCAGCGTGAAGATTGCACATATCAACGTCAAGGTTTGAGAGCACCTTCATTGCCTTCTTTACCGTATTGGGAATATCGTGAAGCTTCAGGTCGAGGAATATTTTGTGTCCTCTTGCCTTGATATCGCGGACGATCTGAGGTCCCTCCGCATAATAAAGCTCCATACCGATCTTCACAAAGGGCTTTCTGCTCGTTTCGGAAAACTTGTCAAGAAAATTCATTACGTCTGCCTTTGATGCAAAATCGCAGGCTACAATCACGTCGCGTCCCATCAGTGCGCTCCTCCTATAATATCTGTTAATTTATTTATTCCGTATTTTTCCATAACATGAGGCAGGTCCTCGATAATTTCCTTGCATACGTAAGGATTTACAAGGTTTGCCGCGCCCACCTGTACGGCGGTAGCACCCGCCAGCATAAGCTCGATGACGTCCTCGGCACGGCTTACGCCTCCCATGCCGATGATCGGAATTTTGACTGCTTCATACACCTGGTATACCATGCGAACAGCCACGGGGAAGATAGCCTCGCCCGAAAAACCGCCCATTTTGTTTGCTACAACGGGCTTTTTTGAGTTGAGGTTTATTCTCATACCAAGAAGCGTGTTTATCATGGAGATTCCGTCGGCTCCCGCTTCCTCGCAAGCCTTAGCTATGGACACGATGTCAGTCACGTTGGGGGAAAGCTTGATATAAACAGGCTTTGTTGTCACTGCCTTTACGGCTTTTGTCACTTCATACGCCGCATCACAGGAGGTCCCGAATGCCATTCCGCCGTTGTGGACGTTGGGACAGCTGATATTTACCTCGATAATCCCAACCTGCTCCTCGGAGTCGATCTCATGGCACGCGTAGGCGTATTCCTCAAGCGAAAATCCGCTGATGTTCGCCACGACCTTTTTATGGAAATACTTTCTCATTTCGGGCAGCTCAACCGCCTTTACGTGAGCCACGCCGGGGTTTTGAAGTCCAACGGAATTTATCATTCCCGCCGTACATTCGGCAATTCTGGGTGTAGAATTTCCGAAGCGAGGGTCTTTGGTAGTTCCCTTAAATGAAAAGCTTCCCAGAATGTTGATATCGTAAAGCTCTGCGAATTCACGTCCGAATCCGAAAGTTCCGCTGGCGGGGATAATGGGATTGTCAAGCTCAAGTCCCGACAAAATTACTCTTGTGTCTGCCATATTATCTCCTCCCTCCGCAACACGGGTCCGTCCACACAGATGCGCTTGTTTCCGTAAAGAGTCTTACAGGAACAGCCCATGCAGGCTCCGAATCCGCAGCCCATACGCTCCTCAAAGCTGTACTGTCCGCTTGTTTTCGCTATCTTTTCGATAGCACGGAACATAGGCTCGGGACCGCAGGTATAAAAATAGCTGTAATCAAGATTTTTCATGACGTCGGTCACAAATCCCTTTGTGCCGTAGCTTCCGTCGGCGGTGGTCACATAGATCTGCGCGCCCAGCGCCTTGAATTCGTCCTCGTAGAATACCTCGTCACGAGAGCCAAATCCCAAAATCACCTGAACGGGCTTTCCCGCTTCACGCAGCTTTCTGCAAAGCTGGTACATGGGGGGAACGCCAACGCCGCCGCCGATAAGCAAAGGCATATCGCCGCAGTCGTCAAGGTCATAGCCGTTTCCAAGACCCACGAGGGTGTCCACTTTATGACCTTTTCCCCATTTTGCCATTATTTCCGTTCCCTGTCCAACCACCTTATAGATAACGGTGAGCACACCTTCGCCGTAGGCGCAGACAGAGATAGGGCGGCGAAGGTAACAGCCCTCCACCTTGAAGTTTACAAACTGTCCGGGGGCACTTATAGCCGAGGTGTCGCCCAAAAGGGTCAGCTTGTAGACGTTTTTTGCAATTTTTTCGTTTATCTCAACAGTGTAAAACACCTGAGTCATCATTCTTACTCCTTTCAGGGAGATGTTTTTGCAGAGGGCAGGTCTTTGTTCAACCTGCCCTCTCGCAGTTTTATCAGTTGATTGTGGAGACCTGCATCGTGATGTCCTCAAGGACGTCAAGCAGAACTCTTACGGTATCAAGCGCCGTGAATACGGTAACGCCGTTTTCGATAGCACAGCGGCGGATAAGAAGTCCGTCGGACATAAGACCCGTCTCGTTTGAATAGTCTCTTGTGTTGATAACGTAATTCACGTAGCCCTGGCGAATGGAATCGTAGATCTCCTCACTTCCCTCGCTTATCTTCTTTCTGATCCTCGTTCTGATGCCGTGAGTCTTGAGGAACTCCGCCGTACCCTTTGTAGCCTCGATATTGAAGCCCAGATTATAGAAACGGCGGATAAGAGGAAGCGCTTCTTCCTTGTCCTTATCGGCGATCGTTACAAGCACCGTACCGTAATTGGCGATTGTCATGCCCGACGCCTGAAGTGCCTTGTAAAGCGCGCGGTTAATAGTCTTATCGTAGCCGATAGCCTCACCCGTGGACTTCATTTCGGGGGACAGATAAGTATCCATTCCGCGAAGCTTGGAGAAGGAGAATGCAGGAACCTTTACATACCACTTTTCTCGGTCAACGGGCTTGATATCAGCCAGACCTTGCTCGCGCAAGGACTTGCCGAGAATTACAAGCGTTCCGATGTCCGCAAGGCTATAACCCGTGGACTTGGAAAGGAACGGAACGGTACGGGAGGAACGGGGATTCACCTCGATGATATAAACGTTCTCGTTCTTATCAACGATGAACTGAATGTTGTAAAGACCCACGATACCGATACCGATACCAAGTCTCTTTGTATAGTCAAGAATAGTTTCCTTTACTTTATCGGAAAGGGTGAATGAGGGGTAAACGCTGATAGAGTCACCCGAGTGGATACCCGTTCTCTCAACAAGCTCCATGATTCCGGGGACGAATACGTCTTTTCCGTCGCAGACCGCGTCGACCTCTACTTCTTTACCGATAATATACTTGTCAACAAGAACGGGTCTGTCCTCATCGATCGCAACCGCGTTCTTAAGGTAGTATCGGAGCTGATCCTCGTTTGCAACGATCTGCATAGCACGGCCGCCGAGCACAAATGAGGGACGAACGAGCACGGGGTAACCTATTTCATTTGCCGCCGCAACACCGCTTTCAACGTCACAAACGGCACGTCCGTCGGGCTGGGGAATACCAAGCTCGATGAGGATCTTCTCAAAGGAATCGCGGTTCTCCGCTCTGTCCATAGCGTCACAGTCTGTGCCGATGATCTTGACACCGCGGCGGGTAAGAGGCTCAGCCAGATTGATCGCGGTCTGACCGCCAAGGGACGCAATAACGCCGTCGGGCTTTTCAAGCTCGATGATGTTCATAACGTCCTCGACCGTCAAGGGTTCAAAATAAAGCTTGTCCGAGCAGGTATAGTCGGTGGAAACGGTCTCGGGGTTGTTGTTGATGATAATAGCCTCGTAGCCGTTGTCGCGAATGGTCATGATAGCGTGAACGCTTGAATAGTCGAACTCAACGCCCTGTCCGATTCTGATAGGACCGGAGCCCAGCACTATGATCTTCTTTTTATCGGAGCGAACGGTCTCGTTCTCTCCCTCGTACGCGGAGTAGAGGTAGGGAACGTAGAACTCGAACTGATCGGCGCAGGTGTCGATCATCTTGTATGCGGGACGAACACCCTCGCCAAGGCGGTAATTATATACAGTCAGCTCGTCCGAGCCCCAAAGGTCGGCGATTGCTCTGTCGCAGAAGCCGTATTTCTTTGCCTTGAGCATAACCTCGCGGTTAAAGGGCGCGGCCTTTACCTCGTTTTCGATATTTACGATATTGCGAAGGGTTTCAATGAAGAAATCGGTAATCTGAGTCTTGTCAAAAATCTGCTTATTTGTAACTCCGCGTCGTAAAAGCTCAGCGATAGCGAAGAAGCGGTCGTCTGTAGCGTCGGCGATGTAGTCAAGCATCTCATCGGTGGGCATGGCGTCAAACTTTTTCATGTGCAGGTGGTAAACGCCGATTTCAAGAGAGCGCACCGCCTTGAGAAGGCTTTCTTCAAGGTTCTTACCAATGCTCATTACCTCGCCCGTCGCCTTCATCTGAGTGGACAGGTGGTTGTTTGCGTCAGCAAACTTATCGAAGGGGAAACGGGGCATCTTGGTAACGATATAGTTAAGTGTAGGCGCAAAGGTTGCAGGGTCACCTGCAGACATGATCTCGTCCAAGGTCATACCAACGGCGATCTTTGCGGTGACTCTTGCAATGGGGAAGCCGCTCGCCTTACTTGCAAGTGCGCTGGAACGGGAAACTCTGGGGTTAACCTCGATCACGTAGTAATTGGAGGAATTGGGGTCAAGGGCAAACTGCACGTTACATCCGCCTGCGATCTCAAGAGAACGAATGATCTTCAATGCGCTGTCGCGAAGCATCGTATAATCCTCGCGTGAAATTGTCTGACAGGGGCAGACGACCACAGAATCGCCCGTGTGAACGCCGAGGGGGTCGATGTTCTCCATGTCGCAGATAGCGATAGCGGTGTCGTTGCCGTCGCGCATTACCTCAAACTCTATTTCCTTATATCCCTTGATGCTCTTTTCAACCAGCACCTGGTGAACGGGAGACAGCTTGAGTCCGTTCTTTAAAAGTTCCTTCAGCTCCTCCTCGTTGTCGGCAAATCCGCCGCCCGTACCGCCGAGGGT
>JAZRTK010000033.1:0-7389 GCA_045651985.1 Eubacteriales bacterium
CACGGCGTTCTCAAAGCCCGCCGCGTGAAGCGCGATAACGTCCATGTAGCCCTCGCACAGGATCATTTCCTCGCTGCAACAATTTTTGGCAAAATTCAGAGCAAAAAGATTGCGGCTTTTCTTAAATCCGGGGGTGTCCGAGGAGTTTATATACTTAGGTTTCGAGTTGTCAAGGACACGTCCGCCAAAGGCTATTATATTTCCCGCAACGTCAATTACGGGAAATATCACCTTGCCGCGGAAATAGTCGTAGCATCTGCCCGTTTTTTGGCTTTTACCGCAAAGGAACGCGGCGGTCAGCTCGTGATCCGAAAACCCCTTTGAGTGCAGATAGTCGGTGAGCATATTAAAGCTGTCGGGCGCAAATCCAAGTCCGAAATGCTTTATGGTCGCACCGCTCAATTTTCTTTTTGCCAGATATTCTCTGCCTGGCGCGCCGATCTTCTCGTCAAATAAGCATTGACGAAAAAACTTCGCCGCCTCAAGGTTCATATCGAACACGCGGCGGCGAGAAACCTCACCGTCTCTTACGTATTTTTTGTCCTCGGGGATAGTAATTCCCGCCCGCGCCGCCAAAAATTCAACGGCGGAAGGATAATCAAGGTTTTCCGCTTTTTTGATAAAGGTTATAACGTCTCCGCCCGCGCCGCAACCAAAGCAGTAGAAGCTTTTGGTTGCAGGAAACACCGTAAAGGACGGTGATTTTTCCGAGTGAAAGGGACAAAGTCCGCTCATGTTGGAGCCTGCCCTTTTCAAGGAGACGTAAGATCCTATCACGTCGGTGATCTCGCTTCTGTAAAGGATCTCGTCAATTATTTCTCTGGGGATCATCTCTTGCCTCCCCAGACCTGAGGAACGAAAAGCTCGTTATAAAGCTCGATGGCGTATCTGTCGGTCATACCCGAAACGTAGTCGCAAACGCAGCGCTCGACGCCCTCGTTTTCCACGTTCACAAAATACTCGCGGGGCATTTTTTCGGGATTTTTACAGAAATATTCGTAAAGACTGATTAGCAGAGCCTTTGACTTTGCGTCCTCGCGCTTGGCAACCTTGTCCTCGTATACGTTTTCAAACATAAATTTACGCAAAGCGTCGGTGGCCTGCTGGATTTCGTCGGTCATCTTGATCTCGGGCTTGTCCGCGCTGGCGCTTATGATCGAAAGAACCATGCGGTTTATCCTCTCGCTGTGGCGTTCGCCGAGTACTGCCCGCAAATCCGCGGGAATATCCTCCTGACGGAGAATTTGTGCACGCACAGCATCATCAATATCGTGGTTTATGTAGGCGATACGGTCGGCAAATTTGACGATGACGCCCTCCAAGGTGGATGCCATATGCTTGCCCGTGTGGTTTACGATACCGTCTCGGACTTCCCATGTGAGATTAAGTCCCTTTCCGTCTCTCTCCAGCTTTTCCACCACGCGCAGGCTCTGCTTATAGTGAGCAAATTCGGAATCGTAGCAGATGCGCATAGCGTCCTCGCCTGCGTGACCGAAGGGCGTGTGTCCCAGATCGTGACCCAGCGCAATAGCCTCTGTCAGGTCCTCGTTTAAGCGCAGACCTCGAGCAATGATGCGGGCTATCTGAGTGACCTCAAGCGTATGGGTCAGACGCGTTCTGTAATGGTCGTCCACGGGCATAAGGAACACCTGTGTTTTGTGCATCAGACGGCGAAAGGACGTAGAGTGTATTACTCTGTCTCGGTCGCGCTGAAACTCGGTGCGAACGGGGCACGGCGTATATGGGTAGTCTCTGCCTCGTGTGTTCGAGGTCAGGAATGCGTATGGCGACAGCGCGCTTTTTTCTCTTTCAAGGAACAGCTCTCTGATATAATTTTCCGACATTTCCGACCTCCGTTTTTGTTTTTTCTTGTTTTAACATATATAAGATACGCAAAAAAACTTTAAATACTCTTTTAAAAAGCAATTTTTATCTGAAATCGAATCTTTCCCCGCTTTGCAGCATTTTCAGCTTTCCGCCGCTCATTTCAGTGAGCCTTGCTTCAAGGGCCGGCAAGACCTTTTTCTTTACGGCAAACTCTATAATTACGTTTTCCTCAAATATGGTGTTGTCCACGATGACCGAGGCTTTTTCAAGCTCGGACAAATATCGGCTGTAATCCGAATATGATATCATCAGGCGCATCTGTGCATACTTTTCGTAGGTGACGATATGCGCCGCCTCAAGCGCCAACACCGCCGCGTGGGAGTAGGCGCGGACAAGCCCGCCTGCGCCCAGCTGAATGCCGCCGAAATAGCGGGTGACCACAACCACCGCGTCACAGCAGCCCGATTTTCTGATAGCGTCCAACGTCGGCATTCCGGACGTGCCTTGAGGCTCGCCGTCGTCGCTGTAGCGCTGGGTCATGCCGCCGTCAAGCAGGTATGCATAGACGTTGTGGGTGGCGTCCCTGTATTGACTTTTTATTTTTTTGATAAATTCAAGCGCCTCAGCCTCGTCTTTCACGGGCTTGGCATGAGATATGAACACCGAGCGCTTTTCTTCAAATTTTGCAACGCCCTCATGCTCAAGCGTCGTATAAAACTCCTCGCTCACCTTGACCTCCCCTTATTTCCCGAATGCCTTGGATATTCCGTTTGCCACCGCGTCGCAAAGCTCCGACTGCCACGAAGTATCAAGGATCTTCTCCGCATCCGATGGCGTTGTGGCAAATCCCAGCTCCAGGAGTGCCGACGGGATATTCGTGTACTTGGTCACGATAAAAGCGTCCGCCCAGCTGTCTGCAAATTCCTTGCGGGGGGTGTCGGGGAAGCCCTCCTCAAGTGACTCGCAAATCGAGCGAAAAACAAACTCGGAGTGTCTGGACGAGCCGTTTTCGGCGCAGTAATCTATCTCAAAGCCCTCTGCCGTGCTCGACGTCGCGCTTGCGTTCACGTGAACGGAAAGGAAATAGTCCACTTCCCTCTCGTTTATCAAAACGTTTACGTAAACGGCGCGTTCGTAGGCATCAAAAACGCCGTTATCCTTGATATTTTCCTTGTTGTATTCAACGTCATACAGATCGGCTTTTTCTGTAAGTTCTGTCTCGCTCATATAAACAGTGCCGTCGTGGGTCAGAAGCACCTCAAAGCCTTTTGCTTCAAGCTTTTCTTTAAGTTGGTAAATATAGCTGAGCGTAATGTCGCGCTCGTTTTGCCCGTTCAAGTATTCCGAGGTGCAGCCCGGGTCGCCGAATCCGTGACCCGCATCGAGCAAAACGGTGGTCTTACCGTCCTTGCCGGACAGGGCCGTCCTGATATCCTCGTCGCTTAAGATCTTACCGTCCCGTACATCGCAGGCAAAAAGGCAGAACGTAACCGACAGGCAAAGCAACATACAAAAAAGTTTCTTTATCATATATGTATTTTCTCCGTTTTCACATAAGCGCGCTTCGTTTTCTTCTAACATTTCTATTATACACAAAATCACAGCTTTTTTCAACCTTTTTTCGCGCCGAAAAGTACTTTTCCTCCTTTAATTTTTTCCAATCCCGCGGAGATTGACTCATCGCTTCCGCCACAAAGTGCCGCGAGCACCCGATTTCCGTAAATTTTTACAGAAAAATCCACCTCGGAAAGTCCTAATTTTTTGGCTGTTTTGAGAGCCTGATCGAATCGGACCGCGCAAAGTCCGCCCACCGCCTCGGCGGTGTCGGGATCGGGGCAGTCAAAGACCGAAATTTCAAAAAGGGACACTCCGCCGCAAAGGTACATAGCTCCGCGCACACCAAAAAAATCAAAGTCCCCGAAAAGCTCACACAAAAGCTCACTTGAAAGGTAGTCGGGCGAGCCTTGCGAGCTCTCGGTAGTATAAACGCTTCCCGCCGTCTTTTCTTCCGACGCATCGACCATAGCGATCACCGTCCCGCGCAGGTCTGTGTGTGTCTTTTGGCAGGACGAAAGAGTCAATACCAAGGCAAAAACCAAAAAAAAACTTATTTTTGTTCTCAAATCAGGCATCTCCCTTCATAAATATTCCACTTGTACACCGTCAGATTTACTAAACAAGACGTGACTTTCAATCCTTTTTTGTCAAATAATAACAATAATACTATATTATACTGAAAAAGGGTTGACAAAAAGATGGGTTTGTGTGTATAATTAAACATCAAAATTCACGCAGGAGGACCGAGCCATGATGAATACATCTTATCGATTTTATTATTCATGGGGTTATCTGTTCATTTCTGCGAATTCGGTCGGAAGATAATTCCGCACGCCGTCGCCAAATTATACAGATAACCCGTTGTCATATGCAAAAATGCATTGTGGTAACGGTTTTTTTATTTTTACAAATTGGAGGTCCGAAATGTCAGAACTTGACCGCGCAAGAGAAATAATCAACGAGGTGGACCGCGAAATGGCAAAGCTTTTCTGCCGCCGCATGGAAGCAGTAAAGACTGTTGCAAAATACAAGCAGGAAAGAGGGCTTCCCGTCCTTGACGCTTCACGCGAGGCAGCGGTTATTGAGCGAAACAGTGCCTTAGTTGAGGACGACGAGATCCGTCCCTACTACGTAAACTTCATCACGTCCAACATGGAGATATCCCGTTCCTTCCAGCACAGATTGCTTGAGGGCATGAGAGTGGCTTACAGTGGAGTTCCCGGTGCTTTTGCAAACATTGCCGCCATGAGAATTTTTCCGGACGGCACGGCGGTATCTCACCCGGATTTTAAGTCCGCTTATGAGTCGGTGGAAAACGGCGAGTGCGACTGCGCCGTCCTGCCTATTGAAAACAGTCACGCGGGCGACGTCACCCAGGTCATGGACCTTGCGTTCTTCGGCTCGCTTCACTTGACGGGCATATACGACCTGCA
Organism: Eubacteriales bacterium; assembly: GCA_045651985.1. GTDB lineage: Bacteria > Bacillota > Clostridia > Oscillospirales > CAG-272 > SIG710. The sequence continues at coordinate 4,818 of JAZRTK010000033.1, forward strand.
GGTGGTCCAGAATCTTTTGGGTGTACCCGGCAGCAGAATTTCTCAGATAACGAAGGTGGTCAGCCACCAGCAGGCACTCGACCAGTGCGCTCAGTACATAAGAGACCACAATTTCACGCCCGAGGGCGCGACGAACACGGCAGTAGCGGCAAAACAGGTGGCAATCAACGCAGACCCCACGGTGGCGGCAATAGCCTCCGTTGAAACCGCACGTCTCTACGGGCTTCAGATCCTGGAGCGCAACATAAACGAAAGCTCTGTGAACACCACTCGCTTTGCGGTATTTTCAAAGGCAGCAAAGGCGGAAAATAACGCCGACCGACACTTCTTCCTGTTTTTTACGGTAAAGAACGAAGCGGGCTGTCTCGCAAAGGCGATAAACGCCATAGGCGACGCGGGCTTCAACATGAGAGCATTAAAGAGCCGTCCCACCAAGGAGCTTATCTGGGAATACTACTTCACCGCCGAGATCGAGGGCAACGCCCACACCGAAAAGGGACGCAAGCTGCTAAAAAATCTCGATCAGATATGCAGCAGCGTAAAGGTGCTTGGAAGCTACGACCGCGAGCTTTTGCTGAAAGGATAAAATATGATAATTCCCGTAAATTTAGGAGAAAACAGCTACAATATAACCCTTGAACGCGGAGCTTTATCGCGCGCGGGTGAAATTTTTGATCTTGACCGCCACGCACTTATCGTAACCGACAGCGGAGTGCCCAAAAAGTACGCCGAGACGGTAGCAAAATGCGCCAAAAGGGCGGATATCATAACCTTTGAGCAAGGAGAAAAGAGCAAGAGCTTTGACACGCTGCGTACCCTGCTTTTCGCACTCACCGAAAACGGCTACACTCGCACTGACTGCGTGGTAGCAGTGGGCGGCGGCGTGGTTGGCGACATTTCGGGATTTGCCGCGTCCATGTTTATGCGCGGGATAGACTTTTACAATATTCCCACCACCCTGCTATCGCAGGTCGATTCCTCTATCGGAGGAAAGACTGCCGTGGATTTTGAAGGATATAAGAACATAATAGGTGCTTTCAAGCAGCCAAAAGGCGTTCTAATCGACCCTGACGTGCTTGACACCCTTGAAAAAAGACAGCTTTCAAACGGTCTTGCGGAATCGATCAAAATGGCGCTGACCTCCGACCGAGAGCTGTACGAAGCGATCCGCGACGGCGACGCATTTGCGGATATTGATAACGTAATTTACCGTTCACTCCTTATAAAAAAGAACGTAGTTGAGCAGGACGAGCGTGAATCGGGATTGCGCCGAATACTCAATTTCGGCCACACGGTAGGACACGCCGTCGAGAGCATTTGCGGTCTTTCCGATCTCTGCCACGGCGAATGCGTGGCAATCGGCATGATCCCCATGCTTGCTCCCCAAATAAGAGAGCAGGTCTCCGCTGTTCTTACAAAATACGGGCTTCCCTCCGCGTCCCCCGTCCCCGCCGAAAAGCTCATTGAAGCCATGAGCCACGACAAAAAGGTGGACGGCAGTTTTATACACGCGGTCTTCGTGCCCCGAGCGGGAGAATTTGAAATCAAAAAACTTAAATTCGAGGATTTTTCAAATCTGGTAAAGGAAACTTTGTAAAATGAAGAACACGTTTGGAAACAGCATTTCTTTAACTATATTCGGTGAAAGCCACGGAAATGCCATTGGAGCCGTCATTGACGGTCTTGCGCCGGGTATTCCCGTAGACGAAGAAAAAATTGCCGCACTTCTCTCCCTTCGCCGTCCTGCAGGCAAGATATCCACGTCCCGCTGTGAGCAGGACAAATTCGTAATTGAAAGCGGAGTTTTTGAGGGATTTACCACGGGCACGCCCGTCTGTATCCTTATACCCAACGAAAATACGCAGAGCAAGGATTATTCCGCCACCCGCGCTTTGGCGCGTCCCTCTCACGCGGATTACACGGCGTACGAAAAGTACCACGGTTTTGAGGACTACCGCGGAGGCGGTCATTTCAGCGGACGAATCACCGCCGCTCTTGTTGCGGCGGCAGGAATACTTATTCCCGCGCTTGAAGCCAAAGGAATCTACCTAGGAACGCGCATAAAGAGCATCGCGGGTGTTTCAGACCGCGAATTTGCGGATCTTGATAAGGATATCAAAACCATCTCCGAGAAGAATTTCCCCGTTTTTTCCTCCGAAATTGAGGAAGAAATGCAAAAGGAGATACTTAAAGCGGCAAAGGACGGCGACAGCGTGGGGGGTATTCTTGAGACCGCCGTTGTCGGTCTTCCCCGCGGTCTTGGCGAGCCCTGGTTTGACACCCTCGAAGGCGTTATTTCGCACGCTGTATTCTCCGTTCCCGCAGTCAAGGGAATTGAATTTGGCTCGGGATTTGCCGTAGCCGATATGCAAGGAAGCCAAGCAAACGACACCATGCGAATGGAAAATGGACAGGTCACGGTGCAGAGCAATACAAACGGCGGTATCGTAGGCGGAATTTCAAATGGCGCTCCTCTGCTTTTCCGTTGCGCTGTCAAGCCCACCCCCTCTATTTTCCGCGAGCAGAAGACCGTTGATTTTATGAAAAAGGAAAATGTGGATCATGTGATCAA
>JAZRTK010000034.1:0-52726 GCA_045651985.1 Eubacteriales bacterium
TCCGACTTCCCTTCATGAACAGCATTATTGCTCTTTAATTTGAAGCGATAATTTTATCAAAGCCTTCAAAGTCCGAAGACGAGCCGTGAATTATCTGTTTCTGCGTGTAGTTATAAAAAGCGCTCGATGCTGTGTCGGTTCCGCTTTCATTTGTAATATCCAACTGCAGTATAAAAATAACGTCGTTATTATTATAAAACAGACCGTCAAGCGTGATCTCCGCGTCGCCGATTTCATTATCCAGCTTCTCGCTTGCCTCTGCCTTTACCTTTTCCAAATCAACTTGAATACGGTCGGCATATTCTTCAAAGGAATACAGGTTATCTTCCGAGAGGTCCAAATATACGGATTTTGCAAAGAGCGGTGCAACATACGTGGCATTCGGGGTGTTTGCGATTGCCGAAATACAGAGGTATCCGTCCTTTTCGGTATAGGTTGTATCAATATACAGGTGTTGCCAATCAACAGCAACCCCGTTTTTATAGGATTCAAGCTTTTCCTTGAAAAAATCGTAAATACTGCTGTTTATTTCTTCCTCGTGCTTTGAGTTACATTCAATTTTCAGTATATTGACATTTCTGTTATACTGATCGTCGGATATTTCTTCGGTCAGCTCTTCAAAAGAGTACTCGATTTTTTCCGAACCGCAAGACACTATACTCGCAACTAATACCAATAACATTGCTAAACAACAAATAATAGAAATTATCTTTTTCATAAAGTCTCCTTTCATTTTATGAACAACGTATTATGCTTTTCGTTTCCAAATATAATGTCCTAATAAAATCTACTGTACATAGGTGTATCCTCCTATAACAAATCATCAATCAAGACTTCTTGTGGGCACTATCTCCTCGTTTTGGATATAAATATAGATTCGTATAGTTATTATATCATGCTCTGTTTGAGTTTTCAAGCATATTTTTCTTAATTTTTATATTTGCAATTTATCTGTTTCGGGAATCCGGACCCACATTTGCGCTATCGTTCAGTTTTGATCAAAGCAATCCAGCGCAAACTTGTTCAATGCTTCGCATTGAGAGGTTCAAAATCCGTGAGGCGTAAAAAAACAAAGAGAGGGCAAATGCCCTCTCTTGTTTCTGGCAGGATTCTGAACCTATGTTTGCGCCAACGTTCAGTTTTGATCAAAGCAATCACAGCGCAAACTTGTTTAATGCTTCGCATTGAGAGGTTCAGAATCGGTGAGGTGTGAAAAATAAAAGCGGATAGGACAAGTCCTATCCGCTTTTATTTGGCGCGCCTGGCAGGATTCGAACCTGCGACCTACCGGTTCGTAGCCGGGCACTCTATCCACTGAGCTACAAGCGCGTATTGATCTCTCAACTCTTGGGATTATATCACAAAAAAATATCTTTGTCAAGTGACTTTTGAATATTTCCGAAAAAACTTTTGAAATTCTGCTTTTGCATTGCACCTCTGCCGTTTTTGTGGTAGAATTTTATAAATCTTCCCCTATTCCTGTAATATCCCAGACCCGAAAGGTTACATACCAAGTGAAACGACCGAAAAGGAGGTTTGACAAATGCTGATGAACGATACCGACATCATTGATCTGTTCTGGGCGCGTTCCGAGCAGGCGATTTCTGCGCTTGCGGACAAATACGACCGCCTTGCACGCTCCGTTGCCATGAATATTCTCCGCGACAGACTTGATGCCGAGGAATGTGTCAATGACAGCTATCTTGGTATGTGGAACAGCCTGCCCCCCAAGCGCCCGCAGGTGCTCCCCGCATTCTTTACGACGATCACGAGGAATCTGGCACTCAACCGCTACCGTCATAATACGGCGCAAAAGCGACATGCCATAATGGAGGAGCTGACCGATCTGACGTCGACTGCGCCCTCTCCCGAGGAGGAGATAAACTACACGGGTCAGGTGATCTCGGATTTCCTCCAAAAGCAGGACAAGCAGTCCCGCGTGCTTTTCATGCGCAGGTATTATATGGGAGAGTCGATACGTGATGCGGCAGGCTTTGTGGGCATGACCGAGAACGCCGCCACGGTGAGGCTTTACCGTTTGCGAGCAAAGCTGAAAGAGATTCTTTTGAAGGAGGGGATAGAGGTATGAGAGAGATCGATTTTTTAGACGCTGTCGGCAGAGTTGACGAGAAATTCGTGGACGAATGTCTTACTTACGTGCCGCCAAGGAAAATGAACGTCTGGTTGCGTCGAGCGAGTGCCCTTGCCGCCTGCTTTGCGGCGATTGTTGCCACGGTGCTGATAGTGAATCACATAAATCAGCCCAAGATCATCGACGAAAACGGCTTTTATATTGAAAACGGCGTTCTGCTTCGCTACACGGGTGCAGAGACGGATATTACTCTGCCAGAAACGGTAGAATCTGTTGCGGATTTCGCTTTCCTTGAAAACAAGAATGCAAAAGAGATCCAAGTGGTGCGTCTGGGCGCGTCGGTCAAGACGGTTGAGGCTAACGCTTTTGCGGGGTTGGAAAATCTGGTTGACCTCATTATTGTAGAAAACAATCTCTCTTTTGTATATGAAGACGGTTTGATTATGACCTCTGACGGTTCGATTCTACTTCGGTATGAGCGCGAGGGCGAGACATATTTCAAAATTCCCGACACGGTGAAAATAATTGCAGCACACGCAGTGCAGAGCACGAAGCTGGAGGAAATAGATTTCGGCGAAAGTCTTGAATACATTGGCTTCTACGCTTTTGCGGGTGATTCCGAGTTGAAGGCTATATATCTTCCCGATACGGTAAAACACATCGGTGACGGCGCTTTTGCGGGCTGTGGCTCTGCCGTTGACGGACACGTCCCCGAGGGGGTTGAGATAGGTCAGCGGGCGTTTGACGGCGTTCCTTTCTATCTCTCTATGCTGGCAGGCCGGATGTGTCCCGCTGAGGAGATCGAGAGAGGGCTCGTGACTCCGTCACAGGCTATTTTGAGGAGCAATCGAGATGCTCTCACAGAGCAGATAGAGTATATCCTTGCCGCCATGCGCGGAGACGAAGGCTACTTGCCTTCCGACCTTGGTAGGTTTGCATACGGTGCGGTGTTGGAAATGCCCGAGGTACCTCAGGATATGGATATTCCCGCAGAATTTTCCGTTTCCGATCTGACCTTTGCCGATCAGGGTTGGGGAAGGACGGCAATAGACGATCTGCAGATATTCCTTGACGCAGGGGATTACACTATCGCATTTGAGGCTTACGGCTACGCTCTTTACTACGAGCTTTATTGGGACGACGCCGTCTTCCGAATTTCCAGAGTATATTTTATACAGAATATTGAAGACGTTGACCCCGACCACACGTTCAAGGGCTTTGGCTGGACTGCGGTGTTTGAGCGTGGGGACGGCGTGTACAACGGCATTACCTTCATCCATGAGGATGGGACAATCATCCGCGCTTTCATGCCACTGATCAGTGTAACACCATATATACTGACTTTCTCACCGGATGGTACCCGTGTGGCTGTGGAATACTATGACGGCAGCCAGACATTCCTATATATTCAGTCCCTGAACGGTGATCCTCTTATGGAACCGAATTATGATTACAATGAATATATGGGCAGATACTGGGGACGGTATAAAGTCGGTACACTTAAATGGATCGGCAATGACACCATTGAGGGAGTGAACGAATTTGGAAGATTCCGCTGGAATATTCGCAATTCATTTGAAATCGCTCAATTGGAGGACGACGAGGATTGGATGCTTGACGGCTACGTTCACGTAACGGTGCCGCCTTCCTTGAGTGCTGACGTGGGCGGACTTCCGTTCCCGGAGGACAGTGCGAAGATAAAGTTTACTCTCGTTGGCGGTTCGCCCGCAATTTACGTGCCGGGCGGCAAGGATCTTACCTTTTACGTCGTTTATAAGGGCATCCCCTACACCTATTATGAAAGCGTTCTGAGCTTGCCGAACGGATATGAGAACGGCGAGATAATCTACGCTTCGGGCGGTGGTGGAAGCGGAGAATATTTCATGTTCGTTTCCGCAGAATTGCAGGGTGAGAAGGTGTTGCTGGCATACTATTTCTACTCCGGCGGCGCGCCTCAGCCCGATGAGGTCGTAATAATGTCGGGCGAGTGGAAGACCTATATCGAGGAGCAGGCTTACGGTCTGCCCGACGGCTCCGATCCGGTCGTTCTTGCGGGTCTCCTTCAAATGACCGTTTCCGAGACAGAAAAGCTTTACGGCAAGCTGACCCTTGAATATTCAGAGCACGGACCGAGTCAGCCTGTCTATTCTGTGGCGAACCTGTCGGGCGTGAATCTCGTTTTCCACGGACACGACATGAACGAACCTCTGAAAGCTGACATGAAGCCTGCGGAGATCATTCTGACCGAGGGTTATGGTAGAAAAGTTCACGGTCTTGCAGTTAGAGATTACGTTGAGTCGACCGATGTTTCATGGGGAAGCGCTGAGTATTCGATTATAGACGGCACGGTTACTCTGACAGCGGATTTTGAGACCTATCGCGTCTCTTGCAGTGTGGCGATCATGTGGGAAAATATTCCTGAAGATACAGCACCGCAGTCCGAATGGGACGCGTGGGAGGCAAAATATCTGGGAGACCCCCGAGGCGAGGTTCGACAGATACGAATAGAGCTTGTTAAATAAAAAAGGAGGCTTCGGCCTCCTTTTTCTTGACATCACGGCGTGTTCATGCTATAATCTGGATAACAAAAACGAAACGGGGCAACAAAATGGCGCGTAAGATCATTAACACCATGGGCGCAGAAAGAAAGCGCGGATTTATATACACGGGCGGTGAGGTGTACACCGAAAACATCACCGACAAGCCCGAAAAAGAGGATTTTTGCATTGCGGCTGATAGCGGTTACAAGACCGCGCGAGCGTTGGGCGTGAAGATAGACTTGGTTATCGGGGATTTTGATTCCCTTGGAGCTGTGAGCATTCCCGACGGTATCGAGCGCATCGACCTGCCCTCGGAAAAGGACTGCACCGACACACAGGCGGCGGTTCAGGTAGCCCTTGAACGGGGGTGCACCGAAATATACGTTATTGGTGGCATAGGAACGAGAATAGATCACGTTCTTTCAAACGTGGGAATCCTTGAGGGACTTTACGAGGGCGGTGTTCATGCCAATATAAGTAACGGCAAAAACCGCATCAGATACATAAAAAACGACAACGTGCTCATCGGTCGGAGCGCGTGCAAATATCTGTCAGTTATCGCACTTGACCCCGTGTGTAAAGGCGTTTCGGTGGAGGGGTGCAAGTATAAAATGAAAAATCAACGCCTTGAGCGTAAGGTGCAATATGCGGTGAGCAACGAGATAGAAGGCAACTTGGCGCTGGTGACCGTCAAAAAGGGCGCGGTTCTTGTGATCGAGTCCATAGACTGATTTTGTTTGAGCGAACATTAAAAAGCACTGCGGAGCAGTGCTTTTTTGATGGTGGTTTGAGATCGAACGAAAAGTTTTCAAATAAATCAAATGGCTGCCGACGGGCAGACATTTGGTTTATCGAGATTCGAACTCAAGCGATGCCGATTATGCAGATAAGACCAAAGCCTTCCAAGCATCGCCTTTCCAAGGTGCAAAGCACCTTGTGAGAGTTGGAACGTGAAGTCCCGAAATAAACAAAAGGACACCTATTGGTGTCCTTTTGTTTATGGCGGAGAGAAAGAGATTCGAACTCTTGTTGGGGTATTAGCCCAAACACGATTTCCAGTCGTGCGCCTTAGACCAACTCAGCCATCTCTCCGTGCCGACCCCGAAATTTTATCACAAAATTATCCTTTTGTCAAGTCTTTTTTCTTATTTTGTTTGAAAACTTGCAAAAATATTCGCGCTTTGCTACGAGAAAGTGCTGAAATTTTCGTTTTTTCGGTCAAAGCTCTTGACAAAAGAAAAAATCGGCGGTATAATACCCTAAACCGATGAGGAAGAAGAGTACTCTATCAAAACCGATTTAAAGAGAGTTGCGGGCGGTGCGATCGCGACAGTCGGGGATACGGGGAATGGGCTTCCAAGGGCGAACCGAACGCGTTTTGTCAGTAGGCTTCGACGGGCGTACTCCCGTTACAGGGGCGGCATATCACAGGTATGCGCAGAGTGGAATGTTTTCATTCAAGTCGGGTGGCACCGCGAGGCTTTTAGTCTCGTCCCGAGTATCGAAAGATACTCGGATTTTTTGTTTTTTGGAGGAAAAATGAAGCTCGACAGACGATGGCGGTCTTGCCACTGAATTTAATCGGATAAATTTTCTTACATATAAACGGAGGAACATGAAATGGTATTTAAAGGAATTGATTTTGAAACATATTTGAAGCAGTATCCCACGCGCGACGGTTATTTTGGCAGATACGGCGGGGCCTACATCTCCGACGAGCTTAAAAAAGCCATGGAGGAAATTACAGAGGCGTATTTCACTATCGCAAAGTCCAGCAAGTTTGTAGGTGAGCTGAGAAGGATCCGCCGAGAGTTCCAGGGCAGACCCACTCCGATCTCCTATCTTGAAAGACTTTCAACCAGCATCGGAAACGTCCAGCTTTACGTTAAGCGAGAGGATCTGAACCATACGGGTGCACACAAGCTCAACCACTGCATGGGCGAGGCGCTTCTTGCCAAGTACATGGGCAAGAAGAAGGTCATCGCCGAGACAGGCGCAGGTCAGCACGGTGTTGCACTTGCAACTGCCGCCGCATATTTCGGCCTTGAATGTGATATTTACATGGGCGCGGTCGACATCAAAAAGCAGGCACCCAACGTAGCCAGAATGAAGATACTCGGTGCGAACGTCATCGAGGTCACCGAGGGGCTCCAAACCCTAAAGGAGGCTGTTGACGCGGCGTTCGCGGCTTATACCAAGGAATACAAGGACTGCATCTACTGCATCGGAAGCGTTCTCGGACCTCATCCCTTTCCCTTAATGGTGCGTGACTTCCAGCACGTGGTAGGCGAGGAGGCAAGAGAGCAGTTTATGGGCATGACGGGTGAACTTCCCGACGCTATCGTTGCGTGCGTTGGCGGCGGCTCCAACGCGGCGGGCTTCTTCTCGGGATTCTTAAATGACCCCGTTGACATCTACGGTATTGAGCCTCTTGGCCGCGGTCCCAAGCTTGGCGACCACGCGGCAAGTTTAAAGTACGGCGAAGAGGGCATCATGCACGGATTTAACTCTATCATGCTCAAGGACGAAAACGGCGAGCCTGCTCCCGTTTACTCGGTCTCCTCGGGTCTTGATTATCCTTCCTCGGGTCCCGAGCACGCGTTCCTGCGCGACCTTGGCAGAGTTCAGTACGACGTTATTGACGACGAGGAAACGATCGACGCCTTCTACAAGCTTTCGCGCATGGAGGGTATCATTCCCGCGCTTGAAAGTGCTCACGCGGTAGCATACGGCATCAAGCTGGCTCAGCGTATGGGCCGCGGCTCTGTGCTCATCAACCTGTCGGGCAGAGGCGACAAGGATATGGACTACGTTATTGAAAAATACGGAATCAGATAAAAAAGAAACGGTATAACACCTCGGTGTTATACCGTTTCTTTATACGTGCAGTATAAGATCGCATCGGTCTTTTATGCCCGTTTTTTCAAAATATTTGTTTTCCATGGGGATCCATTCATAAAAAAATCGCTCTGCAAAACCGGGAGAGTTTCGGACCGTGATCCGCTCCCGTTGCTCGTCGGAGGAAATATCCAAAAACAGAGCGAGGTCGTAATATTTTCCGAATTCGGGGTGAGTTGAGTAGACGCCCTCTACCACCGTGAGCTTTTTCTTCGGGACGGTTACAGGTGCGCCCAAAGTCTGCGTTGAGCAGTCAAAAGGACGGTAAATGACGGTCTCCTTTTTCATAAGTGACTGTACGACTTCTTCCGAAAAACGCTCTCTGTCAAGATTTCCGCCAACTTCGGAAAGTCTATGTTCCGTGCGTTGCTCGGGGCGCAGGAAAAAATCGTCGGCGTGGATCGTAGCACAGTCGTACACGTCGGTCAGAATACTTGCAAGCGTAGTCTTTCCCGAGGCACTTCCTCCCTCAATTGCTATTACCGTACTGTCTTTTTCTGACAGGGTGTCTATCTTAGTGAGCAAAGGCAGAAGCGATGCATATTTGTTGGCAATAACTCTGTACGCGGGACGGTACTCCGTGCGAAAAGTTTCGGAATGGTGCACGGCGGGAAAGCCTGCGGATTTCCATTGGTTCAGCTCGTCCTCAAGTTCACCGAGCCGGAGTGGGATAACTCCGTCTGACACGAGCTTTTTTGCGACCTCAAGCTTTTGGTCAAGGGCAACCATGCCGTCAGCTTCCTTTTTTGCGGAAAGGCAAAAAAGTCTTGAAAGAGTTTGGGGGTGCAAGCCGTCGTCAAGCCACGACAGGTAAACTCGGCTGTAATCTCCGTCCAGCTTATCGATTTTGGGGACTGACGTCTCGGACAGAGCGAAATATTCACTTTTGATATAGCCCAGAGCCTTTTCCTCGTCGGACACCATATGCTCGCAGCCAAAGGCACTTTGAAACAGGAATTTGAAAAGATCCTGCACCTGCAATTTCGGGTACGCCAGATAGTGCTCGATCAGAAGCCGGCGTGTGTTTTCATTCATTTTGTGATTCCTTTATTTTCTCGCCACACCTGTTTTGCGTGCCGCGTCGGTCACCGCTTTTGCCACCACGGGAGCTACCCTGCGGTCAAGGGCGGTGATTATTACGTTTTCCTCGTTCAATTCGTTATCGGGGATAAGGGTGGCAAGTGCCAGTGAAGCGGCGACCTTCATTTCCTCGTTTATGCATGATGCTCGGCAGTCAAGGGCACCGCGGAAGATTCCGGGGAAAGCGAGGACGTTGTTTATCTGGTTGGGAAAATCCGAGCGTCCCGTGCCGACTACACGCGCACCTGCTGCCTTTGCCCGGTCGGGCATTATTTCGGGTGTTGGGTTTGCCATGGGGAAGACAATGGGATCGACCGCCATGCTCTTTATCATTTCGGGAGAGACCACACCCGGCGCGGAAACGCCGATGAACACGTCGGAGCCGCGCATGGCGTCCGCAAGAGTACCTTGAATTTTTTCGCGGTTGGTTATTTTTGAAATATCGGCGTGAGCATCGGAAAGTCCGTCCGTGCCCTCGCAAATGATTCCGAAGCGGTCTACCATTGTAAGATGACGAACACCCATGTTCATCAGATGTCTTCCGATAGCGATACCTGCCGATCCTGCGCCGTTTATGACAACTTTGACTTGGTCAATTTTCTTATTTACAACCTTCAGCGCGTTGATGAGTGCGGAGGCTACAACGATCGCCGTGCCGTGCTGGTCGTCGTGGAAAACGGGAATGTCGCAAATTTCCTTGAGTCGTTTTTCGATCTCAAAGCAACGGGGCGCGCTGATGTCCTCCAAATTGATTCCGCCGAAGCTGCCCGCGATAAGGCTTACGGTGCGCACTATCTCGTCCACGTCCTTTGATCGAATGCAAATTGGGAATGCGTCAACGTCCGCAAATCTCTTGAAAAGTGCGCATTTACCCTCCATTACGGGCATTGCCGCCTCGGGTCCGATGTCGCCAAGACCCAAAACGGCGGTGCCGTCGGTTACGACCGCCACGAGATTTGAACGGCGGGTCAGCTCGTAGGATTTGTCTATATCTTTGTTTATTTCAAGGCACGCCTCGGCAACACCGGGGGTGTATGCTAAGGACAGGTCCTCTCGCGTCTCCGCAGGACAGCGGGCGATGACCTCGATTTTGCCTTTCCATTCGTAATGCTTTTTGAGGGATTCTTCTCTTACGTTCATGTTGAGCCTCCGAAATATTTGTCTTTTCCATTCTACCCCAAAATCCTTGATTTTTCAATAGGGTCGGGCATATTTGTCCGATTTTGTATAAAAAATATAGCAAAGGGTAAAATAATACCAAAACAGACGGGAAAAGGTGATATTTCATGGGAAATTCTATTATAAAACTCAATTCCGAGATCTTATGCGCGGCATCTGCCGTCGGAAAGCAGGAAAAGGACGGTCCCTTGGGCGAGCTTTTTGACTTGCACTGCGAGGACGATCGATTCGGGCAGGACACGTGGGAGAAGGCGGAGTCGGAGATGCAAAGACAGTGCCTGGGTGTCGCTATGCAAAAATCGGGTCTGCGCGAAGAAGATATAGGCGCGCTCTTTGCGGGTGACCTCATAAATCAATGCACGGGTTCGGCTTACGGCTTGCTGGATTACGATATTCCGTATTTCGGACTTTACGGCGCTTGCTCAACGGCAATAGAGGGGCTGATGCTCTCCTCTATCATGACTACCACGGGAGTATTTGAGCATTGCGCGTCGGTAACCTCGTCCCACAATTGCTCGGCAGAAAGGCAGTTCAGAACACCGCTTGAATACGGCGCGCAGAGAGCACCAACAGCTCAATGGACGGTGACGGGCTCGGGCTCGTTTCTTACGCGGAGAGCTGTGCAGGGAAGCGGAAAGGCGAAGATTACCGAGGCGCTTCCCGGAATCTCGGTGGATAAGGGCATCACGGATATGACAAACATGGGCGCGGCAATGGCACCCGCGGCACTTGACACGTTGGTGAGATATTTTAGGGCAAGCGGTACACGCCCGCGGGATTTTGACCTTATCGTCACGGGTGACCTTGGCTTTGAGGGCAATTCTATCTTACGCGACCTGCTGTCGATCGAGGGATATGAAGCCGACGAAAACCTAACCGACTGCGGAATGATGATATACGACCGCGAGCGTCAGGATATGCATGCGGGCGGCTCGGGCTGCGGGTGCTGTGCGGTGGTGCTGGCGTCCCATTTATTGCCGAGGATCGAGTCGGGAGAAATAAAAAATATGCTGATCATGGGAACGGGCGCGCTTATGAACCCCGACAGTGTAAAGCAGGGGCTGGCGATCCCGGGAATCGCCCATCTTCTGCGAATAGAAAGCGAAAGGAACTGACGAAATGGGAGGAATATCCGATTATATCTGGGCGTTTTTTGTGGGCGGAATACTCTGTATTATCGCACAGGTTTTAATAGACAAGACAAATCTTACACCCGCGCGTATTTTGGTTGTTTACGTTGTGGCGGGAGTGGTTCTGGGTGCGGTGGGGCTTTATAAACCGCTTCTCGACCTTGCAGGCGCGGGAGCCGCTACTCCCCTGACGGGATTTGGATATCTTGTGTCGAAGGGGGTCCGGGAAGCGGTGGACGAAAGAGGGCTTTTGGGAGCGCTGACAGGAAGTCTCACCGCAGCCGCAGGAGGAACCGCCGCGGCTTTGTGCTTCGGCTATCTTGCGGCTCTGATCTTTAAAGGGAAACCGAAGAGATGAAAAGTTAAGGAAATTCGAGGAATTTTTTGACCTTTTGCTACTTGTAAAAAATTAAATTTCGTGGTACAATTGTAAGGTAAGAAAATCTGCATTTCGCGGGGATACGGAGATCGTAAAATGGAGACGAAATACATTTCCTTTACCGAAAAAATGATAAAGAGCCACAAGATACTCATTCCTACTATGCTTCCCATACATTTTTCTATGGTTGGCGGTATTCTGAGCACCTATGGCTATAACGTTGAGATGCTTTCGGACAATGGGCGCGAGGTGGTCGAGACGGGGCTGAAATACGCGGGTGAGGACGCCTGTTATTCGGCAGTTTTGGTCATAGGTCAGTTTCTGTCTGCCCTGAAAAGCGGAAGGTACGATTCCCACCGTGTGGCGTTGCTCTTCTTTTGTACGGGCGGAATGGACGAGGCACATTACTTGCGGATTCTCCGCTCGGCGCTTGAGAGTGCGGGATTTGACCACGTTCCCGTAATTTCCCTCAGCTCAGCGGGTATTGAGAAGCACCCCGGACTCGTTCTTGATTCAAAAAAGCTTCACGGCATAATTTACGGCATACTTTACGGTGATCTTCTCATGTGCCTGTCAAACCAGTGTAAGCCTTACGAGGCGCAGGCAGGCGCGTCCGATCAGCTGATGGGCAAGTGGCAGAGAAAGCTCGGACGGGAGCTTGGGGCTGAGGGATCTATAGAATACCGACGGGTAAAAGAAAATTACAGACAGATAGTGAAGGACTTTGCGGCACTTGAACTTGATAGACGACCTGCCGCAAAGGTTGGTATCGTTGGCGAACTTTACGTTAAATATTCGCCCCTTGGCAACAACTGCCTGGAGGACTTTCTTATGTTCGAGGGCGCGGAGGTTATTGTATCGGGACTTTCGGATTCTATTCTTTATACGGTCTACAACAGCAAGACCGAAAGCAAGTCTTTTTGGCGTCGTTTGGCGTATGGATTCCTGTATGGGTTTCTGTCAAGGAAAAAGAACGATATTATCCGCATCGTAAAAGAAAATTCCGATTTTGTTCCCATGACCCCCTTTGAGGATACGTTGGATCTGGCTCAACGTCACGTGGGTCACGGGGCAAAAGCGGACGAGAGCCGACTTTGGGCAGCGGAAATGCTGGCGTTTGCAAAAAACGGAGTAAAAAACATAGTATGGAATCAGCCCATGGGCGGAGACGGCAAGGAGCTTATCGACCTTGTAAAGAGTATCGATCAAGACGTGAATGTGGCATATGTGGATTATGACGCCAATTCATATTTCCATGAGACAGACGAGCTTCTCCGACAGATGATAAAGGAAGCAAAATAAGTAAAGAGCGACGGCAAAGCCGTCGCTCTTTACTTATTTGATCTGCGTAATATCAAAGGGTGTCGTCTGATATACGAAGTAGTTTAACCAGTTGGAATAGAGCAGATTTGCGTGTGAGCGCCAGGTCACCATGGGGGGCTGGGTATCGTCGTCGTTGGGATAATAATTTTTCGGAACGGTGATAGGCAGTCCTGCGTTCTTGTCGCGAAAGTACTCGTTGTGTAAAGTGAGCGGGTCGTATTCGGGGTGACCCGTTATAAATATCTGCTTTCCGTTGGGGGTCGCCATGGCGAAAACTCCGTCGTCGATGCAGGAGGCGAGAATTTTGATCTCGGGGTGCGCCTCAACGTCGCGGCGGTCAATTGTGGTGTGGCGGGACTGTGGCGCAAAGAATATATCGTCAAATCCGCGCAAAAGCATGGAATTTTTGTATTCCACCTTATGGCGAAGAACCCCGAAAAGCTTTTGGTCAAGCAGCTGCTTTCCGATACCGAAGTGGTAGTAAAGTGCCGCCTGTGCGCCCCAGCAGATATGGAAGGAGCTGGTCACGTGGGTCTTGCTCCACTCAAATATCTCGCAAAGTTCGTCCCAATATTCCACCTCCTCAAACTCCATTTTCTCAACGGGTGCTCCTGTTATTACCATGCCGTCGAACTTTCTGTCCTTAACTTCGTCAAAGGTCTTGTAGAATGCTAGCATGTGTTCTTCTGAGGTGTGGGTCGCCTTGTGGGTGGCGGTCTGGAGGAACTCAAGCTCCACCTGCAGAGGGGTATTTCCAAGCAGTCTTGCAAGCTGAGTTTCGGTCTCTATTTTTTTTGGCATCAGGTTCAGGACCAGAATTTTCAGAGGACGGATATCCTGCGTCATGGCGCGGGTCTCGGTCATGACGAAGATGTTTTCCTCGTGCAGCGTCCGCGTTGCGGGCAGGTCGTTTGGAATCTTAATGGGCATTTTTATGTGTCCTCCTCAGATATTGTCAAGAGCCTGCTTGATGTCGGCGATAATGTCCTCAACGTTTTCAATACCAACGCTCAGACGTACAAGTCCCGCGCTGATTCCCGCTTCAACAAGCTGTTTGTCCGTCAGCTGCCGATGAGTCGTGGATGCGGGGTGGAGAACGCAGGTGCGGGCGTCGGCTACGTGGACTACGATTGCCGCCAGCTTCATGCTGTCCATAAACTTCATTGCCGCGCCGCGTCCGCCTTTGACCTCGAACGAGATAACGCCGCTACAGCCACAGGGCAGGTACTTCTTTGCAAGAGCGTGCTGGGAGTCGGATTCAAGTCCGGGGTAGCTTACAGACTCGATCCTGTCGTCGGACTCAAGGAACTGAGCGACCTTGAGCGCGTTTGAGCTGTGGCGCTCCATACGCAGAGCAAGTGTTGTCAGACCGTGGTCAAGCAGGAACACGGACATGGGGGAAGGGGTAGAGCCGAAATCGCGCATAAGCTGAACGCGGGCTTTTGTAATGAACGCGGCTTTTCCGAAGTTTTCGGTATAAACTACGCCGTGGTAGGATTCGTCGGGAGTGGTAAGCTCTGGGAAGTTGCCCTTCGTCCAGTCGAAGTTTCCGCTGTCAACGATGCATCCGCCCACTACAGTTGCGTGACCGTCCATGTACTTTGTGGTGGAGTGAGTCACGATGTCAACGCCGTACTCAAAGGGACGGCAGAGAACGGGGGTCGCAAAAGTGTTGTCAACCACCATGGGAATGTTGTGGCGGTGGGCAAGTGCGCTGTATCTTTCCATGTCAAGGACTGTCAGCGCGGGGTTTGCGATAGTCTCGCCGAAGATCATGCGGGTGTTTTCGTCCATGAGCTTCTCGATCTCCTCGTCGGACATATCGGGTGTTACGAAACGAACGTCAACTCCGATGCGTTTCAGGGTAACTGCGAAGAGGTTGATAGTTCCCCCGTAGATGGAGGACAGACTGATGATGTTCTGCCCGGCGCTTGTGATGTTCAGAACAGCCATAAGGCTTGCCGCCTGACCCGAGGATGTGAGCATAGCGCCGACGCCGCCCTCAAGAGCGGATATCTTTTCCTCGACCGCCTCAAATGTGGGGTTGGAGATCCTTGTGTACATATGACCGGGTGCTTCAAGATCAAAGAGCTTGCCCAAATGTTCGGAGGAATCGTACTTATACGTTGTGCTCTGGTAGATGGGGAGCACACGGGGTTCGCCGTTGCCCGGCTTGTAGCCTGCTTGCAGGCAGAGTGTGTCGATCTTATAATTTGACATAAAAATACCTCCCACGTTGCATGGGAGGCTCAAAGGCTAAAACAAAATGCAGCTTCAGCACTCCGAGCCTCAACTGCAACATTTCATAAAATTTCTTTAATGAATGTATTTCAAAATGAGGCTTAACAAAGACGGCACATCATCATATCATACATCATGTACATACGAAAATTCATCTATCGTGCCTTCCTTTCCTCAAACATATGACAATATAGTACCACGGATAAGCGCTTTTGTCAAGCACCTACCCGTGATTTTTTTATTTAAAGCTATCCTCAAAATATTTTTTGCCGAATACAATATCGTAGGTGATGTATCTGTGGGCGTCAACAAGCTTTTGTTGCTCCGCTGTTACCGAAAGCCCCAAACGGGAATTGAAGTAGGGCAGGGCGCTCTTGTAATTTGAAAGGAAACTCATCAATGCCGTCTTTTCTGTGCCCATAAGGGTGCAGGCGGCGTTCATGAGCTGATAGGATGGAATGTGATTCTCCTTGCCTTTTTTAATAACATCGCTCTCGCCAAGCTCGAAGTTGGAGTAGATCATAAAGGGCGTGGTCTGGAGAAGCAAGCGTTCTTCTGCGGTAAATTCGGCGGGGTCAGTCACAACGCCCGACTGCACGTATGCGGCGTAGTTAGCTCCAAGTGAAGGCGCGTGGTCGCCGAAATACACAATGACAGTTTCACGCGCGCGGTTGTCCGCCCATTGGGTGAGCTTTGCAAGAGCCTTGTCCGCGTCGGCTATACACTGGGCGTACTGACGCACGATGTTGAGCGTTTCCGCGTCAAGGCGGTTGGATGAAACGTTCAGGTCAAATTCTTCCTCTGTGAATTTCTGAGGGTAGGGCTGGTGTCCCTCCATGCTGATGCCGAAAAGGAAGGTCGGCGAGTCGGAATTGTCCATAAAATATGTTATGTAGTCGATAAAGGTGTCGTCCGAGATATTTTTACCGCGGACTCTGCACGTCACCTCCTCTATCTCGTATAGGTCTTCTTCAAAATAGGTCTCGTCAAAACCCAGATAGGGGTATTTTGACTTTCTCTGATAGAAATTCGACAGATACGGGTGAACGGCGAGGGTGCGGTAGCCCATGTCGTGGAATAGGGAGGGGTAGCTTTGCAGTTTTTCGTTTACGTATTGATAAGGCACGCAGCCCGCGGGCATATAATCGGTGGTAAGTCCCGTGAGCACCTCAAATTCGGGGCGCACGGTGCCGCCGCCAAAGCCCGTGGTATAAAACGTGCCGCTGTAAACGCCCTCTCTATTGGCGATCCCGCGGAAATTTGCAAGGGGATCGAAGGAAAAATCAAGCCCAAGCTTGGTTACGTCCCAAAAGCTTTCGCTCAAGATCAGTATCACGTCGGGAGATTTGAAATCCTCGCTTTTAGGCGAAGTCTCAAGCACTTGCGCAATAGCATCCATCTTTTCGCGCGAATATCCCTCGGGCTCGTCGGTAAAGGTGCTTAAAATGTTCATTGTAAAGGCTCCGATAAACCCGTTTTCCACGTAGCTGTTTGAGGGCAAAAATCCGTCAACAAACGACATTCCGTTCTTTTCTACAAGACGGTTTATCTTTGCTTCTGAGTTCAGGGAGAAGAAGCAGATAAGCAGGGTCAGTGCAAGGACGGGAATTCTTACGTAGTGCTTTAAGCGCAAAGACGGTGCGGTAAAGGCTATAAAAAGACAGCCGCAGAGCACAGCAAATACTGTTACGATGAAAATAAGCGGAATCTTTGCATTGGAGTATTCAAGCAGCAGGTCTACGTTGCCCGTCTGCTGGAAATCCCAGGGGTAAAGATAGTCACCTGTGGTGCTGTACTTCATGTAGCTGGCGATAGGGAGTGCCGCAGTTGCCGCCCACAAAATAAAGGCCGGAACGGTAAATTTTCTGAAAATGAGAATCAGCAGAAAATAGAAAAGATAGAGAAGACCCACGGAAAAGAGCGCAACTTTGGTCTGCGTGCGGATAAATTCAAGAAACCACGCACGGCTTCCCGTTCCCAAAAGCTCGGCTTGTGCAAAGCACACGAGCGGCAGGACCAAGGCGGCAAAACAGCCCAACACGTCAAGAACTGTGCGTGCGGTCTTGTTTTTTATTAATTTGTCGCTGACCGACGGCTTTTCCTTTACCGTGATCTTCGATATTACGTTTACCAGCTTTTTGATCATTTTTCACTCCTTTTAAGAGCTTATCCGACTTTATTCTACTATGGGGCTGTTACGCCGTTTAAAGTTTTTGTTGACTTTTTTGTAAATTTTTCGCGTTTGCCGTCGAAAAAACGAATATATCCAAGGTGCGATTTTGCTTGACAAATCCGATATTATTCGATATAATGTATTAGATATACTTTAGCCGCAGGAGCGGCGGAACGGAGTTTAAAATGAAAAAAGACTATGCATTAAAGCTTACTTCACTGGGTCTTGCTCTTCTTTGCGGAGCGACCTTTGCTTTGGGGGCGTGCGGAGATAAAAAGAACGACGGTTCAAAGGACACCACTATCGACCCTTCTACCGAGATAATTACAGTTGATCCAAACCGCGATACGGCAATGCAGACCTTCCCGATAGAGACCCTTCCCCCCGAGGACGATACGGTGCGCGAGCCTATTGATAACCCCCGCGCTACCATGATGATCAAGTATTATTACGACCTTGCCATGCAGGTCTACAACTGGATATACGTTGACTGCATGCCTGTTTCCGCGGATGGCGGAGTCGAGAAGGACGGCTACACCTATTATCCTATCGTTGCCGTGTTTGAGACCGCGCTTTTGGACGATGCGACCATTGAGACATACGAGGACTTTACCGATTACATTTATGCGCTTTTCGATAAGCCTATTGCCGACGTACTTGTAGCTGACGCCCGTGCATATTACCGTGATATAAACGGTACGCTTTATGCAAGAACTATCGAGTCGGTGTCGGATACCGACGGGGAACAGTCCGCAAAAGAGGCGTTTTTGAGTAAGTATACTTCCAACCTGTTTCGTTATACCGTAAAGGAGACCAAGACTGTTGACGGTAACACCACAGTTGTTTTCCACGATTACGTTTTTGAGAACACCGACGCGGGCTGGCGTTTTACGTCCTTCCCCTTAAACTGATTTAAAACGCTCTGCGTTTTTAATATACTTTTCGAAAAGGAGGTAAAAGGCATGGATTATGCATTGAAAAACACCGAATTGTTCGAAAAAGGACATTCTCTGGCTGAAAAACAGATATTTGTGCACGAGTATCCTTGGCAGGTATTGCCCCATATCAAGGATATCATTCTTGAGATAGGAAAATCTCTTCCTGCCGATAGGTATGATAACCCGTTAGAGGGCGTGTGGATTGCAAAGAGCGCAAAGGTAAGCCCAAGCGCATCTGTCAGCGGTCCCTGCATCATCGGTGAGGATACCGAGGTGAGGCAGTGCGCATTTATACGAGGCTCGGCATTGGTGGGCGACGGTTGCGTTATCGGAAACTCTACGGAGCTGAAAAACTGTATTATTTCCGACGGCTGTCAGGTCCCCCATTTCAACTATGTGGGCGATTCTATTCTCGGTTACAGATCTCATATGGGTGCAGGCTCGATCACGTCAAACGTAAAGAGCGACAAGACCCTTGTCTGCGTTCGTGCGGGAGATGGGAAGATCGAGACCGGACTGAAAAAATTCGGAGCTATGCTGGGCGACTTCGTTGAGGTCGGCTGCAACAGTGTGCTGAACCCGGGAACTGTCATCGGCCCTCACTCAAACGTCTATCCTCTTTCCTCTGTCAGAGGTGCTGTGCCGGCGAACAGCATATTCAAGACTGCCGGAAATATCGTAACGAAGAAATAAAAAGAAAGGAAAAGATCTATGGGCAGATTATTCGGAACAGACGGTGTTCGCGGAATTGCAAATACCGAGCTGACCGTTGAACGTTCAATGGAGATAGGACGCGCGGCGGCGGAAGTTATTTCTGACGGATGCAGACGCAGACCTCTTTTTATTGTGGGCTCGGATACGAGAATGTCTTCAAATATGATCGGATGCGCGGTTATGGCGGGCATTTGTTCGAGAGGAGCGGACGTTATCGATCTTGGAGTGGTACCCACCCCTGCCGTGGCTTATCTGGTCGGTAAGTACAAAGCGGATGCGGGTGTTATGATCTCCGCTTCCCACAATCCCGCAGAGTTCAACGGAATCAAGATCTTCGGCGGCGAGGGCTACAAGCTTCCCGACGCGCTTGAAGACAGGATCGAGGCTATCGTTCTCGACGGTGAGAGCGACGGCAAACAGCCTATTGGCGGTCAGGTCGGAAGAGTGACCCGAGCAGAAAAGGCTGCAAGGGACTATGTAGACCACGTAAAGAGCAGCGTTCTTTATTCCCTTGACGGAATGAGAGTTGCTGTTGACTGCGCAAACGGAAGCGCAAGCACCACCGCCGCAAAGCTTTTTGAAGAGCTGGGGGCAGAGGCTACGATTCTTCACGCAGACCCCAACGGCACCAATATCAACGACGATTGCGGTTCGACTCACATTGAAAAACTTTCAAGATTTGTGGTTGAGGGCGGCTACGATTGCGGTGTTGCGTTCGATGGGGACGCCGACAGATGTCTGGCAGTTGACGAAGAAGGAAAACTTGTTGACGGCGACCGGATGATGGCTATCTGCGCACTCGACCTGCTTGAGCGCGGACGCTTGAACGGAAGCGCGGTTGTCGGAACTATCATGACCAACTTCGGATTTGGCAAGTTTTGCGATGAGAACGGCATCAAGTTTATCGCGACCAAGGTCGGAGACAGATACGTGCTGGAGGAAATGTTGCTTGAAGACTACTCCTTTGGCGGTGAGCAGTCGGGACACATCATTTTCCGCGATTTTGCTACCACGGGTGACGGTCAGCTGACCGCTTGCCAGCTGCTTTCTGTCATTCGCCGCAAGGGCAAGAAGCTCTCCGAGCTCGCATCAGTCATGACCTGCTACCCTCAGACCATGGTGAACCTGAAGGTCTCCGCCGAGGGTAAGCTGAAGTTCTATACCGATCCCGATATAAAGGAGGCCATGAACGAGGCGAAGACGGAGCTTGGAGCAACAGGCAGACTTGTTGTGCGTCCATCGGGCACGGAACCCCTTATCCGCGTTATGGCGGAGGGTGAGAACATGGCACAGATCGAGGAGATCACACAGCGCGTTGCAAGCGTGATAAAAGAAAGACTTTCATGAGATATGACGTTTTAAAGCGCCGGAGCTTGAAAGAAAGCCGACGAGGAGAGAAGTTATCGAAGTTATCGGCGGGTGCTTCTCCGGCAGCCATGTGCTGTCGTGATTCTGCGAACAAATCTGTAGGGTGACCTGCAGGACAAAAACGCAGAAAAAATCATATCAAACATAAAGGAACGGCATCTTACCCGAACGTGTTGGGCGGGGATGCCGATATAGGTAAATCATATATGTGCGGTATCATCGGATACACAGGACAAAATAATTCCGTGCCTGTGCTGCTTGAAGGTCTGCGTACCCTTGAATACAGAGGCTACGACTCTGCGGGTGTTGCGGTCTGCGTAGCTGACGGCACCATTGAAACGGTCAAATCCAAGGGAAGAATAGACCTGCTGTGCGAGAAGCTCGATTCACTTGAAGTTAAGATCGAGGGAACATGCGGTATAGGTCACACCCGTTGGGCGACCCATGGCGCACCCTCAGACACAAATTCACATCCCCATACAGCGCCCTCCTTAGCACTGGTCCACAACGGAATCATTGAGAACTATGCCGAGATCGAGGAGATGCTCACACAAAAGGGTTACACCTTTTACTCGGAGACTGACACCGAGGCGGCGGCAAAGCTCATTGACTATTACTATAAAAAGGTAAACGATCCCGTTGCAGCTATGTTCGAGGCGGCGTACGTTAT
Organism: Eubacteriales bacterium; assembly: GCA_045651985.1. Classification (GTDB taxonomy): domain Bacteria; phylum Bacillota; class Clostridia; order Oscillospirales; family CAG-272; genus SIG710. The sequence continues at coordinate 20,726 of JAZRTK010000034.1, forward strand.
CCGCGGTTCTTACGCATTTGGCGTAATGTTCCGCGATTTCCCGGGCAAGATTTTTGCCATGCGTAAGGATAATCCTTTGATCGTCGCGTCAAACGGCGAGTGCGGTATCATCGCATCGGATATCCCCGCGATATTGAAGCACACAAATACTTATTATCAACTTGAGGAGGGCGTCGTTTCGGTGCTGTGCGGCGGCGAGATAGCGTTCTATGACCGCACGGGCAAGAAGACAGAGCAGAAAGAGCTGACTGTTGACTGGAACGTGGAGCAGGCCCAGAAGGGCGGCTTCCCTCACTTCATGATAAAGGAGATCCACGAGGAGCCCGAGGCTATCCGTCAGACGGTTTCGACCCGTATAGGCGAGGACGGACTTCCTCTGTTCGGTGTCCATGAGCTGGACAGCGAAAAGCTGGGCAGATTCAAAAGCATACATATCGTTGCCTGCGGAACTGCTATGCACGCGGGTCTGGTGGGTAAGGCAGTCATTGAGAAGCTGGCGCGGGTCAGCGTTGACGTTGACGTTGCCTCCGAGTTCAGATACCGCGACCCCATTCTGGACCCCGACGATCTTGTCATTCTTCTTTCTCAGTCGGGTGAGACGGCGGATACTCTTGCGGCTCTCCGTCATGCGAAGGCAAACGGAGTCTGCACCCTCTCGATCGTAAATGTAATTGGCTCGTCGGTGGCAAGAGAGGCGGATTGCGTGCTCTATACCTGGGCGGGTCCCGAGATCTCGGTTGCCAGCACCAAGGCTTACAGCGTTCAGTGCGCTATGCTCTACCTGTTCGCGATCCAGCTTGCGAGAATCAAGGGCAGACTTAGTGACGGCGAGGCAAAGGAACTTTGCCGCAAGCTCTGCGAGGATATACCGGTGGAGGTCGAAAAGGCTCTGTGTTTCAGCCGCGACATCGAATCTGTCGCCCGCAACTATCTTGCGGTCGAGAACCTGTTCTTTATCGGTCGCGGTCTTGACAGCACACTTTGTCCCGAAGCTTCCCTTAAGTTAAAGGAGATCTCTTATATTCACAGCGAAGCATACGCTGCGGGCGAGCTGAAGCACGGAACGATCTCTCTTATTACCGAGGGAACTCCTGTGGTGGCGCTTATGACTCAAGAGAGACTTGCCGAGAAGATGATCTCGGGTATACGCGAGGTCAAATCAAGAGGAGCTACGGTTCTTGCCGTGACAACAAAGGAGATTGCGGAAAAGTACAATATTCCTGCGGATAACACTGTCATTTTGGACGATATAGATGCAGACTTTACCACATTCCCCTTGGCTACGGTCATCCAGCTCTTTGCTTACCACGTGGCGGCACAGCGCGGCTGTGACGTAGAGAAGCCCAGAAATCTGGCAAAATCCGTAACGGTAGAATAACAAAAACACGTCCCGAAGCCGTAAAAACGGCTTCGGGACAATTAAAGCGAGGTACCTTATAAATGAAAGATTCGGAGAATATGGCTGAAGAGCTTTTTTGGAACGATAAAATAACGACGGTCTGCTTTACGGGACATCGCAACGTGCCCGAAAACGAGAGAGAAGCCATTTCCTCCCTTCTTGAGGCGCAGATATACCAGCTTTACGACAGAGGCGCGAGAATTTTTAAGACGGGCGGTGCCGTGGGCTTTGATACCATGGCGGCAAAAGCCGTACTTGCCATGAAGGACCGATTCGGAGAGGGCAGTATCCACCTTTACCTTTGTTTGGCAGCCCCCAATCAGACCATGCGCTTTTCAAAGAGTCAGAAATCAGATTTTGACTACATTTTCTCTATGAGCGACGGGGTGACCTACGCTTCCGAGCGCTTGACGAGGGATAGTTATTTCGTCCGCAACCGTGCGTTGGTGCAGGGAAGCGACGTTTGTCTGGCGTATTGTAAAAAGCAGTACGGAGGGTCGTACTATACATGTAAACACGCGCTCTCAAACGGTGTAGAGCTTGTAAATCTGGCGGATTTTCTCTGCCTTTTTGAGGAATGAGAAAAAATAAAAGTTTTTTGCAAAAAACTATTGCAAAAACATAAAAACTGTGGTATAATGTCACGGTCGAGAGGGAGGCTCTCGTGTGGAAAGTAAATAAAGGGGTATAGTTCAGTCGGTAGAACACCAGTCTCCAAAACTGGGTGTCGTGGGTTCAAGTCCTTCTGCCCCTGCCAAAAACAACAGGGTGATGCAGCGCATCATCCTGTTGTTTTTCGTGGGGACATTCCGACGCAGGACCCCACACTTCGCGGTGCAGTGCGATAGTGTCGGTTTGCGCGAAGGAGATTAAGCGAACGATTTTAACTGCCCTCGCATTTTTCTTGTAAATGCTTGCAAAACTCCGAATTACGTGCTACAATACCTTCTTGAAAGAATGAGGTGAACCAAGATGAACACAAAAACAAGAAAGATCGTAATAACTGCGCTTATGGCTTCGCTTACCTGCGTGGCAACAATGGTCATAAAGGTGCCGTCCCCGCTGAACGGGTACTTTAATCTGGGGGACTGCATAGTGCTTCTGTGCGGCTGGTTGCTTACTCCCTGGTACGCATTTTTCGCAGCGGGTGCCGGCTCTGCCTTGGCGGACCTGTTTTCGGGCTACGTTGCGTATGCTCCCGCTACGTTTGTTATCAAGGGACTAATGGCGCTCGTGGCGTTTTTCTGCTTTACGATGATTAAAAAGAGGTCGGGAAAGCTTTTGCCGCGACTTGTAGGCGGTGTGCTGGCAGAAATCCTTATGGTGATGGGGTACTTTGCGTTCGAAGGCCTTATGTACGGATTTGGTCCGTCGGCGGTGAATATTCCCGCAAACGGCGTTCAGGGCGTCGCGGGACTGGTTATAGGTCTGGCGCTCATCTCCGTGTTTGAGAAGACAGACATTCACTTTTGAAAACTTACGCAAAATTTCTGTTTGTCCTTGACAAAACACAAGATGTTGTGTATAATAAAGACGAACCGTTTGCATGACTGACGGATACGCGGATATTACCGCGGGGGAGTGCAAATGAATAAGCCGACCGTCTGGGCAAATTGGTGTAATACCGATTTGCCTTTTTGTTTTTGGAGGAATTATATGGAACACAAGAATTGGAACGGATTTAAAGGACAGCTGTGGCGCGACGAGATAAACGTCCGCGATTTTATACAGAGCAACTATAACGAATATACGGGCGACGGCGCGTTTCTTGCAAAGGCGACGGCACGTACTCAAGTCATGATGGATAAGGTACAGCATCTTTTCAGACTTGAGAGACAGATGGGCGGTGTGCTGGATATTGACACTGCCACTGTTTCCTCGCTGACCAGCTATTCACCCGGCTACGTGGACAAGGAAAACGAAATAATCGTTGGCTTGCAGACAAACCGTCCGCTAAAGCGCGGTGTAAACCCCTTTGGCGGTATGAGAATGGTTCGCCAGGCCTGTGAGGCATACGGATATAAGCTGTCAAGCCAGATCGAGGAGGAGTTCAGATACAGAACTACTCACAACGACGGCGTTTTCAGAGCATACACGGACGAGATGCGACTGGCTCGCCGCTGCCACGTAATTACGGGTCTTCCCGATGCGTACGGCCGCGGAAGGATCATCGGCGACTACCGCCGCGTGGCTCTTTACGGCGTGGACAAGCTTATCGAGGAAAAGAAAAAGGACAAGAAATTTCTTGAATCCCAGGTCTTTGACGCGGCAAATATCCGTCTTGACGAGGAGCTTTTCCGTCAGATCGACTTCCTTGGAAGATTGAAGGAAATGGCGCTCTCCTACGGTCTTGATATCAGTCAGCCCGCCGCAAACGCGCGCGAGGCTGTTCAATGGACCTATTTTGGATACCTTGCGGCAATAAAGGAACAGAACGGTGCGGCAATGTCCTTAGGTCGCGTGAGCACCTTCTTTGACATTTATTTTGAAAGAGATATTGAAAACGGAGTCCTCACCGAGGAGGGCGCACAGGAGATAATGGACGATTTCGTCATGAAGCTCCGTCTGGCGCGTCATCTGAGAACGCCCGAATATAACGAGCTGTTCGGCGGCGACCCCATGTGGATAACCGAGGCGGTGGGCGGCATGGGTGAAGACGGAAGAACTCTGGTCACAAAGTCCTCTTTCCGTATGCTCAATACCCTTTATACTCTCGGCTCGTCCCCCGAACCTAATCTGACTATTCTTTGGTCGAAGTCTCTCCCTCGGGGCTTCAAGGACTTCTGTGTCAAGGTCTCCTGTGACACAGACTCTATCCAGTATGAAAACGATGACGTAATGCGCCCCATTTACGGCGACGATTACGCTATTGCATGCTGTGTTTCCGCCATGCGCGTAGGTAAGCAGATGCAGTTTTTTGGCGCAAGATGTAACCTGGCAAAGCTGCTTCTTATTGCTATCAACGGCGGTTACGATACCACAAGCGGTATCCATATCGGTCCTCAGATGCCCGTGCTTGATGCTCAGAAGCTGGACTTTGACAAGGTAATGGAGAGGTACAATATTTACATAGAATGGCTTGCAAAGCTCTACGTAAATACCATGAACATCATTCACTACATGCACGACAAGTACGCATACGAGAAGATACAGATGGCACTTCATGACACAAATGTTGAAAGATTCATGGCGTTCGGTGTTGCGGGGCTTTCCGTTGTTGCCGACTCGCTCAGCGCTATCAAGTACGCGTCGGTAAAACCCGTTGTCGACAGTAACGGATTTGTGGTGAACTTTGAGACCGTGGGCGAATTCCCCAAGTACGGAAACGACGACGACAGAGTTGACATGATAGCGAAGGATATGACTCACAAGTTCATTTCCGAGCTTCGCAAGACCCCCACCTACAGGGGCGCTGTTCACACCCTGTCCGTTCTCACCATTACGTCCAACGTAATGTACGGCAAGAACACGGGCGCGACCCCCGACGGACGAGAAGCATTTGCGCCCTTTGCGCCCGGTGCCAACCCCATGCACAACCGCGAGGCAAACGGTGCGCTGGCATCCCTCAACTCTGTTGCAAAGCTCAGCTACGACGACTGCCGCGACGGAATCTCAAACACCTTCTCTATCACTCCCGACGCGCTTGGTCACGATGAAAAGCAGAGAGTTGACAACCTGGTCTCCATTCTTGACGGCTACTTTGCAAAGAAGGCGCATCACATCAACGTAAACGTTCTCAATCGCGAGACTTTGATGCGCGCTTATGAGAATCCCGAGGAGTATCCTAATCTTACCATAAGAGTTTCGGGCTACGCCGTTAACTTCAACAAGCTCTCCCGCGAGCAGCAGAGAGAGGTTATCAGCCGTACCTTCCATTGTGCGCTGTGACGGGCAGAGTTCATTCGCTGCAAAGCCTGGGGACTGTGGACGGGCCCGGAGTGAGATACGTGGTGTTCATGCAGGGGTGCCCTTTGCGATGCGGGTGCTGTCACAATCCTGATACCTGGGATTTTTGCGCTGGCGAAGAATATTCCGCTGTGCAGTTGATAGAGAGGATCGGACGCTTTAAAGAATATTTCGGCGACGAGGGCGGTGTTACCGTTTCGGGCGGTGAGCCGCTGTTACAAGCGGAATTTGTCCGCGAGCTTTTCGAGCTTTGCCATAAAAATGAAATAAACACCTGCCTTGATACCTCGGGCTGTGTTATAAACGATGGGGTAAAAGATCTTCTCTCGGTTACCGATCGCGTTCTGCTTGACGTAAAATATACCAATCCCGAGCATTATTGCGAGCACGTTGGATGTGATCTTTACGATGTGCTGAGTTTCCTTGATCTGCTTGAAGAAATGAGTATACCGACGGTTTTGAGACAGGTAATAATACCTACGCTCAACGACAATGAGGAGAACATTCTGCGTTTGAAGGAGATTGTCGACGCGCATGCAAACGTGGAGAAGATCGAGCTTTTGCCGTTTCGCAAAATATGCTCTCAAAAGTACCATAGCATGGGCATAGAGTTTAAATTCGGACACCTGCCCGAGCCCGATGCGGAGCGCATGAAATACTTAAATGATCTTTTGTAAAAATATCCGACCGCCTGCAAGGGCGGTCGGATTTATAATATTGTATGTAACCATCAGGACGCTTTTCGGCGGCCTTTTAAAGATAAGAATAAATATCCTTGTAATAAAATCGATGCTTTTGAGGAGAAAAATTGCCGTTATGAAAGTTATGCAGGGTTGAGGCATTTTAAATTTTTTCTGCGATCTCCTCGCGGAGCTGTGAAATTATTCTTTTTTCAAGACGTGAGATGTAGGATTGGGAGATTCCAAGGGCATCGGCGACCTCCTTTTGGGTCATCTCACGGCGACCCGAGAGACCGTAGCGCATTTCGATTATAACGCGCTCCCGCTCCCCCAGGTGAGCCACGGCGTCTCGGATCACCTGCCGTTCCTCCCGCTTTTCCAGCTCGTATGTTACGCTGTCCTCTTCGTTTCCAAGCGTATCGGAAAGAAGCAGCTCGTTTCCGTCCCAATCCACGTTTAAGGGCTCGTCTATGGACACCTCGCACCTCGACGCACTCCGCTTGCGGATATACATGAGTATCTCGTTTTCAATGCACCGCGAGGCGTAGGTTGCAAGCTTTATGTTGCGGTCTGATTTGAAGGTGTTTATCGCCTTTATAAGACCGATCGTGCCAATGGATATCAGGTCCTCGATCCCGATCCCCGTGCTTTCAAACTTTTTGGCGATATAAACGACCAGCCTGAGATTATGCTCAACCAAAACAATCCTCGCATCCTCGTCACTCTCCATTCTTTCTATATATTCGCTTTCAAGCTCGCGGGGAAGGGGGGGCGGCAGTGTCTCGGGACCGTTTATGTAAAAAAGACCGTCCCCCTTTTCCGCAATAAGTCGGCTGTATGCCAGTCTTAACATTTTGCAGCTCTTTTTCAGGGCTTCGCTTATATTTATCATAATTTATCTCCTTTACGTAAAAAATTCAAGCGGAATTACGGCGTCGCTTCCGCTGCACGAAATTTTCTCTTTTGATGCGGCGACCAGCGCGTCGATCTCCCGCTCCTCGCCGTCGCAGGTGAGGGTTATTTTATCGGGGCGCACCGCCGTGAGCAGTCCGCTTCCCGAAGCAGTCCTGACGGGAATCATTCGAACTCTCACGGCGAGCTCGGACGGTATCGCGCCCTCTCGGCAAAAGAGCAGAGGGAAGGTGCGGCCCGCCTTGTCGCAGTCAAGAACGATCACCGCTTTGCCGCCGATGGGATCGCGCAAAAGATTTCCCGAATCCGAAAGTCCTGAAAATTTACCTTGCCTGCCGCCGATGACTATTTTCAAATCTCCGTGGCGGGCTTTTGACGTTTTTGACATCAGGTTGCTTCCCATCAGTGTCGCCGCACCGCTTGCCAATGCCCCGATGGCAAAGACCCAAAGTGACAGGTCGTTTTTGTCGGCTTCGGGTGTTAGAGGATTTCGGTTCAGCAGGCTGTAAAAGGCGGTCATCATGCCTCCAAGAAGGGAGGATACCACGAAAAACAGACCCGTGTAAAGCGGCATTTTCGTAAAATTCTCCCACCGTTTCCCAAGCAACGCTGTCATGCACATGACAAAGCACACGAAAATGCCGAATATGAAGGAAAAAATGCTCCTTTCAAGCGGCAAGGACGCCACTGAATATACTCCTCCCATAGCTGACGCCGACACCATTCTGGGAAACGAAATGCGCCGTCGAAGGATCTTTGAAACTATATAAAAAGTCAAGAGATCCATGCTGAAATCAATGAGGAAAAGCAGGTCCGCGTAAACTACTATCCCGATCACCCCCATTTCTCACCAACAATTATATTCCTTTATGGTTGCAATTTATGTCGCAATACGGAGCAAAAATTGGCGCAAAGGGTCTTTTTTGCAACCCGAATTTTGGGAAATTCCGTTTGTGCGCAAATCTGCGTTTTATTGTGCTTATTGCAACATTTGTCCGCTTGCTTTTTGTTCAATGTTACCGATAAAACCCTTTTTGCTGTGGTTTTTGATGGTTTTCTTGAGGAATAACGTAAAATATATATATTTTAAGAAATTTATTATAGCAATATTTGTCCAGAAAATGCCTATTCTTGTCTTGCGTTGGAGCAAAAAATGTCTTACAATTAAGGTAGAATAGCGTGGGGTAGTGTACCTCATGCAAATTAGCAATTTTGGAGGATTACCGAAATGAAGAAGTTTCCCGTAGGTGTACAGGTCTATTCCGTTCGTGACGACGCATCGGCTGACCTTCGCGGCACCCTTGAAAAGATCAAAGAAATGGGATATGACGGCGTTGAGTTTGCCGGTCTTTACGGCAACGAACCCGCAGATATCAAGGCTATGTGCTCAGAGATTGGTCTGGTTCCGATCTCCGCTCACGTTCCTTATGCAGATCTTATGGCAGACACTGCAGGCACGGTCGCAAAGTACGTTGAGATCGGTTGCAAGTACATAGCAGTTCCTTACCTTGGCGAAAAGGACCGTCCCGGCGGAGAGCTTTGGGAAACGACCGTGAAGAATATCGCTCTCATCGGTGAGGAGTGCAAAAAACAGGGCATCACTCTGCTCTACCACAACCACGATTTCGAGTTCGTAAAGATTGACGACAAGTATGCTCTCGATATGCTCTATGACACGGTTCCCGCAGATCTGCTTCAGACAGAGCTTGACTGCTGCTGGGTAAAGGTTGGCGGAGAGGACCCCGCAGGCTATATCAGAAAGTACGCGGGAAGAGCTCCTATCGTTCACCTCAAGGACTTTGCGGGTGAGAAGTCTGCCGATATGTATGAGCTTATCGGTATTGCCAAGAAGGTTACCGCTCCCGGTGCTTTCGAGCTTCGTCCCGTAGGCTACGGCTGCCAGGACTTCTACGGAATCCTTAAGGCAAGCGAAGATGCGGAAACCGAGTGGGTGATCGTTGAGCAGGACAGACCCAGCATGGAGAAGACTCCCATGGAGTCTATCGAAATGTCCCGCAACTACCTCAAGACTCTTGGTAATTGAGTCAATATATAAAATTTGAAATTTCCGGTGACGATACCGGGTTAAAAAAGAATTATATTTTAAAGGAGGACTTTTCCCATGGCAGATATGAATGCTTTTGAGAAAAACCAGGAAGTAAAGGTCGTTGACACAAATCATAAGGTTCGTGTCGGTATTATCGGTACAGGTTGGATCGCAGACGCTCACATCGAGGCTTACAAGAGACAGCCCGACGTTGAGATCGTTGCTGCATGTGACCTTATCCCCGGCAAGGCTGCTGCTTTCCTGGAGAAGCACGGCGTTGAGGGGGCAAAGACAGACTACGCAAACGATAGAGAGATGATCGACGATAAGAGCCTCAAGCTCGACGCTGTATCCATTTGTACATACAACCGTCAGCATGCAGGTCCCGCTATCTATGCTCTTGACAACGGTGTCAACGTACTCCTCGAGAAGCCTATGTGCGTAACTATTGAGGAGGCAGCTGAAATTTGCAAGGCAGAAAAGAGAAGCGGCAAGGTTATCTCTGTTGGCTTCCAGCCCAGATTCAGCCCCAACATGCAGATGATCAAGAAGATCATTCAGTCCGGTGAGCTTGGTGATATTTACTACGTTCAGACAGGTGGCGGACGCCGCCGCGGCATTCCTACCCCCTTTGGAACAACATTTATTGAGGACGAAACCGCCGGTCTTGGCGCACTCGCTGATATCGGATGCTACTCCCTCGACCTTGTTCTTAACGCTCTGGGCAACCCCAAGCCTCTGACCGTTTCAGGTTACAAGTCCGCATTCTTCGGAACTAACCCTAACTACTCCAACTACCAGAAGATCGGTCACCCCGAGTACGCAGAGAAGTTCGGTGTTGACGATTTCGCAGCAGCTTTCATTCGTCTTGAGGGCGGCATCACTCTCGACTTCCGTATTGCGTGGGCTATGAACATCAACACACCCGGCGATACGATCTTCCTTGGTACAAAGGGCGGTCTCCGCGTTCCTTCCACAGACTGCTGGAACGGTTCTCTTGACAAGCCCATGACCATTTATCATGAGGTTGCAGGTGCGCAGGTTGAGACGGTCGTTCCGCTTCTTCCCGACATCAACCTCTGGGATGCAAAGGTTCGTTCCTTCCTTGACGCTTGTAAGTACAACGGCAAGGCTCCCGTTCCTACGTCTGACATCATCTACAACCAGGCGATCCTCGACGGTATTGCTAAGTCTTCCGACGCAGGCCGTGAGATCGAGATCGTTATTCCCGAGATCTAAGTTTTTCTTTGAGGGGACTCCGAAAGGAGTCCCCTTTTTTCGTGTCTTTTTTACTCATTTTTTTTTGCTCACTCTCATATAATCTTCTCAAAAGAAAGATAGAAAACGGAGGATGGAATATTGAACGGGGTGGTACAAAGAAATACGGAAAAGCGGGAATCGGCGAAAAAAAATAATGCTGCGCGGCGAGGATTGAACAGCTCTCAGGTGGCACAGGCGCGGGAAAAGCATGGGGAAAACCTGCTGACAAAAAGGGGAAGAAGGAGCTTTTTTTCCTGCTTTGTGTCAAATTTAGGTGACCCCGTTATACGGGTCTTGCTTGTAGCACTTGCGGTCAATCTGGTCGTGGCTTTCCGCGGCGGGAATATTTACGAGAGTGTGGGTATTGCTGTGTCGGTCTTCCTTGCGACCTTTATTTCCACCCTTTCCGAATACGGCGGAGAGGCGGCGTTTGACAGCCTTCAAAGGGAAAGCGACAAGCTGCTTTGCCGAGTGCGCCGAGACGGCAGAATAACGGAGATACAGGCTCGCGATGTAGTCGTCGGCGATCTGCTCTTGCTTCGCGCGGGGGACAAGATCCCCGCTGACGCAATGGTGGTTTTCGGTGATGCGGGAGTTGACCAGTCGGCGATGACAGGCGAGACGAGAGAGGTTCCAAAGCATCCCGAGGAGGATTGGCAGGGCAAAAGCCACGCCACCGACCCGTCTCGTGCCGACGTGTTGCCAGGGGGCTGTCTCGTGGTTTCGGGTGAGTGCGAGGCGGTGGTCTGCGCCGTGGGCGACAAAACGCTTTTGGGGGAGATCTCACGTGAGATTCAAGAAGAAACTCGGGAAAGTCCGCTTAAATTAAGGCTCACGAGGCTCGCCGCAACAGTCAGCAGACTTGGATATATTGCGGCGGCGGTCATAGCTTTGGCGTCACTTTTTGATGCATTCGTCATCGACAGCGGATTTCAGAGGGAGCTTGTTTTGATGAAGCTCTCTGACGTAAGCTTCGTTTTCCGCGAGCTTTTGTCCGCGTTCATGCTGGGGCTGACGGTGGTGGTAATGGCTGTGCCCGAGGGGTTGCCTATGATGATAGCCGTGGTGCTTTCCTCCAACATTCGTCGAATGGTACGGGACAACGTGCTTGTGCGCAAGCCGACAGGTATCGAGGCGGCGGGGAGCATGAACATACTTTTTACCGACAAAACGGGCACGTTGACCGAGGGCAAGCCTACTTTTGAACGATACGTGTCCTGCACGGGAGATGATATCCCGTTTGGCTCGGAGGAAGAACGCTTGCTTGCGCTGTCTGCACGATTAAATACCTCGTACAAGCAGGGCATTGAAGCTGCCGCGGCAGGCGGCGGAACCGATGCCGCCCTTTGGGGGAGTCTTTCACACGTAAAGCTTTCGGGGGGACTGACCGCAACCGATAAAATAGACTTTGACAGCAAGAAAAAGTTCTCCGCCGTCCGCCTTTCTGACGGTACGATACTCGTAAAAGGCGCCGCCGAGGTGCTTTTACCTTGTGTACGATTCGGGATGGTGCAGGGGGTAGATGTGAGCTTCAATTCCGTAAGGTTTCAGTCGATTTTGGACGGATATTGCCTTGGAGGTGCCCGCGTAATTCTTATTTGCAAAGGCGACAAGATGCCTCGAAACGGGAATTTTGGACAGCTAACCTTGCTGGGCGCTGCGATACTTTCCGACCGTGTGCGGCCAAGTGCAAACAAGTCGGTGCGCTCTCTGCGGGAGGCGGGAATTCACGTTGTCATGATAACCGGTGACAGCCCCGAGACCGCCCGCAAAATCGCGCAACAGTGCGGGATCCTTTCCGACGGAGTTGATATCTGTATAAGCAGCAGTGAGCTTGCACGTATGAGCGACGTGCGCGTGCGGAGCCTTCTGCCGCGTATAGGTGTCGTGGCAAGGTCGCTTCCCACCGACAAGAGCCGTCTGGTGCGTATTGCACAGGAGGCTGAAATGGTTGTCGGCATGACGGGGGACGGTATAAATGATGCGCCTGCTCTGCGCCGTGCTGACATAGGCTTTGCCATGGGCGGCGGCACGGCGGTGGCAAAGGAGGCGGGGGACATAATTATTCTTGATAACGACCTGTCCTCTATTGCAAAAGCGGTCCTTTACGGGCGCACTATTTTCAAAAGTATAAGGAAATTTATCGTTCTTCAGCTCACCATGAACCTGTGCGCCGTGGGTATCTCCATGCTGGGACCGTTTATCGGCGTGGACGCTCCCGTGACGGTAGTGCAGATGCTTTGGATAAACATTATAATGGACACTCTGGGCGGTCTTGCATTTGCGGGAGAGCCTGCTTTGCCCGAATATATGCGCGAAAAACCAAAGCGGCGTGACGAGCCTATCTTAAACGGATACATGATAAACCAGATACTCCTGCTCGGACTTTTTACCGTGGGGCTTTGCGTGGCATTTCTAAAATCGGGCACGTTTACCTCGATCTTTCGATACAGCCCCGATTCGATCTATCATCTGACTGGTTTTTTTGCTATGTTCATTTTCGCCGGAGTGCTAAACTGCTTTAACGCCCGAGTTGATAGTCTGAACTTTTTCAGAGGACTATCAAAGAACAAAATTTTCACATTTATTATGGCGGCGGTGGCGACGGTGCAGATAGGATTTGTGTATCTTGGCGGGTCGATCTTGCGAAGTGCGCCTCTTGAAGGAAGAGAGCTTCTGACGGCGTTTCTTTGCGCCCTGATGGTCTTTCCCGCCGAGATCGTGCGAAAGCTTTTGTGGCGCTTTCTTTGCGGCCGCGGACGCGGCTATTGACTTTTCCTTTTCTTTATGATAAAATTTGATCGGTGAAAGCCATAAAAGAGAAATGAGGTGAAAATTATGCCGTATATTAATACTACGACCACCAAGAAGCTTGATAAGAGCGTGAGAGACCAGATAAAGGCAGAGTTGGGACAGATAATTGCCGAGATCCCGGGCAAGTCGGAAAATTGGCTTATGGTGGGCTTTTGCGAGGGCGCTGCCATGTATTTCAGAGGTGACGACAGCGCCGACTGTGCTTACGTTGAGGTGAGCATTCTTGGCAGTGCCGACGCGGACGCATACGAGCGCATGACTGCCAGAATTTGCGAGCTTTTTGAAAAAAAGCTGGGTATTTCCCCCGACAGAGTTTACGTAAAATACGAGGAAGCAGAGCACTGGGGTTGGAACGGAGCGAACTTTTAAGTGAGCGGTAATTTTTGCGCCGAAAGCATAAAAAAATATCTGCACCCCGAGTTTGATAGGTTGATCTTTCTTGATGAAACCGACTCGACAAACGAATTCTGCAAGCGAAAGGACCTGCCGGACGGTTCCTATGTCGTCGCCGCCGCACAGACGGGCGGCAAAGGGCGTATGGGCAGAAGATTTGAGTCAAAAGAAGGCGGAGTTTTCCTTTCCTTCCGCTTTTCGCCAAAGATCCCCGCAGACCGACTTGCTTGTATTACGGGTATGGCGGCGGTGGCGGCGGCAAGGGCGATTTTTGAAAGTGCGGGCGAGCGTTGCGCTGTAAAATGGGTGAACGATATTCTTCTTGAGGGTAAGAAGATCGGCGGAATTTTGTGCGAGACCGAGTTTTGCGGGAATATGCCCGCCGTGGTCTTGGGGATCGGCGTCAACGTAAATAATCCTGCAAAGGATTTTGCGTGGGACGCAGAGAAAAAGGCAGGCTCGATTTTGACCGAAACAGGAAAAAGTACTGACCTTTCCCGCTTTGCGGCGGCACTCATTGAACGTTTTGAACTTCTGCGGCGTCATTTGGAAAATGGTAATATTGCGCCTTATCTTGAAGAATACCGACGAATCTGTATCACTCTTGGACACGAGGTGACTCTTTTGTGGCGGAACGGTTCAAGGGAGTTTTCCCAGTCGGGTGAGTGGTCGCGCGGATTTGCAGAGGAGATAAGCGACACATTTGGATTGATCGTTGAATACCCCGACGGTGCGCGCCAGGAACTTTTTTCGGGGGAAGTCTCGGTGCGCGGCGAGGACGGAAAATATAAATAAAAAATGACGGCTTATTGCCGTCATTTTTTATTTAAGATATTCAGAAATTACGTCGGATAGGTCGCAAAATTGGGCGGTGGAAAGCTTTTCGCCGCGAATGTCGGGGCGGTGTCCGCATTTTTCGATAGCCTCGGTTATCTGCTCCTTTGTAAGCTCGGGAAAACCGTTTGATAAGGCGTTTGAGAGGGTCTTGCGCCTCTGCTCAAAAGCCGCTTTGATCGTTCGAAACATGAGCGCTTCGTCCTGAGGGTGATAAGGGCAAGTCTTGTGGAGAGTTATGCGTACCACGGCGGAATTGACCTTGGGCGCGGGAACAAAGCGGTCGGCGGGGACGGAAAAGAGCTTTTCTGTCTCGCCATAGTAGCCAAGCACAGCGGTGATAGCGCCGTAATCAGACTTGCCTGCCTTTGCGCAAAGTCTGTCAGCAACCTCTTCCTGCACCATGACCGTCACCGTCTCAAAGGGCAGACGGGACTCCAGAATTTTCATGAGAATTGGGGTTGTGATGTAGTAGGGGAGGTTGGCGCACACCGATACCTTGCCCGCCGAAAAATAAGGTGCCAAAAGATTGTCAAGGTCTGTTTTCATTACGTCTTGGTTTATGACCTCAACGTTGTCAAACTCGCCTAATGTGTATTTCAGAATTGGCATGAGCGTGTCGTCGATCTCAAGGGCGACCACCTTTTTAAAGCGCATTGCCAGCTCGTATGTGAGAACGCCGATGCCGGGACCGATCTCAAGGATAACGCTGTCCGCGTCATAGCAGCAGTTGTTGGATATTTCCTCTACCACGCTTCGGTCGGTGAGGAAATTCTGACCGTATTCTTTTTTGAGCCGCACCTTGAAGGCACCGAGTATATTTTTTATGGTTTTTAAGTCGCAGAGATTCATATAATAAATTGCTCCCAAATGTTTTACGGGAATATTTTAGCATATTTTTGAGGAAAAATCAAGATTTCTTTAATTTTTCTCTTGATTTTTGTGAAGATGTGTGGTAAAATAACAAGGTCGCTAGTGTAGCACAGTCGGTAGTGCAGCTGATTCGTAATCAGCAGGTCGTGTGTTCGAGTCACATCACTAGCTCCAAACAAAAAAGACGAGAGCGTTGCTCTCGTCTTTTTTTGTTTCGAAATATTGACTCGAACACCTCAGATTTGCTCTGCAAATCTGAACAGTTTGCGCTATGATAGCGAATGAATTAAACTGAACGATAGCGCAAACGTGTGTTCAGAGTCACATCACACCGACTCGAACACCTCTAATTCGCTTCGCAAATTAGAAATATTTGCGCTCGGTGAGCTTCAAGTTTGTGGTGGGCATAGGCGCAAATAAGTGATCAGAGTCACATCACGCCGGTTTCACCCGTATTCTCACTTCCCCACACAAAAGTGTGAGAAGATCTCTGCCACAATGTCCTCGTCCACCTGCCGTCCGTCAAGCTCGGAAAGTGCCGACATGGAAAGCTCAATGTCTGACGAGCAAAGGTCAAAGGGCAGACCCGAACATAACGCCGAGAGGGCGTTTTCAAGCCCCTCCATGCCGCGCAGAACTGAGCTGTATTGCCGTGCGCCTGTGACCACCGCGTCGTGGCGCAGATCTATATCTCCCTCGCGGAAAAGCGAGGAAATAATATCGGACAATCCGTCCATGCCTTCGCCCGACAGAGCGGAAATTTGCACTGTGTGCTCGAACGTTTTATTGGCAGTCTCGACTGTTTCGCGGCAAAGCTGTGACGCATCGCACTTGTTCAGAACTGCAATTTTACAGCAGGGAAGTGTGCTTATCTTTTTCAGACTTTCAAGCTCGTCTTCGTCAAGGCCGCGGGTGGAGTCGATGACAGCCAGCACAAGCTCCGCCTCGGACAGCGCCGCGTTTGCGCGGCCGATTCCGATGCTTTCCACGCGGTCTGTGGTTCGGCGCAGGCCTGCGGTGTCGCAAAGGCGCAGAGTTATGCCGCCGAAGGGCACGGTCTCCTCTATAATGTCGCGGGTGGTTCCCTCAATATCGGTGACGATAGCTGCATCGCGTCCCACTATTCTGTTATACAGTGAGCTTTTTCCCGCATTGGTGCGACCGCAGATGACGGTCTTTATTCCCTCTGCCACGGCGCGTCCCGTTTTATAGGTCGCCGCCAGCTTTTCAAGTTCGGCTTTGGCTGTGGCGAGGGAGTTTATGATCTCGTCGGGAGTCATTGAGGACAGATCCTCGTCGGGAAAATCAATTTTTGCGTACATGGACGCCATAACGGAACGCAGTGATTCGTAGACAGTGCGGACCTTTGCGCCAAGTCCGCCGTCAAGACCGTTTCGCGACAGCAAAAGCTGATCGTAGGTCTTGGCTTCAAGAAGCGCGCCAAGGCTTTCTGCTTGGGAAAGTCCTATCTTCCCCGAGACGAAGGCACGGCGGGTAAATTCACCGGGTAATGCGGGGCGGCAGCCTGCCGCTAGGCAAGCGGAAAGCACCGTTTCGGTTACGAGCATACCGCCGTGACAGCAAATTTCAACAGTATCCTCGCCCGTAAAAGACGCGGGCGATAAAAAGACCGTAGCCATGCCGTCGTCTATCATCTCGGCGTGTCCCTTTGCGTCGGGGGCGTAAATTCTGCCGTAGACTTGACGACGCGCTTCCACGTCACCCAAGTTATTGGTGCCCGCGGGTTTAAAGACCTTTTGAGCAAGCTCGATTGCCCGATCTCCGCTTATTCTGATGAGTGCAACACCGCCCTTTCCCCTTGGGGTCGATACGGCAGCGATAGTATCAAGCTCTATCATTTAGAAAGTGTCCTTTCAAAAAAGCATATTCAAAACGGGATGCCTCGGCATCCCGTTTTGCTTTAATATCAGTTATCGGACTTGGAGTCGTCAAGGTAGATAACCACCTTACGGTTATTTTCCGAACCGATTGAGTTTGTGGATACACCCGAGATATTCTGAATTTCGGAGTGGATGATTCTTCTCTCGTAGGGGTTCATAGGCTCAAGCATAACGCTCTTCTTGTACTTTAAGACCTTGCTTGCCATGTGGTGAGCGAGAGTGCGTAAAGTTTCCTCTCTCTTTGCGCGGTAATTTTCAACGTCAAGAGTTACCTTTGTGTACTCTCTCTTCTTGCCATCTTCCTTCTTATTTGCGGCAAGGTTTGCAAGATACTGAAGGGAATCGAGAGTGTCGCCGTGGTGGCCGATGAGGATTCCTGCCTCCTCACCAACAACGGAAATTACCTTATCGTTATTGTCGCCGTCGGTCATTGTGACCCGAGCGTTGATCTCCATATCGGAGAGAAGTCTTTCGATAAACTCAAGGGCGATGTCGCCGCCTGTCTTTTCCGTTTCGTATACAAAGGAGACCTTTGCGGGGGTTGCCCCGATACCGAACAGACCCTTCTTTGCTTCTTCAAGCACCGTGTACTGAAGTGCGTCAGCGGAGGGAGCGCCAAGCTCCTTCACTGCATTTTCTATTGCTTCTTCAACCGTCTTTGCGGTGATGATCATTTCCTTTTTCATTTTATTCCTCTTTTGTGTCTTTCTTTTCCTTGGAGTTTTCTCCCGCCTTTTTGTCGTCTACCTTGATCTTGCCTGAAAGGAGTGCGTTCTTTGCCTCGCGCTTTGCCTTTTCCTCGGCCTCCTGCGCTTCAAGCTTTGCCTTGAACTCAAGTGCCTTTTCGCGGGTATCCTCAAAGTCCTCATCGTCGATGTGGTGCAGGCTTCTTACAACTCTGCCAGACTTTTGAACCTTTTCGTTTTTCTTGGACTTGGAGTTTACTTCCTTTTCAGCCGCCTTGTAATCCTCATCTGTGAACTTGGGGTAAGGCATAAGCTTTACCATGAGGATCTGACGGACAAAGGAGATGATGTTCTTGAACACCCAGTAGAGACCTACTGCACCCGGCATGATGTAGGCAAAGTAAGTTGTCATGAGAGGCATGGTAATGTCCATTACGTTGTTTGAGCAACCCATGCCCGCGTCCTGTGCGGAGGGGGGCTGGTAGGTGAACTTGCGGATAAGCTTTGAATAGAGGAACTGGCTGACAAATACCAGAACAGGGACGATAAGAATAAGAGAAAGTCCCGCGGAACTTGGTTTGTCACCAAGATCAAGTCTGCCGAATACCGTGAAATCGGGCAGGTCTGAGATGTTTGAAACCTTTTCTGCAAACCAGTTTTCTTTTGAGAGCACGTCAAAGTTCTCTCTGATGCGTCCGATAAGCTCGATGTCGTTGTTCTTGAAAAGCTTCGCTTCAAGGGCGGCACTCCCAGCCTGTTCGTATACGCCGTTTATGACCTCAACGATCTTTTCGATCTGCTTTGCGCTAAAGCCGATAACGTATCTGAGGGGGCTTACGATAACTCTGTAAAGCGCCAGAATAATGGGCATCTGAATGAGCAGAGGGAGGCAGCCTGCCGCAGGATTGAAGTTCTCCTTTTGGTAAAACTCCTGTATCTCCTGATTCATCTTCTGCATGGTGGCCTGGTCGTTTCTGCCCTTGTACTTATTACGGATAGCCATTTCCTTTGGGCGAAGTTTTGCCTGCTTTATTGAATTTTTCTGCTGCTTTACGCCAAAGGGAAGAAGAACTATTTCCGTAATTAGCGCAAAAGCAAGCATAGCTACTACGTAGCTGCCGGTCAATTCATCAAAAAAACCGATGACCTGACCGAGTCCGTATAGGAGCTTGTCAATCATTGTCTACACTTCCTTTTTATGATTTATCGCCCTTTCCCCTGCGGGTCTTCTTTTCGGGTACGGGATCGTATCCTCCTGCGCAAAAAGGGTTGCATCGCAGAATACGCCATACCGTCAGATAAAGTCCCATAAAAAAGCCACGTTTTTGAAATGCCTCAAGGGCATAGGCAGAGCAGGTCGGTTCAAACCGACAGCTGGGGGTCCGTTTAAGCGGCGATATAAATTTTCTGTAAAAGCGAATGAGCCAGATGCAAACGTATTTCATCTTGACATCTCTTCTGTGTCCGATATCATGCCCAATTTTTTCAGTCCGTATCGGAGCTCTTTTTCAACATCTGTGCTTTTGGCGCCGTGACAGCCTTCCCTTATTGCTATGACCACGAGAAAGCCGGTTTTGAACGTTACGCTTTGATCTCTCTGAATGTTCGAGAGGGCCGCGCGTACGATTCGCTTGGCGCGGACGCGCTCGGTCGCCTTGCCGTATTTTTTTGATACGGAAAGCCCGATTCTGTTCACGTATTTTTTGAGCGGATTTTCGCGCATTAAACGCTTTGCCGCAAAGTCACGAAGGACGTAGACGGCAACGAATTTTCCCGAAAATCGGTCGCCCTTGGCGTAAGCCTTTGAATACAGATGGTTTTCTGTTATGGCAATATTTTTCATATTACTCTTTCCTGTACGTTTTGCTATAAAGCCGCTTCCGTTCAGCTTTTTTTATGGTTTGTGGTTTGTTCTGAAAATGCTTACAATATCAAAAACCCCGATTTCAGTATTGCAGTGCCACGGCACGGCAGTCTTCCATCGGTGGTTTTATGATAGGACTTGGGTAAGGCTCGGCAGGTGACCCCGCTGACAAATTCACTGTGCGTGAATTAGTATGTGAGTCTCTTTCTGCCCTTTGCGCGTCTTCTCTTGAGTACGTTTCTGCCGTCTGCAGTCTTCATTCTCTTTCTGAAGCCGTGCTCCTTCTTTCTCTGTCTCTTTTTAGGCTGGTAAGTTCTGAGCATTCTGCTGCACCTCCTTGATTTTAATTATCGGAAGCGTTGCTTTATTAAGCCTTTTTAACGCTTTTACACAATGACGGTATATATTATATACTGTTTTTTTTCTCTTGTCAAGTTTTTTTTGAAAATTTAACTCAAAAAGGGCAAATTTTGCAAAAAAACGGGCTTTTTTCGGTTCCGCTTGACAAAATATACAAATTTAGGGTATAATTTATACAGTTAATAGATACTCTCGGAGAATAAAATGGCAGATTTTAAACCAATAAACGATTCGGATTTCAGACGGCAGATAAAGACCGCACTTGGTGCGGGCTACCTGTTTTACGGCGACGAGGATTATCTCAAAATTCACGCCGTACGTTTGGTGCAGGATATAGTTGCGCCCGATCCGGCGTTCGCACTTTTTAATATAGTAAAAATTGCTTATGAAGATTTCACGCCCGAAAAATTAATTGACGCTATGCAGCCGCCTCCCATGATGACGGACAGAAAGCTGATACTTCTCACGGGCTTTGATTTCACGTCCATGAGAGCATCGGAGACCGACGGGCTTTGCGAGGCGCTTGACGCGTTGAGAGAATACGATTTCAACACGGTCATTTTGTCCGTTGCGGCGGGACTTATAGACGAGGGATATTCCACATCAAAACCGTCGGCGACGCTCAGAAAGCTTTCGGAGAAGCTTCAGGTGGTAAAGTTCGACAAATGCACCCCGAGCCGACTTGCGGTCTGGGCGAACAGGCATTTTGAACACAATGGCGTAAAAATAAGTGACGGCACGGTGGACTTTCTCATCAGCTTTTGCGGCAGCAGTATGATGCGGTTGGCAAATGAGATCGAGAAGCTCTGCGCCTACGTGCTTTACGAAGGACGGACAGAGGCAAAGCGCGAGGACGTGCGCACAGTCTGCTGTGCGGACACGGAATACGACGCATTTGCTTTCGGCAACGCCATAATGGAAGGCAGGACACAGGACGCGCTTTCTATTTTGGATTATATGAAATTCAAGCGTGTTGACCCGTTGGTAATATTCGGTGAGACTTCAAAGACCTTTTGCGACCTGCTTCTGGTAAAACAGCTTGCCGAGAGCGGAATGACTCCTGCCGACATGGCAAGGGAAAAATACATGAATGAGTACCGAGCAAAGATATATCTGCGGAGCGCCGCAAAGATCTCTCTTGATGCCTTGCACCGCAAAATCGCTTTGTGTGAGGACACCGACAAAAAAATAAAGCTTTCATATGGCAGTCTCACCTACGCACCGCTTGAGATGCTCATCTGTACGTAAAAGAAAAACTCCCTTTCGGGAGTTTTTCTTTATATTATTCCTTTCAAAAAGGTTCCTTTCAGGAAGATCCAGATTCCGATGATAATGAGTATGGCACCGCCGAATATCTGCGCCTTGCCCGATATTGCCGTTCCGATCCTGCGTCCGATGATGATACCCGCATAGCAGATAATAAAGGTGACTGCGGCAATTACGATGGCGCAGATGAGAGCCTCGATAAGGTTGTAATCCGAAATGGTAAAGCCTACGGAAAGCGCGTCTATCGACGTGGCAACGCCCTGTATCAAAAGCGTTCCGAAGCCAAGGCGCACAAGCTTGCACTCCTCACCCTCGCATTTGATGCCCTCGTAGAGCATCTTTCCGCCGATGTATGCAAGAAGTGCAAGAGCGATCCAAGGGATAAAAGGCTCAAAAGCATTGAAATAACTGACCAGAGTGTGAACGCAGAACCAACCAGCAAGGGGCATCACAGCCTGGAAAAGTGCAAAAAGTCCCGCGATAGTCAGCATTTTCTTCTGCTTCATTTTCGGCTCGCTGAGACCGTCCGTCAGAGACACGGAGAAGGCGTCCATTGCAAGTCCCACGCCCGTGCTGATACTTTGTATAAAAAAAGAAATTCCCAAATTCATTTTCAACTCCCGATTTTTTGTCGCAAGGGGCATTATATCCTTTTTTTGACTGTTTGTCAAGGATTTTCGACAAAAAACACCCTCGGTGCATTTTTTGCACCGAGGGTGTTTTTTATTTTCCGTTTCGCATATTTTGGGCAAATACCGTAATTGCTATTGCCAGAATTACGATGGTGTAAAATGCAACGGTCAAAGCGGGTATCAAAAGCCCGTCTGCGCTCCGCGCCAAAGCTCCGCGCAGAATATCTACCGTGCCCGAAAAGGGAAGAATCTTACAGATAAAGGCGAAAAATCCGCCTACCGTGGAAGCGTCAAAATACATTCCGCTTGTAAATGCCACAAGCTGAATGGCAATACTTCCCATGCCCGATGCCGCCTTTTCGCTGACGCAAGAGCCGACTAAAATTCCCAGTCCTATAAAAAGGAGAGAAATGGGCAGGGAAAGGACTGCGGACAGAATGATTCCTGTTGAAAAATCAAGTCCAAGCGCGATCGCCGCCGCAAAGAACAGAAGATTCTGAATGAGTGCCACGGGCAGGACTGCCAAAAGGTATCCCAGCACGTAATCAGACCCCCGCATGGGGCTGACGCCAAGTCGTGCGAGAAGGGAGGATTCCCTGTCCTTTGAAACCAGCGTCGCCGTAAAAAGTGTAAGGAATGAGAATCCGAAAATGATGATGCCGGGAGTGAAATTTTCTATCAGATAAGCCTGACCGGGGATCTTAAATTGTTGGAAGATAAAGAGCAGAAACAGGGGGAGAAGCAGGGCGAATATTATGCTCAGTGGATCCCTGATCATTTCTTTGAAATTTCTTTTTGCAAAGTTTAAGGTTCGCATCAGAGCTCACCTCCCGTTGCCAGGCTTACGAAAGCGTCCTCGAAGTTTTCTTTGCCCGACTGCGCGATGATCTCCGCAGGTGTGCCCACGGTGCAGAGCTTGCCCGAAGACAGGATCGCCACCCTGTCGGAAAGCCTTTGTGCTTCTTCCATGTAGTGTGTGGTGAGAATGACCGTCACCTCTCCGTGCAGCTCCTCAATTACTCGCCAAAGCTCCTTGCGGGCGATGACGTCAAGACCCAGAGTCGGTTCGTCCAAAAAGAGGAGCTTTGGGTCGTTTATGAGAGCTATTGCAATGGATAGCTTTCTCTGCCAGCCGCCCGAGAGGGTTTTGCCTTTTTGTTCCATGACGGGCGCAAGTCCGAATTTTTCGGTAAGCTCTCCGATCTTTTTGTTCGGGTCTTTTATGCCGTATGCGCCCGCCATAAATTCAAGGTTCTCCTTGACTGTGAGATTTGGCGCAATTGCTGTTTCCTGCGGTGAAATGTTTATCATTTCCCTGATCTTCCGACGGTATTCTTTTATATCGAGTCCGAATATCTCGGCTTTGCCATCGCTTTGCTCTATTAAGGTGGAGAGCATTTTTACGGTAGTTGTTTTTCCCGCGCCGTTGGTGCCCAGAAGCGAAAACAGCTCCCCGTGTTCCACCCTCAGACAAAGACCGTCCACAACCGTTTTTTCTCCGTATTTTTTAGTGAGGTCCTTTGTTTTAATTGCCGTCATTTTTTCCTCCCAGAATAGAATCTGTCATGTCTTCAAGGGTGTCGGCTTTAAGCAAAGCCATACCGCGACTCTTGTCTGCCAGGACTATCACCGAGTCACCTGCCTTGATTCCGAACATATCGCGGGCTTCCTTGGGAATAACGATCTGTCCCTTTTCGCCTACTTTGCTGATTCCAACGAACTTGTCTCTCATATTTACCTCCTTGGTGTGATAAGTTATACTTTTCATACTTATTATACCACGAGGACCTGCGCTTGTCAATAGGAGAACAAATGAAATTGCAATTTAAAAGTAAAAAGAAAGATAAAGCCGAGATGTATTTACATTTAAAATAATCGAGGCGGAATCAAGTTGTGAGATGGGGCACCGAAGTGGCTCGCACCAATTCCATGCACAATCCCCAAATGAGAGCGGATTTTGATAGTAAAAAAGGACGGTGTAAACCGTCCTTTTTCATTGAGGCTTATAAAGCTTTGCAAGACCGCCTTCGCTTGTTTCGCGGTAGATGTGTGACAGATCGAGACCCGTTTGGTACATAGTCTCAACTACCAGATCGAAGGAAATCTTTCGGCTGCCTGAAAGGAAGTTAGCTAGGCTGAGCGCGTTGATCGCGCGCATTGCCGCAACGGCATTTCGTTCGATACAAGGGATCTGCACAAGCCCGCAAACGGGATCGCAGGTAAGTCCCAGGTGGTGCTCGAGAGAGATCTCGGCGGCGTATTCTATCTGATCGATTCCCATTCCGAAAAGCTCCGCCAAGGCTGCTGCCGCCATAGAGCAAGCCGTTCCAACCTCTGCCTGACAGCCGCATTCCGCACCGCTGATCGAGGCGTTTGTAGCAACTATCTGGCCAACCAGACCTGCCACCGCCAAAGCGCGGCAGATGTCATTTTCGGTAAAGCCGTTCTTTTCTTCCATGTATTTGAGTACCGCGGGGAGTACACCGCAGGATCCGCAGGTGGGGGCGGTGACTATCTTGCCGCAGTCGGCGTTTTGCTCGCTGACCGCGAAGGCGTAAGCGCAGACCAGTCGGTTTTCTCTCGTCTGAGGGCTTTCGTCTATGTGGCGCTGATTGAAGAGATTCTGTGCTTTTCGGCTGACGTCAAGACCGCCCGGGAGTGTTCCCGTGCGTATAAGTCCCTCGCGAATTGAGTTCTCCATTGTCTGCCAGACACGATGCAAAAAGGGGATAAAATCCTCACCCTCGTGCTCGAAAACATAGTCGGAAAGACGGATATTTTTCGATTTGCAGAAATTTGCGATCTCCGAAAAGCTGCTTTCGGGGTAGACGTCTTGGTCGGTGGCGGGTGCTTCGCCGGGGACTCTTATCTCACCGCCGCCGATGCTGAGAAAGGTGGCTTCCGCCGTCTTTTCATCGCCTGTAAACCCTTCAAAACGCAGGGTGTTGGGGTGTTCAAGTTGGATTTCGTCGTCTGTGTTGAAGACGATCTGGCAGGGCAGGGGTGAGAGCGCGTCGGTGACGGCGCGGTCGGTGCCGTGCCCCTTTCCCGTCTTTGCAAGTGATCCGTAGAGGGTCACGACCGCACGGTCAAGGTCGGGGTTCTGCTCCATAAAGCGTTGCGCGGCAAATGCGGGTCCCATTGTATGCGAGCTTGACGGCCCCGTTCCTATCTTGTATATGTTTCTGACTGATTTCATTCCCATGTGAGCGGTCTCCTTTGAGAGGAAATAGGTTTCGTGACTATTGTACCACGAAAAACGGGGATTTTCAATAGGAATTTTGTTTTTGGGGAAAAGGACGGGGCAAAAGGACTTGCACTCTTCACAAACGCCGCTGATTAGCTGTTTTACTCAGTCATCTTTCTTGCGGCGTTACGGCAGGTTGCTCCGCAAACTGCGCGTGAAGAACCGTGAATTTCACTCAAACCAATACAAAAAGGGGTACACGAGGTACCCCTTTTTGTATTGGTGCGGGCAAAAGGACTTGAACCTTCACGTCGGGGACACCAGATCCTAAGTCTGGCGCGTCTGCCAATTCCGCCATGCCCGCAGACCCCTTGATTATACACTCTTTTGCGTCCTTTGTCAAGTGCAAATTAGCACTACAGGGCGAAAGTCACACCGCCAAATAGAAATATTCGGTTATAGTTTCGGGGGACTCTGTCATTCCGTTTGCTATCCACCACCGCAGTGTATCAACGAACACCGCGCAAATATGGTCTATCCAAAAGCTTTCGGGCAGTTTTGGACTTTTTCGTCGGGCGAAAAGCGGAAGCTGGATTTCTACCATTTCCCGAAGACCGGTCTTGAAATAACCGAGAAAGACCTCGTTATTTTCGCAGGACAGAAGCACAAGAATATTGTTATCGTTCTTTTGAAGGTGGCAAAAAAGGTGCAGAAAGACCGAGTCTGAAAAATCGCACTCGAAAATATACCTATGATCGGGGTGGTCGTTTTTTGACCAATCGAAAATGTGGCAGAACAGCTCCCCGCAAAGCTCTTTCAGAAGAAAATCCTTGGTCTCAAAATGCGAGTAAAAGGTGGCTCTGCCTACGTCCGCGCGCTCAATAATTTCGCCAACGGTTATTTGTGAAAATTTTTTCTTTGAGAGCAGTTCCGCAAAGGCTGAAAAAATAGCCTCACGGGTTTTTCTTTGCCGTCTGTCCATAAAAACCTCCATACAGTTTCCCGATTTTGTTCGATATCGCACATTTGCGGTAATATGCATATTGCTTTTTTCCGTCAAATAAGATAAAATGACGAACAAGATGTTCGGTATTGGATTTATTGTATCACAAAAATATCTACAAGTCAACAGGAGGACATGATGAAATCGGAGAAAAGGATATTGGTCGCGTTCATATTGAACCTTGCATTTTCGATGATAGAATTTGCAGGAGGACTTTGGACGGGAAGCATAGCTATAGCCTCGGACGCGCTTCACGATCTTGGGGACGCCGCAGGGATAGGAGCGTCCTATTTTCTTGAAAAAAAGAGTAAAAGGCAGCCTGATGAAAAGTACACTTACGGCTACGCACGTTACTCGATGCTGGGAGGGGCTGTTACCTCGCTTATTCTGCTTTTTGGCTCGGCGACGGTCATCGTCGGCGCGGTAGAAAGATTGATAAACCCCGTTTCCGTCAATTACGACGGCATGATAATATTTGCAATATTGGGCGTGTGCATCAATTTTGGAGCGACGATTTTGACGAGAGAAGGAGGCTCGCTCAATCAGCGGGCGGTGAGCTTGCATATGCTGGAAGATGTTATGGGCTGGGCGGCGGTCCTTGTTGGTGCTGTGGTCATGCGTTTTACGGATACGACGGTCATCGACCCTGTAATGTCAATATTTGTGGCGGTGTTCATACTCATAAACGTTTTCGGAAATCTGAAAGAGATAAGTGCGATCTTTCTTGAGAAAGCTCCCGACGGTATTGACACAAACGAGCTTTTGCACCATTTATCCGAGCTTGACGGAGTAATTGAAGTACATCATCTTCACGTCTGGACCTTGGACGGGCAGAACAACTATGCGACTTTGCACGTGGTCACAAGCGACCCCGAAACGGCGAAAAAGACCGTGCGTGGAGAACTTTTGGAGCACGGAATAAATCACGTTACCATTGAAATCGAATCGGAGAATGAGAGTTGCGATGACAAGGTCTGCCACGTCGAATCTCCCGAGAGGTCGGCGTGTCAGCATCATCACCACTAAAAAAGAGGGAGCGTACGCTCCCTCTTTTTATCCAATTCTCTTATAATAAACCAATCGGTTCAGAGGCACGTTTTCGGTAACGGTCGCGCCGCCCTCGTATTCTATGCCAAGGTCGTTTACCCACTTGGTGTTTTCAGGCAGGCGAACGGTTTTTTCTCTTGCGCCCTGCTTGATAACGGGAGCTACCAGATACTTGTCACCCAGCATGAACATATCGTTTGTCAGTTCGTAGCCTTCATCGGGGAACTGGTATGCAAGGTGGCGAATCATAGGCTCGCCCGTCTTTTCGGTGTCGGTGAGAATTTTTTCGATCTCGGGGAACATATCCTCGTGGAGCTTCGCCATATCGCGACAGATCTTGACTGCTTCATCGCCCAGATGTCTCCAAGGAAGAGCAGAGAACTGCATCATTGGAAACAGTGCAGAGGTCTGTGCCATGCGGATAAAGAGCTCGTCGTCAAAGGTGCCGAAAGCAGCGCAAGTCCACTCGCCGCCGCCAACCATGTCGGGGCAGATGAAGGGACAACCGATAAGACCTGTGAAAATACCGTTGGGAACGAGGCAGTCAAGTCCGTTTTGTTCCCATGCGTGTCGCTTATCCCACAGGCGCTGTACCGTGTGGTATCCGCCCATGTTCCAGATGTCCTTGAACTCATGGTACTTGAACTTGGAGCCGTATTTTACCCACGCTTGGCTCAGCTGAGCGCGGGTGTAGCCGCCGTAGATCTCTTTTGCGTTTGCAAAGGAGCTGGGACGGTAAGAGCCGCCGTCAAACTTAAATCCGTCTATGCCGAACTCATCAATTAAACGATTGAGCTGTCTGTCCATTTCAGCACAGTCGTCGGGAAGCATGAAGTTAAGAACCGCGCTGAAGCCGTTCCACCATTTCATCAGGCAGATCTCTCCATTTTCGTTGCGTACGAAGTGGTTGTCGCGTATGATCTCCACGCCGCTCTCGGTTGCTCTGGGCTGGTAAAGCGCCAGGAACTCGTCGCCCTCGGTGCAGATAAAGGGAGTCACCCAGATCATGACGATAAATCCAAGCTCATGGAGACGGTCGACCATTGCACGGGGATCCGTGAACTTTTCGGGGTCAAAGTCCCACACGCCGTATCTTCTCTGCCAGCCGTCGTCTATCATAAGGATACCGGGGGTGTAGCCGTTTGCCACTATCTCCTCGGCATACTTGATGATACCCTCCTGTGTTTGGTTTTTGATAAGTCCCATCCAGTCGTTAAATTGGGGAGCTTTGTAGAACTCACGCGGAGTATAGATGTTCTTCTCAAAGGGGAAGTGGGCGTTCATTGCGTTAATATACGCGTCGCGCAGATTTTTACCGTCCTCATTTAAGATAACGGGTGCGTCGTAGTCACACTCACAGCGGATAACACCGTTGTTAAATTCAATTCTGAATGGCTCGTCGCACCAGATGTATCTTCCTTTGCTTGAAAGGAAAAGGGGCGCGGACTGAGTGGATCTTTGTTCTTCAAGGTCGATTTTTATGTTTGTTTTGGCGCTGTATGGCATTTTTTCGGACCCGACAACACAGCCGCCCCACCAATATTCATCACAAAGAATTTTTGTTTCCATAGTTTTACCTCAAATCTTTTTGTAGTATACAAGTCTGTCAAGAGGTGCCTTCTCGACGACAGTCTGACCGCCCTCGTACTCGATGCCAAGATCGTTTATCCATCTTGCTCCTGCAGGTAAGCGCACGGTCTTTTCTCTTGCACCCTTTTCGGTGACGGGAGCCACCAGGTGATCGGAGCCCAGCATAAACATATCATTGGTTGCTTCATAGCCCTGCTCGGGGAATTCGTACGCCATATGGCGTACGATAGGCTCGCCTGTCTTTGACGCGTGAACGGCAAGGTCATAGAATACAGGACCGAACTTTTCATGGAGATTTATCGCGTCCTTTACCATGCGGTAGTTGTCGGGGGAAAGCACTCTCCAGGGAGCGATGGACATCTGCATCATGCCCATGAGAGCATTCGCCTGAGCCCAACGGACGAAAAGCTCCTCGTCCATAGGCTTGTCGTCGCCGATGGTGGAGATCATTCCGCCGCCAACCATATCGGGACAGCAGTAAGCGTATCCCGCAAGGCCCTGTATTATAGTGTGGGGAATGAGACAGTCAAAGCCGCCGTTTTTCCAGCCGTGGGTCTTGTCCTGCAAGCGCGCTACTATGGGGTGACCGCCGCACTTCCATGCGGCTCTGAATTCATTCAAGGGATACTGCTCGCCCACAAGATTGTAAATCAGTGTCTGCTCGCGTCCCAGAATGTTTCCGTATGTCTTGTCGTCGTCGCGATACATATATCCGTCGCCTGCGTCAAACTTGAAGCCGTCAACTCCGTAGTTTTCTATGTCGGAGTTGAGCAGGTCCGTGTACCACTT
Source organism: Eubacteriales bacterium (assembly GCA_045651985.1). Lineage (GTDB taxonomy): Bacteria > Bacillota > Clostridia > Oscillospirales > CAG-272 > SIG710. Next base: position 50,169 of record JAZRTK010000034.1, read on the forward strand.
GAAGCAATCCGGGTTGGAAAGGTCCATAACGGGGCTTATGCCGCTCCACCACTGACGGAATGCAACGTTGCCTGAAGAATCCTTTACCAGAAAATTCTTGTCACGAAGCTCCTTATATCGCCATCCTGCGCCTGGGACGATGGGAGATACCCAAAGCATGACCTTGAATCCCAGCTCATGGAGTCGGTCTACCATTTTTTTAGGCTCGGGGATCTTTCTTCCGTTGAAGAATTCGTAAACCCCGTATTCCTCCTGCCAGCCGCCGTCGATCATGAGTATGCCGGGCTTGAAGCCGTTTGCAACTATCTCCTCTGCGTACTTTATGATTTTGTCCTGAAACTGGTCGATGCCAAGCTCGATCCAGGTGTTGTACTGAGGTGTGGTGAAGAAATCCTTGTCGGGAAGTCTTCCGTCAAAGGGGAAATGAGCTTTGCACGCGGCAAGGTATGCGCCTTTGAGGTTTTCGTATCCCTCGTAGAGCTGACCGCCCTCGCCCTCAATTTTAATGATGCCGTCCTTGACCTTTATTTCATAGGGCTTTTCCGACCAGAAATAGCGTCCCTTTGACGATACCATAATAGGTGCGAACTGGTCGCATTCGCAATGCTCCGTACCCGTGAACATTGATGCGTCGCTGTCGCTCTTTTCACAGAAAGGCATTTTGTGACCGTGGCTGACAGCACCTGCCCACCAATATTCTCCCTCAAGCATCTTTATCTGCATAATTTACTCCAATCTGCAGCATCGGTTGTTTTGTAAATTTTTTTCGCTGCATATACCGTAATTCTACCACAAACAGTCCCTTATGTCAAGGACATAAGGGACTGTCATGAAAGTTATTTTACATATTTTTAGTTAGATAGTTGCAGCCACGGCGTTCTTGCAACAGCTTTCGCCGAGGACTAAATCTGCCGATTTTCTTTACAGAATCCATGGAATTGGAAGGCGCAAAGGATATGTCTGCCCTACGGTGCATTAGCAGGGCGTTTTCGGCATCGCCTATGGATACACCGATCTTCCCGTTTTAATTTCCTTTCCTAAGCTCTTTTTTGTCAGCGCCCGAAAGCTTTACTTCTTCCATGGGAGCTCCGTCCTCGTAGATGCAGAGCGCGCCGTAGGGGTCTTTTTCGTAATCGGTGTCGCCTTTGTAGTAAACGTCCACGAACATTCCCACCGCGTCATCGCGTGTTATATTTTCAAAAACGTAACGGCGGTAGCTGTAAAGGCGTTTGTAAGCCTCCTCAGGATCGCCCGATGGGTAATAGCGTTCCTCGTCGAGCATTTCGGGGTCGGTGTTGTCGGTTATGTCCATGGGAGTTTTGTCCATGGTCTTTACGATAGAAACGTCAAAAAGCTCCTCGGTCTTATCCGGTAAGCTTTCAAGCCCGTAGTCCTGCGCCAGCCGGCGAAGTGTGCTGTTGTTGTAGCGCACCACTATCTGTATCTGACTTGCTTCGGGTATAAAGATGCACTCACGGACGGCAAAAAGTCCGTTTGCGGTGAGCGTGCGCTGTTCCTGGGTCTCAAGGTGCAGCTGACCGTCCGCGTAGGCCTCGCGAAGACCATCGTTTACTGTCAGACGCTGAATTTTTGCGGGATCTCCCGAAAAAAGGATACGCCACAGCATTATGGCGTTAACTATTATAACGAAAAGGTAAAAAAGAACCTTTACGGAAATTTTAAATATCTTTGAGCCCTTTACCATTTTCTGTATCCTTTCACGTTGCATTACCGATATATTATACTCTTTCGGGAGTGTTTTGTCAATATCGCTTGACAGAAACGCAGCAAAATTATATAATGGGAAAGTAAAGTTAAAATCAACGAAAAAGGATATTTTAAAAATGTACGAATACAGTTTTATCCCCGAACAGAGAAACAAATACGCACAGCTTCTGTGCATACTCGGATTTGCGGTTGGGCTTGGATTTTTCTACGCCGCAAATCTTTTTGACCCTCCCTATCTTTACCAGACGGTAGGCGTTTGCTTCCTCGTTCTTGCTATTTTTATGGCGACACGGTACGTGGTAAAGCAGTACGCTTATTCCACTACCGATCGAGGCATGGCAGGATATGATCTGGTAATAAACGAGGTTGGCGCAAAGAAATCCACGGTGGTCTGCCGAATTTCTGTTGACGAGATAACGGAGTTTGTTCCCGCAGGGAAGGGAGTTGGCAGAAAGCTGCGCCGAGATAAGCCCGTTTGCTATAATTATTGCCCCGAGATATTCCCGCACGGCGCGTATTTTATCAAGGCGTCCTTGCCCGAGGGAACGGCGCTCATAAAATTCTGCCCCGACGAGAAGATGACAGCGATATTGGATACGCTTTTGGGACAGAACGGCATCGGGTCGAAAAATGAAAGATAAATTATTTGAGAAAAACACTTGACAAAGCGGCACTTTTGGGGTATAATACCAAGGTACAAATTGAGAAACGGCGTTTGTACCTGTGGAGAAGTACTCAAGAGGCCGAAGAGGCGCCCCTGCTAAGGGTGTAGGTCGGATTTAACCGGCGCGAGAGTTCAAATCTCTCCTTCTCCGCCAAAAATAACGGAC
>JAZRTK010000035.1:0-20173 GCA_045651985.1 Eubacteriales bacterium
GGATCGTTTCTGTAAAGCTCCATTACCTTCTGGTGGGTCGAGCGGTAGGACTCAAAGTCAGCCAGACACATGAAGGGGTCAGCCACGCCGTGGCCCGAAAGCAGATAGCTTCCGATGTTGGCAAATGACTGTCCGTCAAATCCTACGTTTAAGCAGTCGATGACCTTTTGCAGTCTGGGGTTGTTCGCATAGTAAACGGCAGAGTGATAGCCGTTTGTCCACAGCTCCTCCACCTCGTTCTTGTTGAGACCGAAAATGAACATATTTTCCTCGCCCGTTGCCGCCTGCATCTCGACGTTTGCACCGTCAAGAGTGCCAAGGGTCAGAGCGCCGTTTATCATGAGCTTCATGCAGCCCGTACCGCTTGCTTCCTTACCCGCAAGGGAGATCTGCTCGGAGACCTCGGCGGCGGGGATCAGGCATTCTGCCATGCTGACGTTGTAGTCCTCCATGAAGATTACGTTCAGCTTTTCACGCAAGACAGGATTTTTTTCGATATCCCGTCCGATATAGAACAGCAGACGGATTATCTCTTTTGCCATAGCGTAGCCGGGGGCTGCCTTTGCGCCGAAGATAAAGGTTACGGGTGTGATGTCAAGATTGGGATTTTCTTTGAGTGCCGCGTAGAGATTTATAATGTTTAATGCGTTGAGAAGCTGGCGCTTGTACTCGTGCAGACGCTTGATCTGAACGTCAAAGACGGTGTTGGGGTCGATCTTCTTGCCCGTCTTTTTAAAGACGTAGTTGGCAAAATCCACCTTGTTTGCGTGCTTGATGTCTGCAAGCTTGGTAAGCACCGTCTTATCATCTGCAAACTTTCTAAGATCTGACAGCTGCTCGGGGTCGTGGCGATAGCCGTCGCCGATGCAGTTCTCAATGAGAGAAGCAAGACGGGGATTGGAATAGCAAAGCCAGCGGCGGTGCGCTATGCCGTTTGTCACGTTGGTAAACTTGTCGGGGTACATACGGTGGAAATCCTTGAAGACCGTGTCAACCAGAATATCCGAGTGGAGCTTTGAAACTCCGTTTACCGTGTGAGAAGCGATGACTGACAGATTTGCCATTCTTACGCGATTGTTTGCGATAACTGCCATGGAGGAGATCCTGTCCCAGTTGCCGGGGAACTTTTCCCAAGCCTCGCGGCAGAATCTTTCGTTTATCTCTCGGACGATAGTGTGGATTCTGGGCAGACGGAGACGGAAAAGTCCCTCGTCCCAAGTCTCAAGTGCCTCGGGCATTACCGTGTGGTTGGTGTAAGAAACGGTTCTGGTCACGATGCTCCACGCGTCGTCCCATCCCAGCATATATTCGTCTATCAGAATTCGCATAAGCTCGGGTATGCAGAGAGCGGGGTGGGTGTCGTTTATGTGGATAGACACCTTGTCTGGCAGATTGTCGATTCTGCCGTAGACCGCCATATGGTCGCGGATAATGCTCTGAACGGAGGCGGAAACAAGGAAATACTGCTGAGTAAGTCTCAGGAGCTTTCCTTCCATGTGATTATCGGAGGGGTAGAGTACCTTTGAAATAGTTTCAGCCTTGGTGCTTTCCTCCAGTGCCTTGGTGTACTGTCCCTGTGTGAAGAGACCCATGTTGAAGTTTTGAATGTCTCTTGCCTTCCACAGGCGGAGCAGGCTGACAGCTTTACTGTCAGCACCGGATACCATCATGTCGTAGGGAACGGCTTCCACTTCTTCTGCGTTCTCGTAAATTATCTCGCAGTGTCCGTTTTCTCTCCACTCCTCGCGGACGTTGCCGCCGAAGCGGACGTGGAAGATCCTGTCTGTTCTGGGGACTAGCCAGCATTCGCCGCCGGGGAGCCAGATGTCGGGCAGCTCAAGCTGCATACCGTCGACGATCATCTGCTTGAAGAGACCGTATTCGTAGCAGATAGAGAATCCCGTTGCGGGGTAGTCGAGGGACGAGAGGGAGTCCATAAAGCAAGCCGCCAGGCGGCCAAGACCGCCGTTACCAAGACCTGCGTCGGGCTCACACTCGTAAAGCTCCTCAAGAGAGAATCCCAGTTTGTTGAGGGCATTTTCGTATTCTTCTGTCAGCCCTAAGTTGTGCAGACTGGTTTTGAGAGAACGTCCCATAAGAAATTCCATGCACATATAGTAGACGCGCTTCTCGCCTTTTCTGTTGACTTCCTTTTTGAAGTCGTTTCTCTTGGCTGACAGAATGTCCTTTACTGTAAGCGCGACAGACTTGTAGACCTGTTCTCTTGTTGCGTCGGCGGCAGATGCGCCAAAGTATCTTGAAAGTTTGCTTTCGATGCCGTAACCGATCTCTTCGGCCTTGGGTGAGTAGTTCATTTTATTGGTTATCCTTTCGATGTGAGTATGCATGGCAACGCCATGCGGTGTGTTTTAGTTGTAGTAAAGCTCCAGATATTTTTCTGCGGAGGTCTCCCATGAGAAGTCCGTTTCCATTATCTTCTTTACAAGTGCTTTTCTCTTGTCCTGTTCGTGGTAGAGGGTGAGGGCAGCGTAAATTCTGTCAAGAAGCTCGGAGCTGTTGTAGTTTGCAAAGGTAAATCCGTTTCCGCGGATCTTATCGCCGTCAAGCCAGTAGCCGTGAATGGAATCTCGAAGACCGCCCGTTTCACGCGTTACGGGTATTGCACCGTATCTGGAGGCTATCATCTGAGCAAGACCGCAGGGCTCGCTCTTGGACGGCATTACGAATATGTCGGCGGAAGCATATATCCGCTTTGACAGATCGCGGTCGTACATTATCATTGAGCGCACCTTTTGGGGGAAAGAGTTTTCAAGATTCCTGAAAAATCCCTCGTATTCGGGCGTGCCCTTGCCCAAAACTATGAGCTGGATATCGCCCTCTGCCACTAAACGGTAGGCGATCTCGGCAATAAGGTCGATGCCCTTGTGAGCGGCAAGTCTTGAAACTATCGCCACAATTGGAATGTTCTTATCCTCGGGGAGTGCAAGCTCGCGCTGGAGCGCAAGCTTGTTTTCGTACTTGTCGCCGATGCGCTTTGAGGTAAAGGTCTTTGCAATTTTTTTGTCCTTGGCGGGGTTGTAGTAATCGTAGTCGATGCCGTTCAGAATACCGCTTAATTTGTAGGTGTTCTGGCGGAGAATAGGGTCGAGTCCCCAGGAATAGTAGGGCTGGAGTATTTCTTGAGCGTAGGTGGGGCTGACGGTCGTTACTTTATCGGCACAGACGATAGCGCCCTTCATTAAGTTTATGCAGTTTCCGTACTCGACGATGTTGTGCTGGAGAGTTCCAAGATTAAAGACATCGCCCAAAATGGAGAAATCATACTGACCCTGATACTCTATATTGTGTATCGTAAAGATGCCATTAATACGGCGGTAGCGCTCGTCGGAGGCGTAGATCGTCTTCAAATAGATTATCGAGAGCGCGGTCTGCCAATCGTGGGCGTGTAAAATGTCAGGGAAGAAGTCGATGCACTGGAGCATGGAGAGGACGGCGGTGCAGAAGTAAGCAAACCGCTCTCCGTCGTCGTAGCAGCCGTAGCAGGAATCGCGCTTGAAATAGTATTCGTTGTCGATAAAATAATAGGTTACGTTGTTCTTTTCAAGGCTCATGACGCGGCAGTATAGATATCTCCAGGAAAGGCTTACGTTAAAAACGTACTCCTCTGTCATCTTCTCACGCCATTCGGGGCCTATTGAGGCGTAAAGAGGCATAACGACGCGGACATCCACATCGTCGCCACCCTTTTTCTTTATAGCCGCGGGGAGAGAGCCGATAACGTCGCCAAGACCGCCCGTTGCGGCAAAGGGCATAGCCTCGGATGCTACAAAGAGAATCTTTTTCATTTTTCAGATTCCTTTCGTTTTATTTTCTTAGATAGACTTGCCCTTGCTGATAAAGAAGGGCATAGACTCGTGTCCCGAGAGGGTGCGGTCGTCCTTGATAAGAACGTTCTTGTCTGATACCACGCAGCTAAGCTCCGTGTTTTCGCCCACGACCGTGTCCTGCATTAGAATGCAGTTGCGCACGACCGAGCCGCGACCTATTTTAACGCCACGGAAGATAATGGAATTTTCCACCGTTCCGTCGATCGTGCAGCCGTCCGCGATAAGGGAGTTTACTACCTTTGCGTTACTTGTGTATCTTGTGGGGGCGGAGTTTCTTACCTTGGTGTAAACGGGACGGTTTTCCGCACCGAAAATAGATTTGCGTACGTCGGAGTCAAGGAGCTTCATGTTTGCCGCGAAATAATCGGGCAGGGAGCTGATCTGATCAAAATAACCGTCGTATTCGTATGCGAAGAAGTTTGCGCGGAACATATTTCTGTCTATCAGATCGTTGTAGGAGCCGCTGATACCGTGAGCCAATGCATCTTCGATCATGAAGATAAGATAAGCGCGGTTGAAAATGATAATGTTCGTGCTTACGTTCTGTATGCCCGACGTTCTTGCGTTGGCAGTTATCACCTCGGTGATGCGGCCCTCGTCGTTTATCGTGATGATACCGCTTCTTTGACGGATCTCTGTCTCATCAACGTTTATCTTCTTTGTGACGATAGTCATGTCCGCGCCCTTTTCCTCGTGGAAGTGAAGAACGTCGGCAAGATTGATGTTGATGATAGAATCGCAGTCGGATAAGACAACGTAGTCCTCGTTTGAGCGGTCAAGGAAGTGCAGAGCACCCGCGAGCGCCTCAACTCTTGACGTATAGAGCTTGTTTGCCGCCGCGCTGTCAAAACTGGTGATATAAGGGGGAAGGATCTTGATACCGCCCGAACGGCGTGCCAGATCCCAGTCCTTTCCCGTTCCGATGTGGTCGAGAAGCGACTGATAATTGTTGTGGGTGATAACGCCCACCTTGGTTATTCCCGAGTTTACCATGTTGGAGAGAACGAAGTCGATAAGTCTGTAACGACCACCAATAGGAGCGGACGCCATTGTGCGCATACGGGTGAGTTCGGGGATGTTCTGATCGTGTATGTTAGAAAATACGAGACCGAGTGATGTCATTTTGCGCCACCTCCAATCAATATTCGTAGATCATTTCGCCGTCGGCAATAACGGCGCCGTCGGGAATGGAATTTCCTTGTCCCACGACGGTGATCTTTGTGTCATCAGCTTTTGCTTTTCCGATAACAGCGTCTGCTCCGACCTTGACGTTTTCATCAAGAATGGAATATTCAACCACGGCGCCTTCGCCCACTACGCTTCCGTACATAATGACGCTGTCGCGCACTATAGCGCCCGGCAGGATCTTTGCACCTGCATAAACTACGCTGTTTTCAACGGTTCCGTAAATTTCGCTGCCCTCGGAGATAATGCTGTTTTCAATTCGGCTGTCGCCTCCGATGTACTGAGGAGCCTTTGCATAGTGACGGGCAAAAATTCTCCAGCCCTCGTCGCCCAAATTAAAGGCAGGCTTGTCACCCAGAAGGTCCATGTTGGCCTCCCATAAGCTCTGGATAGTTCCCACGTCTTTCCAGTATCCGTCAAACTGATAAGCAAAGAGCTTTTCGCCCGCAGCCAGCATATTGGGGATAATATTCTTTCCGAAGTCGTTTGCGGACTCGGGATCGTTGTTGTCGGCGATAAGATAGGATTCCAGCTTCTTCTTTGAGAAGATGTAGATGCCCATTGATGCGAGCGTGCTGTCGGGGTTTGCGGGCTTTTCGGTGAACTTGTAGATGGAACCGTCCTCGTTTGCACTCATGATGCCGAAACGGCTCGCTTCTTCAAGCGTTACGTTCAGAACCGCGATAGTGCAGTCCGCGCCCTTTTTGATGTGAGCGTTGAGCATAGCCGCGTAATCCATTTTGTAGATGTGGTCTCCCGACAGAATAAGGACGTAATCGGGGTCGTAGCGGTTGATGAACTCAAGATTCTGATATATAGCGTTTGCCGTACCCTTGTACCAGTCGGCGCTCTTGTTACCTTGGTAGGGGGACAGAATAGAAACTCCGCCGAACGCGCGGTCAAGGTCCCAAGGGAGACCGTTGCCGATGTACTCGTTTAACACCAGGGGCTGATACTGAGTCAAAACGCCCACGGTGTCGATGCCGGAGTTGATGCAGTTGGATAAGGGAAAGTCGATGATGCGGTACTTGCCGCCAAAGGAAACTGCGGGCTTTGCTGTTTTTTGCGTAAGTGCGTAAAGTCGGCTGCCCTGGCCGCCCGCTAAAAGCATGGCGATGCACTTCTTCTTCTTGAACACGAGATTTCCTCCTATATAAAAATTTTAAATTGACCTGAGTTATTTTTTCGCTTCTCTTTTAAGCACTACGGCAGAGAGCGGGGGGAGCTTTATTTCAATAGCATTTTCTTGACCATGCTGACGGTATCCGTCACATTCAAAGGTGCTTACTTGACCGTTGGTGATCCCGCTGCCGCCGAATCTTTCTTCGTCGGAATTAAGGATCTCGGTATAAATACCCTTTTCGGAAACGCCAAGATGATAACGGCTTCTTTCAACGGGAGTTAGGTTGAGCACGAAGATAAGCTCGTCTCCGTTCTTTGCGATTCTTGCAAAGGACAAAACGCTTTCGCTTGCGTTGTCAACGTCTATCCACCGAAATCCCTCCCAGGAATCGTCCCGCTCCCAAAGCTCGGGGGAGCGCAGGTACAGGTGGTTGAGTTCAGATACGTAAGACTGGAATTTCGCGTGCATATCGTAGTCGAGCAGGAACCACTCGCATTGAGATTTTTCATTCCACTCGGTAAACTGACCTATCTCGCTGCCCATGAAGGTCAGCTTTTTTCCGGGGTGACCTATAATATAAGCCATGAACGCTCTCGCTCCCGCAAATTTTTGCTCGTAGGTGCCCGGCATCTTGTCAAGGAAGGACTTTTTGCCGTGGACCACCTCGTCGTGGGAAATGGGGAGGACGTAGCGCTCGCTGTAAGCGTACATCATGGAAAAGGTTATCTTTGAATGGTTGTGCTGTCTGAAATAGGGGTCCATTGAGGCGTAGGTCAGTGTATCGTTCATCCAGCCCATGTTCCATTTTAGATTGAAGCCAAGACCGTCCCCGTCGTCCATTTTTGTGACGTTTTGCCATGCGGTGGACTCTTCGGCGATCATGAGGGCGTCGGGAAATTCTTTACTTATATATGAATTTAGCATTCTGAAAAATGCTATGGCTTCCAGGCACTTGTTGTCTCCCCGTGAGCTTGGGAACCACTCTCCCGGCTTTTTGTCATAGTCAAGGTATAGCATGGACGCCACCGCGTCAACTCTGAGACCGTCGGCGTGGTATTTGCGGAGCCAGAAGTCTGCGTTTGAGATGAGGAAACATTCCACCTCGTTGCGTCCTACGTCAAATCGGCGTGTGCCCCAGCTCTTGTGCTCTTTTTTGTCCCAACCCTGATACTCGTAGGTAGGGGTGCCGTCGAACTCGTAAAGTCCGTGAGCGTCCTTTGGAAAGTGGGCGGGTACCCAGTCAAGGATAACGCCGATTCCCGCGCAGTGAAGGGAATCTATGAGATGCATAAAATCTTTGGGTGTGCCCAGACGAGAGGTGGGCGCGTAATATGAACAGACTTGATAGCCCCAGGAGCCGTCAAACGGGTGTTCCATTACAGGCATCATCTCAACATGGGTGTAACCCATTTGCTTTACGTATGCGGGAAGCTCGTCGGCAAGCTCGCGGTAGGTCAGGGGATAGCCGTCATCTCGTTTCTTCCAGGAGAGCAGGTGAAGCTCGTAGATATTCATAGGCTCGGAATAGAAATCGTTCGCTTTTGCACGGCGATTCTTCATCCAACCGCAGTCCTGCCAGTCGTAGCCCTCAATATCGTAAAACTTGGATGCCGTGTCGGGCGGGGTCTCGGTGTGGAATGCGTAAGGGTCTGCCTTAAAATATTCCCTTTCGCCGTTTATTATTTTGTACTTGTAGACAGAATAATCGCCGAAAACCGAGCCGTCCAAGGAGACCTCCCAAAGACCGTTTTCGCTTATTCTGCTCATGGGTGTTTCGTCAGTCCAACCGTTGAAATCTCCTGCAAGATATACTTTGTCTGCGTTTGGCGCCCAAGTGCGGAAAACGACCTTGCCGCCCTCTCTGTGTGCGCCTAAATATTCGTATGCCTTGTAGTTGGTGCCTTGGTGGAACAGATAGGGAGCAAGATTGTTTTGTTTGCCTGTTTCCATAAACTGTCCTTTCGGGGTCCGAGCCCAATACTTTTATATCTCTATTTATTATACACTACTTTAAGTAAAAATTCAAGAGATTTGGCAGAAATTCATCGCGCGCGCCGCTGAAATATTTTTCCTTGGCAAAAAATGAGAAAAGTTTTAGAGAAAATCGTCATACTGCTTGAATTTTGCCTTTAACTGTGGTACAATTTATAAGATAATCACTCCAAAACACGAAAGGACGGCGTAAAATGAGAAAGGAATACACCCTTGATCGTATCGAAGGGGATATAGCCGTCTGCATTTTTCGGCAGGACGGTGTAGCCGAGGAATTTCCCGCTGATCGGATCTTGGAGGCGGGCATACCCGAGGGCGGAATTTTTACCGCAGATATTAAAGAAAACGAAATCCTAAATATAGAATATCTGGCGCAGGAAACGGAAAAGGTAAAGGGCGAAGCCCGCCGCCGACTTTCGGCGCTGTTCAACAGAAGAAAGGGAAATTAAGAATGATATACAGAGGCATTTTTATCAAAGGATTGTTAGCTTTCATAAAGGCGAAGACTGACCTTTCCGATATCGGCGACGGACTGCTCATGATCGGTCTGGCACTGGTTTTAATTTTGTGTGCGTACCTCATCGGCTCGCTGAATTTTGCCGTTATCATCTCCCGATTGAAATACGGTCAGGATATCCGTAATTTCGGCAGCGGAAACGGCGGCTCCACCAATATGCTCCGTACCTACGGACGTAAAATGGGCGCGCTCACACTTCTTTGCGATATGCTCAAAGCTGCGGTGGCTTGTACTGTTGGATGCCTTTTGCTGGGACTTACCGTGGGCGGTTATCTTGCCGCGTTTTTCTGTATGCTCGGACATATGTTCCCTGTGTACTATAAGTTCAAGGGAGGCAAAGGCGTCGCGGTGGCGGCAGCCTCCATGCTCATGCTAAACCCCGCGGTGTTCGCCATTATTCTTGTGTGCTTTTTGGTCATCGTCGGCGGTACCAAATACGTGTCCTTGGGTTCTGTTATGTGCGCCCTTCTTTATCCCGTGTTTCTCAAATCCATGAACGACGTTTTGTTCCCTTATCTTTATGCCCTCGGCGTGACTAAGATAGGTCCCGACGTACTTTTTGCGGTGCTTATTGCCGTTTTCGTGGTCTTCATGCACCGTGAAAATATCAAGCGCTTAATAGCCGGAACGGAGTCAAAGGTGTCTTTGTGCAAAAAGCCCGTTCAGGAGGAAAACAAAAATGACAAGCGCTGAGATTTCAGGCATTTGTCAGGTCCTGCAAAAAGCGGCGGAGCTGGGAGCGCTTAAAAAAGCAGTGCTTTCAAAGCCCGATTCAAAAGAAATTTTGAAGACCGTTCTGACGGTCAAAATGATTGCGGGCAGAAAAATGCTCCAGGCAGAATGCTTTACGCGGGATAACAAGGCAAAGCACGGGAATATTGAAATTTCCGATGCCCAAAGCCTTTTGGCGTTGGCATGCGGATTTTCGCAGGTAAACATTATCACCACGGCGGGGGACTGCGAATATAAGCGCTCAAAGAACGGAAAAGAGACCCTTATCGGAACGAAAAAGGTCATGTCCTCGCTTCCGTCGGCGCAGACGGTGGAAACAGGCGGAAACGACCGCGAGAAGAACTATATCTTGAACGGTTCCGAGCCTTTTCTCGTACAACTTGGAGTCAGCGACAAAAACGGACGCGTCCACGACAAAAAGCGTCCCAAATTCCGTCAGATAAACCGATTTTTGGAGCACATCAGGGACATAATGAAGCACCTGCCCTCAGAGGGCGAGCTTCGTGTCTGCGACCTGTGCTGCGGAAAGAGCTATCTTTCCTTTGCGGTCTACCATTACATTAAAAACGTACTTGGCCGCGACGTAAAAATGACGGGCGTTGACCTGAAAGACGACGTTATCGAGTACTGCAATTCGGTGGCACGTGCGCTTTCCTGGGACGGGCTTGAATTTTTCTGCATGGATATTATGAAATACGAGACGGAGAACCCGCCTCATCTGGTCATATCCCTCCATGCCTGCGATATCGCCACCGACATCGTTCTGCGAAAGGCCGCCATGTGGCAGACGGATGTTATTCTGTCCACCCCCTGCTGCCATCATGAAATGAACCAAAAGCTTAACTGCCCCGAGCTTGAGTTTATCTCAAGGTATTCAATGCTCCGCCAAAAATTCAGCGATGCGGCGACCGACGCGCTTCGTCTGATGTGGCTTGAGAGCGAGGGGTATGTTTGCGACGCTTTGGAACTGATAGACCCCGACGACACGCCCAAAAACATTCTCCTCCGTGCCACCCGCCGCAAAAAGGCGGACCCAGCCAGGAGAGCGGAGAAGGCAAAGCAAGAATACTATAAAACGAGAGGATTTCTCATTGGCTCGGGAATTTTGGGAGGTATAGAATGACCTTCGAAAACGCACTGAAAAAAATAAGCGGCTTTCCCCGAACCAACGGCAGGGCGTCTACGACTCGAATGGCGCTCCTATGCAAATATTTGGGGAATCCCGAGAAAAAACTGAAATTCATACATATCGCGGGCACTAACGGCAAAGGCTCCGTGGCGTCCATGACTGACGAGGTCCTGCGGCGGGCGGGGTATAAGGTCGGAAGGTATATTTCGCCTTACATTCTGAATTTCAGAGAGCGAATGACCTTTGACGGTAAGATGATATCGCACGCGGAGCTTCCTGTTTTTACGGAAAAGGTCCTTGCCGCTGCCGAGCAGATGGAAAGCGATATTGAAGCGGCAAAATGGGGTGAGCGTGTTGACGTTGAGATCCCCGACGAGCTTCTTTGCGGCGACTTACCTGCACGTCCCGTGCAGTTTGAGGTGGTTACCGCGATCGCGTTTTTGTTCTTTCTTTACCACGAGTGCGACACGGTAGTTCTTGAATGTGGCCTCGGAGGCAAATTTGACGCTACGAACGTAATAGAGGCGCCCATGGCTGCAGTCCTTTGCGGTATCGGACTTGACCACGCCGAGCTTCTCGGAGATACGGTGGCAAAGATCGCTGCCGAAAAAAGCGGAATAATTAAAAAGGGGACCCGCTATGCGGTCTCTGCGCCCCAGGTAGCGGATGCTCTCCAGCCTATCGAAACGGCTTGCGGAGCTGTTGGCTGTTCTTTATTGGTTGCGGGCAAGACAGAGATCTTGCGCTCGTCTCCCTTGGGGCTTGAATTCGCTTACCGCGGGGAAAAATATTCTCTCGCCCTTTGTGCCGCATATCAGGCGACCAATGCTTCAATAGTTTTGGAGCTGATGAACGCTTTGCGTGTCCAAGGCATGGAGATACCCGACAGCGCGGTAAGAGAGGGGTTTGCAAAGGTCCGTTTCCCTGCAAGATTTGAGGTCTTTTCCATATCTCCCACCGTCATTATCGACGGCGCTCACAACGAGCACGGTGTCACGGCATTCTGCCACAGCATACGTTCAATGAAGAAGCATTTTGCATGTGGGCAGGTCACCTTTTTTACGGCTATGCTCCGCGATAAGGCGCCTGAAAGAGCGCTTGCTCCCTTTGCCGCATTTGCTCTGGCCGAGGACGTGAGAATAAAGAAAATAGTTGCCTTTGAAGCGGACAATCCCCGTTCAATGCCCTCAGAGGAGCTTGCGGATATTTTACGCACGCTGACCGACGGAAAAATTGAGGTGGAAAGCACGCAAAACATCAAAAATACCGCGCCCAAAATCTTGTCCGAGCTTGGACGGGACGACAGCGCTATCGCTTTTGGATCACTTTACTCTGCCGCCGAATTACGGTCGATAGTAAGCGAATATTTCGGCTTGACATAATTTTAAAACTCCCACCATATACATGGATCGAAACGATTTTCAGATTTGGCGGGAGGTATTTTTTTATGTCCGAGCATTCAATTTACCGTGATATCGCGCTTCGCACGGGCGGCGATATTTATATCGGGGTGGTAGGCCCCGTAAGAACGGGAAAGTCCACATTTATCAAGCGCTTTATGGAGACGACCGTTCTGCCCAATATCAAGGGCGAATTTGACCGAAGCCGAGCTACTGACGAGATGCCACAGAGCGCGTCGGGGAAGACGGTCATGACCACTGAACCCAAGTTCGTTCCCGACGAGGCGGTGGAGGTGAACATGGAGGACGGCGCGAGCTTGAGAATTAAGATGATAGATTGCGTTGGGTACATAGTTCCCGAGGCTATCGGTCATATTGAGGACGGCAAGCCCAGAATGGTAAGCACCCCTTGGTCTGACGAGCCCATGCCCTTTGTGCAGGCGGCAGAGATCGGCACGAAAAAGGTCATTCGTGAGCATTCCACCATCGGTATGGTGGTCACGACCGACGGAACTATCGGCGAGATTCCCAGAGAGAGCTATCTTGAAGCCGAGGAGCGGGTCGTACGTGAGCTGAAGGAATTGAAAAAGCCCTTTGCGGTGATTTTGAATTCCGCCGTGCCCGATTCTGCCGAGGCGACGGAGCTTGCTTTGTCCCTGGAAGAAAAATACGGTGTACCCGTGGCGCTGGTCAACTGCATAGAGCTTGACGGTGAGGATATCGGAAATATCATGCACATGGTTTTGCGCGAATTTCCCGTTTCCGAGGTGAAGCTGAATATTCCGACCTGGGTGACACGTTTAGACGACACCCACCCCGTAAAGAGCAGTATTCTTGCTTGTCTTGCAAAATGTGCGGCGAGTGCGGAGAAATGCGGTCAGATAGGTGAAGCATTTTCACCCTTGACGGAATGTGAATACATATCTGCTGTAACGGGTATCAGAACCGATTACGGCCGCGGCAGGGCGGAGATATCGGCTGACCTTGCCCCCGGACTCTATTACAGCGTTCTCAGTGAGCTGACAGGCTTTGATATACAAAGCGAGGAGAGGCTTATCGAGCTTCTTTGCGAGCTCTCGGCGATGAAAGAGAAGTACGATAAGGTTGCCGCCGCCGTCGAGGAAGCAGACAGACGCGGATACGGCATCGTCATGCCCTCACTTGATGAAATGAAGCTTGAAGAACCCGAAATAATCAAGCAGGCAGGGGGATACGGCGTAAAGCTCCGCGCATCGGCACAGTCGATACACATGATCCGCGCCAACATTGAGACCGAGATCAACCCTGTGGTCGGAACCGAGCAGCAGTCGGAGGAGCTTATCGGCTACCTTCTCCGTGAATTTGAGGAAAATCCCCGCGCCATCTGGGAGTCCAATATGTTCGGAAAGAGCCTGTACGAGCTGATGAACGAGGGACTTCACACAAAGCTTGAGCATATGCCCGAGGAGTCGAGAGCAAAGCTGTCTTCGACTTTGGAGCGAATTATCAACGAGGGAAGCAACGGTCTTATCTGCATTATCCTCTGATTTGTAAAGAATCAACAAGGCTTTCGTGCATTTCACTATCCTGTGTGCAAATGCCCGAAAGCCTTGATTTTTATGACGGAGTACGCCCCCGAATTAACAAAATGTTAATAAATAATTTTTGTTTACTATTGACAAAATACAAGAATGCTTGTATAATTGTATACAAGAATTCTTTTCAAAGAAGGAGAAACAAGAATATGCTTGAAATATCCAATAAGACTAATCTGCTGGAACAAAAGACCTACAAATATTCCCTGCAGGACGTTGCCGAGCCCGAGCTTTATCGTGCCATTTATAGCTACCATGAGGTACCTAAAGTGGCATTCAACCACCGCCGCGTACCTATGGGCATGCCTCGGGACATCTGGATCACGGACACGTCCTTCCGTGACGGTCAGCAGTCGGTGGAGCCTTACACGGTAAAGCAGATAGTGGACCTTTTCAAGATGATGTCAAAGCTGGGAGGACCATTTGGAATCATCCGCCAGACCGAGTTTTTCGTTTACAGCGAAAAGGACAGAAAGGCGATAGCCGAGTGTCAGGACCTTGGATTGAAATTCCCCGAGATCACTACATGGATAAGAGCGAGCAAGGAAGATTTCAAGCTCGTTCGCGATCTGGGTATCCGCGAGACGGGTATTCTGGTATCCTGCAGTGACTACCATATATTTAAAAAGATGAAGCTTTCACGCTCGGAGTGCATGAAAAAATATCTTTCTGCCGTGGCAGAGGCGTTTGAGGCTGGCGTCATGCCCCGCTGTCATCTGGAGGACATTACAAGAGCCGATTTTTACGGCTTTGTCGTACCTTTTGTAAACGAGCTGATGAAGATGTCCGAGGATGCGGGAATTCCCGTAAGGATCCGTGCCTGCGACACCATGGGCTACGGCGTTCCTTTCTCCGAGGTAGCATTGCCCCGAAGCGTACCCGGTATTATCTACGGTCTCCAGCATTACTCTGACGTGCCAAGCGAAATGCTTGAATGGCACGGTCACAACGACTTCTACAAAGCGGTTGCAAACGCCACCACAGCTTGGCTCTACGGCGCGTGCGGCGTAAACTGTTCGCTGCTTGGAATCGGCGAGAGAACGGGTAACATTCCTCTTGAAGCCATGATAATGGAATACGCTTCCTTGCGCGGCTCCCTTGACGGTATGGATACCACCATGATCACCGAGATCGCAAATTACTTTAAGCACGAAATGGGCTACGATATCCCCGTTCAAACTCCCTTCGTGGGAAGAAACTTTAACGTTACCCGCGCGGGAATCCACGCGGACGGTCTCATGAAGGACGAGGAGATATACAACATCTTTGACACCGAGACACTTCTCAACCGTCCCGCTACAGTAATGCTCGGTCAGAATTCGGGTCTTGCGGGAATTGCTTACTGGATGAACAATAACTACGGTCTGAACGGCGAGGACGCACTTGACAAGCGAGACCCCGTGGTCATAGACGTAAAGTCGTGGATCGACCGCGAGTACGCGGACGGACGCCAGACAACTCTTTCCGTCGGTGAGATCGAGGCGGCTATCGAGCAGATCTCGGGCGGCAAATACAGAAGACTGTAAAGGAGATTAAAATGGAACATAAGACGATTTCATTGGCTGAGCAGGTCTTTGAAAGACTTGAAAACGATATTCTCTGCGGAAAATATAAAAGAGGCGAGCTTCTCACCGAAAATATGCTGGTTTCCGACCTGAAAGTCAGCCGCACTCCCGTGCGCGAGGCTATACGCCGTTTGGAACAAGAGCACCTGGTGGAGGCTACCACAAAGGGAATTTTGGTCCTCGGCATAACACAAGAAGACCTGGTTGACATCATGGACTTGCGCCTCAAAATCGAGGGGATAGCCGCCGCGAGAGCCGCGGAGCGTATCACCGACGAGGAGCTGCGCGAGCTTAAAGATGCCCTTGAATTGCAGGAGTATTACGTTTCCAAAAAGGACGCCGAGCACATCAAGGCGCTTGACAACGAATTTCATTATCTCATATACCTCTTCTCGGGAAGCAATATAATTTACGATACCCTTATGCCGCTCCACAACAAGGCGAGAAAGTACCGCAAGGCATCGGTTGAAAACGAGAGCCGCGCCCACGATTCGGTGGAGGAACATAGAGAGATCTACGAGGCTATTGCCGCCCACGACCCCAAAAAGGCAGAGCAGGTGACAACCAAACACGTACAAAACGCAAAGACACATATACTTAACAGGAGCACAAAATAATGGGACTTACAATTGCACAAAAGATAATCAAAGCTCATCTTGTTTCGGGCGAAATGACGGTCGGCAGCGAGATCGCGCTTAAAATAGACCAGACGCTGACACAGGACGCAACGGGCACAATGGCGTACCTCGAATTTGAGACCATGGGCATCGAGCGCGTCAGAACAGAGAAGAGCGTGGCGTATATCGACCACAACACCTTGCAGTCGGGCTTTGAAAACGCCGACGACCACCGTTTCATTCAGTCTATCGCAAAGAAATACGGCATTTATTTCTCCCGTCCCGGAAACGGCATATGCCACCAGGTGCATCTTGAAAGATTCGGCAAGCCCGGAAAGACTCTTATCGGCTCTGACAGCCATACTCCCACGGGCGGCGGTATCGGTATGCTTGCTTTCGGCGCGGGCGGACTCGACGTAGCCGTTGCCATGGGCGGCGGCGCATACTATATTACCATGCCCAAGATGTTCAAGGTCAATCTGACCGGAAAGCTCCGCGATTTCGTGACTGCCAAGGACGTGAGCCTTGAAATTCTCCGTATCCTGTCCGTAAAGGGCGGCGTAGGTGCTATTATTGAGTGGGGCGGCGAGGGCGTTTCGACCTTGACGGTTCCCGAAAGAGCAACTATTACCAACATGGGCACCGAGCTTGGCGCCACAACCTCTATATTCCCCTCCGACGAGGTGACCCGTGCATTCCTTGAAGCCGAGGGCAGAGGAGAGGACTACACACCTCTTGAAAGCGACCCCGATGCAGTCTACGATCGCATCATCGACATAAATCTGAGCGAGCTTGAGCCTCTTATCGCATGCCCTCACATGCCCGATAACGTGGTGAAGGTGTCGAGTCTTAAGGGGACAAAGGTTGATCAAGTCTGCGTAGGCTCTTGTACCAATTCATCTCTTATGGATATGCTGAAAGTGGCGGCTCTTCTCAAAGGTAAAACTATCAAGGACAGCGTAAGTATGTCCGTGTCCCCCGGATCAAAGCAGGTCCTTTCCATGCTTGCGGATTGCGGTGCACTTGGCGATATCCTCGCCAGCGGCGCGCGTGTGCTTGAGTGCGCTTGCGGTCCCTGTATCGGTATGGGCTTTTCCCCCAATTCGGGAGGTGTGAGCCTCCGTACTTTCAACCGTAACTTCGAGGGCAGAAGCGGCACGGCTGACGGCAAGGTCTACCTTGTTTCCCCCGAAACTGCCGTCGCGGCGGCTCTGACGGGCGAGATCACAGACCCCATGCTCCTGGGCAAGGCGCCTGAGATCGTAATGCCCGACGCATTCAAGATCGACGACAGCGCGGTAATTACCCCCGCTACACCCGAAGAAGCAAAGGATCTGGAGATCCTCCGCGGTCCCAACATCAAGAAGTTCCCCGAGTCCAAGCCTCAGCTTGACACCCTTTCCGCCGAGCTTGTGCTGAAAGTGGGCGATAATATCACAACCGACCATATTATGCCTGCGGGCGCAAAGATACTGCCTTACCGTTCCAATATTCCTCACCTTTCACAGTACTGCTTCGGTGTCTGCGACCCCACCTTCCCCGAAAGAGCGAAGGCGGCAGGTGAGAGCATCGTCGTGGGCGGAGCAAACTACGGTCAGGGGTCTTCACGCGAGCACGCGGCGCTCGTTCCTCTGTATCTTGGCGTTCGCGCGGTCATCGCAAAGAGTTTTGCGCGTATCCACGCAGCGAATCTCATAAATGCGGGAATTATGCCCCTTACCTTCAAGAACGCCGACGATTACGATAAGATCTCCCAGGGAGACAAGCTCACACTTGAGGGCGTTTACGCCGGTATGGACAGCGGCGAGATTATTTTGACAGACGCAACAACGGGCGAAAAGTTCACCTTGGAGTGCAACTTCACCGACAGACAGAAAGCCATTCTGAAGGCGGGAAGCCTTCTTGCTTACACAAAGGAGCAGAATATATGACAGACTATCAAAGCTACATAGATACTGCCGTCGAGCAGTTCAGAACGCTCATTACCCAGCAGCTCGACCGTGAGCTGAAAATGGAGGAGGGGGCTACGTCAAAGGACTTTACAAAGCTTGAAAAGATCAAGATAGGAGTTATCGGCGGCGACGGGATCGGTCCGATTATCGTTTCCGAGGCGAGCAGACTCATGCAGTTTTTGCTTGCTGACGAGATAAAGGCGGGTAAGATCGAGATAGTTGATATTCCCGGTCTTACCATTGAGAGAAGATTGGCGCTTGGACAGTCCGTGCCTGAGGACGTTCTGACTCGCATAAAGGAATGCGACGTGTTCTTAAAAGGCCCCACGACCACACCAAAGGGCGGAACTATGGAGAGCGCCAACGTAACACTTCGCCGCGAGCTTGACCTTTACGCCAACGTCCGTCCCGTTTCCATTCCCGAAAAGGGAATTGATTGGACCTTCTACCGCGAGAATACCGAGGGCGAGTACGTTCTGGGCAGCCGCGGAGTCGAGATCCCCGGTAAGCTGGAGATGGACTTCAAGGTCACGACCGAAATGGGCACCAGAAGAATTGCAAGAGCCGCTTTTGAATACGCAAAGAACAACGGTAAGACCAACGTTTCTATCGTAACAAAGGCAAATATTATGAAAAAGACCGACGGTAAGTTCTCCGAGCTTTGCCATCAGGTTGCCGCGGACTACCCCGAAATTACGGCGGAGGATTGGTATATCGACATCATGTCCGCAAACCTTGTAAACGAGGATATCAGAAGCCGTTTTCAGGTGTTCGTTCTGCCTAATCTTTACGGTGATATCATAACCGACGAGGCGGCACAGATACAGGGCGGAGTTGGAACTGCGGGAAGCGCCAATATCGGTGACAAGTACGCTATGTTCGAGGCTATTCACGGGTCGGCACCCCGAATGGTCGAGGAGGGAATTGCCGAATATGCTAATCCTTCCAGCATTTTCCGTGCGGTTGAGATGCTACTGCGCCATATCGCAAAGGCTGATATTGCGGACAAGCTGGCAAAGACTATGGAAATTTGCTGTGACATCGAGCGCCGCGTGATCGTTACAGGCAACCGTGACGGTGCGACCTGCCATGAATTCGGCGATTACGTAATGGAAACTCTTGCAAAACTTTGAGGTTGTAAGATATGAGAATTGTAGTAAAGGTGGGAACCTCCACACTTGCTCACGGAGGCGGTCATCTCAATATCCGCCGTGTTGAAAAGCTGTGTAAGGTGCTGTCAGACATAAAAAACGCGGGACATCAGGTCATCTTGGTATCCTCGGGAGCTATCGGAATGGGCGTGGGTAAGCTGAATCTTCCCGGAAGACCTACCGATATCCCTACAAAGCAGGCGGCGGCAGCCGTCGGTCAGTGCGAACTGATGTATACTTACGATAAGCTCTTTTCCGAGTATAATCACAACGTGGCACAGATACTTCTGACGGCGGACGACGTGAAAAACGAAGAAAGAAATCTTCACTTTATCAATACGCTCAGCCGTCTGCTTGAGCTTGGCGCGCTTCCCGTTATAAACGAGAATGACACGGTGTCCACGGCAGAGTTCGGCATTGGGGATAACGATAACCTCAGTGCTATCGTTGCGGTAAGTGCCAAGGCAGATCTATTGGTGCTCCTCTCCGATATTGACGGTCTTTACACCGCCGATCCTCACAAGGATAAGGACGCAAAGCTTATTCCTCAGGTATATGAGATAGACGAGAAGATAATGAACCTTGCCGCAGGCAAGGGAAGTGAGCTTGGAACGGGCGGAATGGTTACTAAGCTCAGCGCCGCAAAGGTGTGCACCGAATCGGGCTGTGACATGATAATCGCCAACGGCGACGACCCCGATATTCTTTATTCCATTATGGACGGAAAGTCGGTGGGCACAAGATTTTTTTCCAAAAAATGACCGAAAGGACTGTGAAATGACAACTCATGATATTCTCGTGCGTGCAAAATCAGCCCGAGGAGAGATAGGGGGGCTTTCACCCGAGAAAAAGAACGAAGCGCTTCTTTCTATGGCATCTGCTCTCAAGGATGCTGCCTCCGACATTCTCGAGGCCAATAAAGGCGACATCGAGCGTGCAAAGGGGAAGATATCCGACGTTATGATAGACCGCCTGACCCTGACGGAAAAGCGAATTTCCGATATGGCTCAGGGAATACGGGCGCTTGTAGACCTGCCTGACCCCGTAGGACGTGTATTGCGTGAAAACGAGCGTCCCGGCGGACTTATGATAAAGAGGGTTTCCGTTCCCATGGGCGTTGTGGGTATAATTTACGAAAGCCGTCCCAATGTCACGTCCGACGCAGCTGCTCTTGCACTGAAAAGCGGTAACGCCTGCGTTTTGCGTGGCGGCAAGGAGGCTTACGCTTCCTCGGCGGCAATAGTAAAAGCTTTGCGAGCAGGACTCGCGGCAACGGGAGTAAACGAAGACGCTATTAATTTAATTGAAGATACCACAAGAGAAAGCGCAAATGAAATGATGCGGGCTGTGGGTCTTATCGACCTGCTTATTCCTCGCGGCGGTGCAGG
>JAZRTK010000036.1:0-7859 GCA_045651985.1 Eubacteriales bacterium
GGCGTATAATACGCCCCGCCGACTGCAAAACGGAGGCAAAATATGACGAAACCTCAAATTCAGCGCGTGTGCGCAAGAGAGATTCTCGATTCCCGCGGAAATCCAACGGTCGAATCCACGGTGATCCTGACTGACGGTACCGTCGGCGTGGCATCCGTTCCGTCGGGCGCGTCAACGGGTATCTACGAAGCAAAGGAAAAGCGTGACGGCGACGAGAAGCGATATGGCGGAAAGGGCGTGACGACGGCGGTCTACAATGTCTGCCGAGTAATTTCGCCTGCGATCGCGGGCATCTGCGCCACCGAACAAGCGGAGATCGACCGCACAATGATAGAGCTTGACGGTACTCCCGACAAGTCCGATCTTGGCGCAAACGCAATACTTTCCGTGTCCCTGGCGGCAGCAAGAGCTGCGGCAAACAGCTACCACATGCCCATTTTCCGTTACCTTGGAGGTGCGGACGCATACCGTATGCCCGTGCCCATGATGAACATTCTCAACGGCGGCGCTCACGCCTCAAACAACGTGGAGATACAGGAATTTATGATAGTTCCCGTGGGAGCGGAGACATTTGAGGAAGCCGTGCGCATGGGGAGTGAGATCTACCACAAGCTCGGCAAAAATCTTGCCATGCGCGGTCTTGAAACGGCGGTGGGGGACGAGGGCGGCTTTGCTCCCAGTCTGAACAACGACGAGGAGGCGCTTGATTTCATTCTTGATGCAATACACGACGCGGGGTATGACGAGACCAGAGTAAAGCTTGCTCTTGACGTGGCATCGGGCGAATGGTACCGAGAGGGAACCTACAAAACACCCAAGCGCAAGCTTGAATACAGCGCTCATGAGCTGGCGGACTACCTGTCCTCCTTGTGCGCAAAGTACCCTATTATGTCGGTGGAGGACGGTCTTGACCAAAGGGACTTTGACGGTTGGAAGTATCTGACCCAAAAGCTGGGAGATAGGGTAATGTTGGTTGGCGACGACCTGTTCGTCACCAATACCGAGCGCCTTAGAAAGGGAATAAGCCTTGGAATCGCAAACTCAATACTAATAAAACCCAACCAGATAGGTACGCTGACGGAGACTCTAAACGTTATCCACATGGCAGGCGAGTCGGGATACAAGCATATTTTGTCTCACCGCTCGGGTGAGACCGAGGACACAACCATCGCAGATATTGCCGTAGCGACTTCAGCGCCGTATATCAAGTCGGGCGCACCCTGTAGGAGCGAGCGCGTGGCAAAGTACAACAGACTTCTCCGCATTGAATCCTCTTTTGCATCAGGCTCCTGCTTTGGGGGCATCAGCGGTGAAACGCAAAACAGAAATATGCCCGCGTTTTCTGCCATTCTTGAATAAAAAAAGAACCCCTAAAAGGGGTTCTTTTTTTATTTGGAAAGCATTACTTTGTCGCTGGTGAATTTGCTTCCGCTTGACGCTTCAAACAGCTGGAGTAGCTGCTCAATGGTCAGCTTTTGCTTCTCCTCGCCGCGCACGTCGACCACTATGTTGCCCTCGTGCATCATAATAAGGCGGTTGCCGTATTTGATAGCGTCGTGCATGTTGTGGGTTATCATGAGCGTTGTGAGGTCGTTCTCGGATACGATCTTGTCGGTCAGGTGCAGTACCTTTGCCGCCGTTTTGGGGTCAAGGGCTGCGGTGTGCTCGTCAAGAAGCAGAAGCTTTGGACGGTTGAGAGTCGCCATAAGTAGCGTGATCGCCTGTCGCTGACCACCCGAAAGAAGTCCCACCTTTGTGGACAAGCGGTCCTCAAGTCCAAGCTCAAGTGTTGAGAGCAGCTCCTTAAACTTCTTCTTGTCAGCTTTTTTTACACCCCATCTGAACCTTCTTCTGATACCTCTTTTTGAGGCGATAGCAAGATTTTCCGCTATTTCCATGTCGGGTGCCGTACCCTTCATGGGGTCCTGGAACACACGCCCCAAGAATTTGGCGCGCTTGTATTCGGGCATGCCCGTGATATCCACGCCGTCAAGCTCGATATTGCCGTAATCGGGCTTCCATACACCCGAAATAGCGTTGAGAAGTGTGGATTTTCCCGCACCGTTTCCGCCGATGACGGTGACGAAATCACCGTCCTCCAAGGTCAGGTTAAGTCCGCGCAGAGCGGTCTTTGCGTTGACCGTTCCGGGGTTGAAGGTCTTTTGCAGATTTGTGATTTTAAGCATCGCCTTCACCTCCGTTCTCGCTTATAATGGGAGGGACTAACTTTTTGCTCTTGAAATACTCGCTTTTAAGATAGGGAACAGCCAAAAAGATCGCGACGATAATAGCCGATAGCATTTTGAGGAAATCCGTCTTGAGACCAAGGAGGATAACGAAATTGTAAACGATATAGTAGATCACGCCGCCGCAGACTACGCCGATCAAGCTGACCACGAAATTGGGCTTGATCTTCAGGGACACGGAAAGTCCGATGAAGATCGCAGCAAGACCGATAACGATAGCGCCACGGCCGTCGTTTATGTTGGCAGAGCCCTTGTACTGTGCAAGAAGCGCGCCTGCTAATGCGACGATGCCGTTTGATATGCCAAGACCTATTACCTTATTGCGGCTGACGTTTACACCCTGTGCGCGGCTCATGTCGGGGTTATCACCCGTGGATTTCAACGTAAGTCCCACCTCGGTGTAGAAAAAGAGCCAGAGACAGATGATAACAGCGGCGATAGTGATAGCCATTACGATTATACCGCCTATGTTGTCGCTCATATTAAGGAGAAGCTTGTTTGCGCGTGGGTCAATGGTCGCTAAGCTCTTTCCACCGAGAATTGTCAGGTTGACAGAGTAGAGCATAAGCTGCGTCAGAATACCTGCCAATATCGACGGAATTCCAAGTACCGTGTGAAGAAGTCCCGTCACAACGCCCGTTAAGATACCCGCAAGAAAGGCTATGATAACTGCCAATATTACGGGACAACCGCCGCCGATAAGCATAGCGCAAACGCAGGCGCCCGTACAGATAGAGCCGTCTACCGTAAGATCGGCAATGTCAAGCACCTTGTAGGATATGTAGACACCGATAGCCATAAGTCCCCAGATGAGACCCTCGGCTATAGCTCCGGGAAGTGCGTATAAGAAAGCCATTTTTTATCTTACTCCTGAGGAACTGTGATTCCAAGCTGAGCGCAGAGCTCCTCGTTGTAGGAAACGGAGGGGGTAAGTGTCTTTATCTCAAAATCTGCGGGAGTCTTGTTTCCAAGCAGGATCTGAGCTGCCATGATACCGGTCTCGCGGCCAAGCTCGTAGTAGTCGATAGCAAGGCTTGCGTAGCAGATAGCTCCGCCGTAGCTTGTGTAAACGGGAACCTTTTTGTCATTGCAAATAGTGCCGACTACCGTGTCGTTGTCAGCCACGGTGTTGTCCGAGGGCACGTAAATAGCCTTGCTTTCGTTTGCTGCGTTGGTTACGATGCCCTGAAGCTCGGTCGTCTCGGAGAAGGTGTATGCCTTAACTACGATACCGTTCTTTTCAAATTCAGCCTTTACAGCTTCGTACTGAACGACGGAGTTTGACTCATTTGAGCAGTAGATAACGCCAACCTGATCACCTGCAACAAGCCCCAGGGACTCGATCATCATGTTTGCCTGCTCGTCGAAGGGAACAGCGTCGGATGTTCCGCTTACGTTTGCGGGAATGTTGTTCTTGAAGGTGTCGTTATAATCTGTTACGGAAGTGCCGAGAACGGGAATGTTGTTAGACGCCGTTCCGTTTGCCGCAGCCAAAAGTGCGGGGGTGGCGTTCGCCATAATAAGGTCGACTCTCTTGGAGGTCAGGGTGTTCACAACGGTGGTGCAAAGGTTGGGCTCGCCCGCTACCTGAGTGTCAAACTTAACGGTCTTGCCTGCCTTTTCAAGCTCCTCGGTAAGCGCGTCAATAAAACCGTCTGTTGCTTTGTCCAGGGACTCGTGTTCCATGAGCTGGCAGATGCCGACGGTGAAATCCGCCTTTTCGCCGCAGGAGGTTGACATGAGGCAAACGCCTGCGCACATAATAATTGCAAGAATAAGAGATGTGACTTTTTTCATTTTAATAAAGTCTCCTTTTGAAATTTATTTCGCACGGCTGACGCCGTGAAAACCAAATAAAAAAGCCCCGTCCGCCCAAATGGGAGAACAGGGACGGCCAAATATGACCGTGGTACCACTCTGCTTCGCACTTTTCTCACAAAAAGTGCCTTAAAAGGTGTAAACGCACCCCCTCGATGTAACGGTCGAACCCGGCACGGCCTACACAGCATGGTCGAAACATGCCTTCAGCTTACGGCTTGCGAAAGGAATTCGCCGGTTTTTTGCATCGCTGTCCTCACACCTGCCGACAGCTCTCTTAGACGAAAAATCAAACGGTTACTGGTTTTCGCTCAAACGCCTTTTAAAAATAAATATGCCATATTATATCACGATAAAGTGTAAAAGTCAATGATTTCTTCTCATTTTTTTAAAAAATGTCCGTCGGAGCATTTCCGACGGATATTTTTACTATTTTTCCTGCGTAAACCAAACGGCTGTCAGGCTTCCTAAATATATAAGAAGACCGAAAATCACGTCGCTTGCGTAGTACGCTGTCATAAGCGGAATTTCCGCTGCCGTTGGTGTCACACCCATTTCGGTGAGAGAAATGTCGTATATCATTCGGCTTCCTACCTTTGTCAGGGCAATAAGGCACGCCGAGAGGAAAAGGGAAAGCTGAACGGGATTTGAAAGCCCGAAAATGCTTGACCACTTCATTGTGTTGTACTGCTCGGCACGGCTTTCGTCCCCATGCTTTTTTGCCCATTTCAGCGCCGCCTCGTATCGCTTTTTACTCTTTGTGACGAGCCAAAGGGTGACAGCCAGACAGAATGCCGCTTGGAAAATGTCAAAGGATGCTGTGAGCAGACCGTCAAGCGAATCGCTGAGTATTCTTTCGCCCGACGCGGGTATTCCGCCCTCGTACATGTAAGAGCAGAAGATGTTCAAAGCGTATCGCAAAATGGTCAAAGCGGCGAAAACCGCCAGGAATTTAAGTCCTCTTTTGCTGCTTTTCATGGCAGAGAGGGCAATAAATGCGAAGGTCACTACGTAAACCGCCAAGTAAACCAGCTGAAGCAGAGTTTCAAGGGCGAAGGGCATATAAGAGTCCTCGTACGCCACGTCGCTGTTTACTTTGAAGCTTATGGGACTGAGTACTGCTACGTGTAAAAGAAAAAGTACCAAAAGCAGTAACGAAAAAAGCGCGAGAGGTGGAATTTTTTTAAAAAGGTTCATTTTTTTCTCCAAAAAGGTAGATTTTATGAATATTTGCCGCCGCGATTTCATATATATTAAGGAATCAATAGGAAAGGCGGTAAAAAATATGTCAAAAACTGCTACAATTCCACGTATCAAGTCGGACAGGTCGCTCCTTCGCTACGAGGAGCCCGTCACATACGAGCTGATGATGGAATACATAAAGGTCTTTCAGTCGAGATACGACTGCGTGAGGATAAGCGAGCTGGGCAGAAGCGTTCTTGACCGACCCATACCAATGATAACTCTTGGGCGGGGAAAGAAAAACGTGCTTTACGTGGGTGCGCACCACGGTAGTGAGTGGATAACCACGGCAATATTGCTGAAATTTATAAACGAATACTGTGAGCTGTATTTAAGTAACGGGAAGATAGGTCACACGTCGGTGAGCTACCTCAACTCTGTGCGCACTCTGTGTATCGTGCCCATGCTTAACCCCGACGGGGTTGACTATTCTATCTGCGGTGTGTCTGACGATAACCCGATCTACGAGCGGGTCATGTCAATGAACGGCGACCGCGATGATTTTACGGCTTGGCAGGCAAACGCCCGCGGAGTTGACCTGAATCACAATTACGACGCGGGATTTTACGATTATCTGCAAACTCGGGAGGGTATGGAAAACGCAGGCGGGTCACCCTCAAAATGTGCGGGTGAAAGCCCCGAATCCGAGCCTGAAACGTCGGCTCTTGCCAACTTTGTCCGCGCCAATGCCAACCTCAAGCTATGTTTGTCGCTTCACTCCCAGGGAGAGGAGATATACAGCGGGGAGGCATTCGGTCAGACCAAGGAGGGACGTAGAATCGGCGACGTTCTCGCCATGCTGTCAGGCTACCGCCGCGCACGTGCGCAGGGAAGTGCCGCCTACGGCGGCTTTACAGACTGGGCGGTCAGTGAGCTTTCCTTGCCGTCCTTTACATTGGAGTGCGGCAAAGGAACGAACCCTCTGCCTATCGACTCGCTTTTTGAGGTCTATTACAAGCTTCGCCGTCTTCTTTTTGAAGCACCGATGATTATTTGACAAGAAAATACAGTATTGCTCTTATGCAAAGACTGAGGCGATAGTGCTCCAATAACGGAAGATGAAATAGAGCGCCGTCATGTGGGCGGGGTAGAACAGGTAAAAACCTGTTCTTTGCATAAATCTTCCTGCCTTGGATTTTGGTGTGTAGCCCTTTTTGCCGCTGTAAAGCAGAATGGGTACGATGCAGAAAAGCTCGTAGAGCTGGGTGGTACCCCAAGAGTTGACAGCCGTTCCGTTCCAATATGCCAAAATAATATATCGGGACGCGAAAACGGCAAGCGCAGGAAGATACCATATCCTTGTTTCTACACTTGATGTGTCAAGGAAATAGAACAAAAGTATCAGCAAAACGCCGTAAAATCCGTAGTCGACGGATAGGTGGTTTGCAACGTAACAAAAGAACAGCACAGGGATAAATGCGTAGCATTTTAGGTGCTTTGATTTGGATTTTTGAGCAAGGTCTACCGTATAGAGTGCCAAAAGCCCCAGCAAAAGCGTAAACATGACGTTTTGGGTGTGCGGTGCGGAAATTCTTCCCGTTGACATGAGGTCGAAAGGCACCTCCGACACGAGTGCCGCCAGAAAAACGCGGAGCATGTAGAGGAAGACGTTGTGCGTCTTTTTAAAGCCCTCCGCGATCATAAAGGCGAACAGGGGCATAGCGAGGCGGCCAACTATGCGCAAAATACTTGCAAGCTCAAACTCCCCTACGCCGTATGCCTGCATGCAGTAGCCGATGTGGTCGCAGAGCATGGTAATGCAGGCGAAAAGCCTTATTGCGTGCGAACTCATGCTTCACCTGCAAATTCTATCTTACTGCCGCCGTCGGTAAAATTGACTGCCGCCAGGGATTGCAGTTCGATTCCAAGGTCACGTATTTTCTTTCCGCCGCCCTGAAAGCTCTTTTCAATGCAGATCCCCACGCCCGAAACGGCGGCACCTGCCTGTCGGCAGATGTCGATAAGTCCAAGGGACGCCTCTCCGACCGCCAGAAAATCGTCGATGATGAGGATCTTATCCTCGTCTGATATGTATTTTTTTGAAACTCTCACCGTGAAATCCTTATCCTTTGTGTAGGAGTGAACTGTGGTGGAGTAAACGTCAGAGTCTAAGTTTTTTGCCTCGGATTTCTTTGCGAAAACCACGGGAACGTTACCAAAATACTGGGCGGCAACGCACGCAACGCCGATTCCCGATGCTTCAACGGTCAGAATCTTCGTTACCTCTTTGTGGGCAAAAAGACGGGCAAATTCCTGACCCATTTGGCAGAAAAGGTCAATGTCCATTTGGTGGTTTAAAAAATTGTCTACTTTCAGTATGCCGCCGGGCAACAGCCGTCCGTCTTTTAATATTTTTTCTTCAAGAAGCTTCATTTCAGGTTCCTTTCAATCAACTCGGTTGCGCTTTTCACCGCGGAAAAACGCCTGTGCATTCTTTATCATCTCGTCAAGAAGTCTGACGCGTGTCTCATATCCGCCCCACGCAATGTGAGGGGTAAGGCATACGTTGGGCAGGTGTTTTATACGGTCAATAGGGTGACCGACGGGAAATGG
>JAZRTK010000037.1:0-2688 GCA_045651985.1 Eubacteriales bacterium
GCCTTTATTTTCGTCGCGCGTAAAATATCCCGTTCGGTCTCGTCCTTTGGACGGTACTCGCTCTCAAGCGTAAGTGTGGCAGGCAAGGTCTCCACCAAAATTCGGCTCAATGTCGAATAGTCCACGTCCTCGATAATGCCCAGGGATACTCCAAGCCTTACAAGTGAGAAAAGCTCGGTGGTCTCCGAGGACGAAAGCATATGGGCATAACGCAAAGTTCCTTCCGCGCGGAACACCTTGTCTTTTAGGCTGTCAAAGCTTTCTTCCTTCAGAGTCGTGCGAAGCTTTCGTTCACGATTGCTTATCTGCCCTGTGATCTCACCCAGCTTGCGAATAGTTTCCTCCTCGCTTACTCCAAGTGTAACTTGATTTGATATCTGATAAAGGGAGCCGCGGCTTTCCGAGCCCTCTCCGTACATTCCCCTGATAGTCAGTCCGATCTTTGAGAGCTGTGCGGCAATGCCTCCTATTTGATTTGCCATGGTGAGAGCGGGCAGGAACATCATCACCGACGCTCTCATGCCCGTACCCAGATTTGTGGGACAATGAGTCAGATATCCTAATTTTTCATCGTACGCAATCTCAACGCTTGAGTCAAGCAGGTCGTCGAAGCGGCAAAGGTCCTCGTAAGCCTCGTTCAAAGCAAGTCCGGGAAGAATAGTCTGGAGTCTTACGTGATCCTCTTCGCAGACCATTATGGCTGTGTTGAATTTCCGACTGAGCAACAGCGCGTGAGGAGTTTTTTTTGCGGCAAACTCACGGCTGATAAAGTGCTTTTCGACAAAAGAAAGCGCTTCAAGCTTGTTCTTCTCATCAAGGTCTACGTGCTCAAATCCCAAAGCAGGTGTGAAAATATCGGATATTTTTCCGATTATTTCACGGGCGCCCTTTTCGCCCAGAGTGCTGTCAAAATTGTGTCCCGTCAGGTTTCGCGCAAAGCGCACGCGAGTACTGATGACGGTATCGGGGCTTTCGCCCGACAGATTGTACCAAGCCATTTCAGCCCTCCTCCTTTCCCAGCATTGCTCTTATTTCATCGCGGAGGCGAGCTGCCTCCTCAAATTCTTCTTTTTTGATCGCCTTGTCCAAAGCCGAGCGCAGCTCCTTCAAGCGACCTGCACGGTCAAGCTTCTTTTTCCACTTTGCCGGTGCTCGTCCCGTGTGGGCGGCACTTCCGTGCATTGAGCGAATGGTTGGATCAAGCTCTGCGGAAAACGTCACATAGCAATCGGGACAGCCAGCTTTTCCGCGCTCGCGGAAATCGCGCAAAGTAGAGCCGCAACGGCTGCACTTCTTTGCACCCGTTCCGATTTTCGCCGCCTCGCTCGGATAAAACAGACTTCCAAGCAGAGTATCTCCGAGCGAGACAAAGGGAGACGCAAGGCTCACATCCTCAAAGGGAGACGAAACCATTTTAAGTTCCCCGCTCTTTTGCAGTTCCTCGGTGCAGTGGGTGCAAAGAGAAAATTTCTTCTTTTCTCCATTGATATTTTCTTCATAAAAAAACGTTGCCTCGTTTTTATTGCATCTTTCGCATTTCATATTTTCTGCTCCTTTCTCTACCATTTTACTCCATCAACGCAAGTAAAATGTGTCTGAATATGTCGGCGCGGACGACACTTTTTGCCACAGGTGGCACGGAAGTGATACCCGTCACGGCGGCACGGATAAGCGCAAACTCGCGGGGTGTGATGAACTCGCCGTCAAGTAGATTTACCGCATACGCCATTGCCTCGTTTTCCTCTATGCTGTCACCCACCGCATAGAAAAAGTGCATCAGATATTCGTTTTTATGCATCTGCTTGCGGATTATTCGAATACACCCACCGCCTCCGCGGCGGCTTTCGATAATATATCCCCTTTCGGGCGTAAAGCGTGAGGTGATAACGTAGCTTATTTGACTGGGCACGCACCCAAGCTGATTTGCCATTTCGTTTCTTTTAAGCTCAAGCTGACCTCCGCCACTCTCAAGCATCTCTTCTATCAATTTTGCAATACTGTCTGCTAACATTTTTAACCTCCGTTCGATTTTTGACCATCTTTGACCTTTGCCGACTTTATTATAAAGTGAAAGTCAAAGAAAGTCAAACCTTGTTTTTGACCTTTTTTGACCTTGACAGACGATTAGCGACGGTTCTGAGAAAATATTCTTACAAAATCTCTTTTTTTCTTAATTTTTTGACCTTATTTGACTTTCGATCATGGCCGACCACACCACCGTGGCATTTTCATAGAGCTTTATCCTGCACGAAAGGTATTTTTCATATCCCTCTGCCCCGACCTCCACGGTACAGCTATCAGCATCCACCTCAAAAACATCGGAATATCCGTTTTTTCCCGAAAGTCCACGAGGCACTCCGTTTATATATATTTTTGCACCCTCCACAGGCAGCGCGCCGCAAACGGTTGACACTCGAACAACGATTTTCGCCATTTTATCACCTCCATTAACAATATATTTTCATCAATTTTCATCCGACACAAAAAAACTCTTGACTTTGTTCGCTTTTTGTGGTAGAATACATATCGCTAAGCGCCGGTGTGATGGAATTGGCAGACGTGCGAGACTCAAAATCTCGTGGTAGCGATACCGTGTCGGTTCGACCCCGACCACCGGCACCATCAAAAAGAGTGGATTTTTTTTCTCCTCAAAAAAGGGCGTTGTTTTATATTAAAATTTTCTTATAA
>JAZRTK010000038.1:0-8230 GCA_045651985.1 Eubacteriales bacterium
TATGATTTCAAGTCGAAAAAGCCCTTGGTGCTCATCGTCCACACTCACGGCACCGAGGCATATACGGCAGAAGGTGCTGACGGCTACAACGATACGGGAAATCTTTGGCGATCGAGCAACACAAAGGAAAATATAGTAGCGGTGGGCGCCGTTATGGCGCAGGTATTGGAGGAAAACGGAATCCCCACC
The DNA here is from genome assembly GCA_045651985.1 of Eubacteriales bacterium. Classification (GTDB taxonomy): domain Bacteria; phylum Bacillota; class Clostridia; order Oscillospirales; family CAG-272; genus SIG710. The sequence continues at coordinate 190 of JAZRTK010000038.1, forward strand.
CTGCACTGCCAGATAATGCACGACAAGGAAAGCTACAACGACGCATACACCTATTCCGCCGCCACTATCAAAAAGTATTTGAAGCAATATCCCTCAATAAAATACGTTTTTGACGTTCATCGGGACGCCATAATCTCCTCGGACGGGTCACTTATCAAGGGTGTCACCGAAATAGGCGGGGAAAGTGTAGCTCAGGTCATGTGCGTAGCGGGCAGCGACTTCAAGGGGGCAGATTATCCTCATTGGGAAGCAAATCTTGCCTTTGCGCTAAGGTTGAGAGCGGTTTTAAACGAAAAAAATCCCTCCCTTTGCCGTCCCGTTTATCTTCGCGGTGCAGCGTACAATCTGCAATACACCGTGGGAGGTTCGCTTCTTCTTGAGATCGGCAGCAGCGGGAACACCTTAAACGAAGCAAAGCGCGCCGCTGTTCACGTAGCGGAGGCTCTCGCAAAGATGATCGGAGGAAAATAAAGAAAGGGGACTTTCGTATGAAAGTCCCCTTTAGGTTTTAATTAAAGGCCGCGCTTTACGTAATGAGTGTGGAGAATGTGGTGAGCCTTTTCGCTGTTGGGCGCTCCGAAGTACTCGTCGTAGAGCTTCATGCACGCTGCGTTATCCTGACTCTTTCTGATGTCACATTCCTTATCGTCGTTGTAGAGAACAGCCGCACGAACTGCGCGCAGGTCTGTCGTCATACGAACGGACGCGGGCTGATAGGGCTGACCGCCGCCGTTTACACAGCCGCCGGGACAAGCCATAACCTCGATGAACTGAACGTCAACCTCGCCTGCCTGAACAGCCTTCAGAAGCTTCTTTGCGTTTGCAGTACCGGAAGTAACAGCAACCTTGATAGTTGTGTCGCCGATTGTGTACGTTGCGAACTTAACGCCCTCAACACCACGAACCTCGGGGAAGTCAACCAGGTCAAGCTTCTTACCTGCGATAACCTCTCCCGCATAACGGAGAGCTGCCTCCATAACGCCGCCGGTTGCACCAAAGATAGCGCCTGCGCTGGAGCCGATCTCAAACGGTACGTCGAACTCAGAGTCTTCAAGTGCTCTGAAGTCGATACCTGCGATCTGGATCATTCTTGCAAGCTCTCTTGTTGTGATAGCCGCATCTACGTCGGGAACGCCTGCTGCGCTCTGTCCGTCACGTCCTACCTCGAACTTCTTTGCTGTACAGGGAATTGCGGATACGAAATAGATATCCTTGGGATCCCAACCCATCTTTTCGGCATAATATGTCTTGGCGACCGCGCCGAACATCTGCTGAGGAGACTTGCATGTAGAGAGGTTCTCCGTCATTTCGGGGAAGTAATGCTCGCAGAACTTGATCCATCCGGGAGAGCAGGACGTGATCATGGGGAGAGCTCCGCCATTCTTGATTCTGCCGATAAGCTCGTTAGCTTCCTCGATGATCGTAAGGTCAGCTGTGAGGTTCATGTCGTAAACGCCGTCGAAGCCAAGCTTCTTCATAGCTGTTACCATCTTACCCTCGCAGTCTGTACCGGGCTCGTAGCCGAAGCACTCACCGATCTGAGCACGAACGGAAGGAGCTGCGCAGATGAGAACGTGCTTTGTAGGATCTGCGATAGCCGCAAATACCTTCTCGGAGTCGTCTCTCTCGTGGAGAGCGCCCGTAGGACAAGCAACGATACACTGACCGCAGTTAATGCAGGATGTATCAGCGAGCTTACCCTCAAATGCAGTTCCGATGTGTGTGTCAAAGCCACGGTCGTTAGCTCCTATAACGCCTACGCCCTGAATGTGAGCACAAGCAGCTACGCAGCGGCGGCAAAGTACGCACTTGGAGTTATCACGGATGATAGAAACGGAAGAATCATCGATTTCAGACTCTGTCTTAACACCAACGTAGTAGTTCTCGTTTACGCCGTAGTCCTTGCAGAGCTTCTGAAGCTCGCAGGTGGTGGAACGGACGCAGGAGAGGCACTCCTTATTATGGTTAGAAAGAAGAAGCTGAAGGTTCATCTTTCTGGAAGCGATGATCTTAGGTGTGTTTGTAAGGATAGACATACCCTCAGTGCAAGGATATACGCAAGCGGTTACCATACGGTAAGGTCTGCCGCCCTCGGATACCTCAACAAGGCAAAGACGGCATGCGCCGATCTCGTTTATATCCTTAAGATAGCAAAGTGTGGGGATCTCTACCTTTGCAGCTCTTGCTGCTTCAAGAACAGTGGAGCCTTTTGCAACGGCATAGTCTACGCCGTTAATTTTAACGTTAATAGTTTCCATTATTTAAGTCTCCTTTCTCAACCCTTAGAAATTGCGTTGAACTTACAGCCTGCTACGCATGCGCCGCACTTCACGCACTTGCTCTGGTCGATAGTAAGCGAAGGAAGCTTATGACCGGGAGCGATATAATCTGTCTTTATGATCGCATTTGCAGGGCAGTTCCTTGCGCACATTCCGCAACCGATACACTTCTCCTGATCGATCTTATACTGGATAAGCTTCTTACATACGCCTGCGGGACACTTCTTATCAACGATATGAGCGATGTACTCATCCTTGAAGTAACGAAGTGTGGAAATAACAGGGTTAGGAGCTGTCTGACCAAGACCGCAGAGAGATGCACTCTTGATGTAGTTGCAGAGTTCTTCCATGCGATCCAGGTCCTCAAGCTCGCCGTTACCGGAAATGATCTTGTCAAGGAGCTCGAGAAGACGTCTTGTACCAACACGGCAAGGTGTGCACTTACCGCAGGACTCATCAACGGTAAAGTCGAGGAAGAAACGCGCAATGTCAACCATACAGTTATCCTCGTCCATAACGATAAGTCCGCCGGAGCCCATCATGGAGCCGATCTCGATAAGGTTATCATAGTCGATAGGAGTGTCAATGAGGTGAGCAGGGATACATCCGCCGGAAGGTCCGCCCGTCTGAGCAGCCTTGAACTTCTTACCGTTGGGGATACCGCCGCCGATCTCTTCAACTACTTCGCGGAGAGTTGTTCCCATAGGAACCTCAACCAGACCTGTGTTTGTGATCTTACCGCCAAGTGCGAATACCTTTGTTCCCTTGGACTTCTCTGTACCCATGGAAGCGAACCATTCGGGACCGTTGAGAATGATCTGGCAGATATTTGCGTAAGTCTCTACGTTGTTGAGGATAGTGGGCTTACCAAACAGACCCTTTACTGCGGGGAAGGGAGGACGGGGACGGGGCTCGCCGCGGTGTCCTTCGATACTTGTCATAAGAGCTGTTTCCTCACCGCAAACGAAAGCACCTGCGCCGAAACGGAGCTGGATATCAAAGTTGAAGCCTGTGTCGAAGATGTTCTTACCAAGGAGGCCGTATTCTCTTGCCTGCTTGATAGCTATCTCAAGGCGGTTGATAGCAATAGGATACTCTGCTCTTACGTAGATGTAACCTGTATCTGCGCCGATAGCGTAACCTGCGATAGCCATTGCCTCAAGAACTGAGTGGGGGTCGCCCTCAAGAACGGAACGGTCCATGAACGCACCGGGGTCACCCTCGTCTGCGTTACAGCCAACGTACTTCTGGCCTGCGGGCTGGTCAGCCGCAAACTGCCACTTGAGACCCGTGGGGAATCCTCCGCCCCCGCGTCCGCGAAGTCCGGAAGCCTTGATCACGTCGATAACCTCCTGGGGAGTCATCTCTGTAAGTACCTTACCGAGAGCCTGGTAACCGTCTGTACCGATGTACTCCTCAATATTCTCGGGGTTGATTACGCCGCAGTTACGGAGAGCAACGCGGTGCTGCTTCTTATAGAACGTTGTCTCGGAGAGAGCAAGGAAATCCTTGTTACCGTCGTTTTCCTCAACGTGGAGAAGGCGCTCAACCACACGGCCCTTGATAAAGTGCTCCTGAACGATCTCCTCAACGTCCTCAGGCTGAACGTGAGAATAGAAGGTTCCCTCGGGATATACGATAACGATAGGGCCGTTTGCGCAAAGTCCGAAACAACCTGTCTGAACGACCTTGATCTCGTCTGTGAGGTTATTGGCAGCAAGCTGCTTCTCCATTACGTCAATGATCTTGGTGCTTCCGGAAGAAGTACAGCCTGTACCGCCGCAAATAAGTACATGTGAACGAATCATTTGTTTTGTTCCTCCTTAGTTAAGTCCTTCAACCTTGGTGTACTCGGTAACCACCTTGCCGCCCTTGATGTGCTTCTCGAACACCTCGCGAGCCTTTTCGGGAGTCATCTTCACGTAAGTGATCTTCTCTTCTCCCGCACGTGTTACCTCAACGATAGGCTCGAAACGGCACATACCGATACAGCCTGTCTGGGATACGGAAACCTCGCCTGCAAGTCCGGACTTGTCAAGCTCTTCAACGAAAGCGTTGAGAACGGGACGAGCGCCTGCTGCGATTCCGCACGTTGCCATGCCGACAACGATTCTGGTGTCATTGCTACCTTCGCGAACAGCAATCTTGTTCTTCATACGATCTCTGATCGCGGAAAGTTCTGCCAATGTTTTCATAACTCTTTGTTCCTTTCAAATATTAGAATTATTTATTATAATTTAATATAATTCATTCAAGTAGTCCCTCACCCACGCAAGGACCTCGGGGGAAGACAGAGGAACGTCGTCTCCCAGCATCTCCCGCATTTCCTTTGTGGAAAGGCTTATTTCTTTGTCTCCTATCTTATGGGAGAACTCGAAATCTATTTGGTCCGCCCCGTGAATAAGGGTGCAGACAGTATCGACTATATCGCCCAAAGGGATAAAATCAATACTGTTTTTATTAAAGGATGCAAAGACCCGTGTTCCGTGGTCTTCAAATTCCTTTTCGCTCTTTGATATAATCTCAAAGCTTCCGCCCGTCATCTCAGCTTCCATTTTTAAAAACGGAAGTCCAAGACCCACCTTTCTGGTCTTTCTCGTGGTGGTAAAAGGGTTTGTCACGTTTTCCAAGAAATCCTTTTCCATACCGCAGCCGTCGTCCGTTATGGCAAACGCAAGAGTGTCATCGTCCTCGGTAATTTCGATCTTGACGCAACTTGCTCTCGCCTTTACGGAGTTTTGCGCAATATCGAGAATATTCAAAGAAAGTTCTTTCATTTTGTGCAAATAAGCTCTATCAGCCGCTCTCTTACAAGAGCTGAGCTGTAAGGCTCGTCCTCCAGCATAACGTAATTTTCGGCTTCGCTTATATCCCAGAGATAATGAGCGTCCGAGTCAACAAGTATTTTCTTTGCCTCAAGTCCGTATTTTTCGGTATACTCCTGTATCTTTTCGCGGTCGCGCATTTCGATACAATCAAAATGCGGCTTCTCGGGCAATGCGCCAAGCGCGGAAATTATTCCGTTCTCTTCCCTGTCTATATGAGCGGGAAAAGCCGCGCCGCCAAAGCGTTTTACCAGCTTCACCGATTCCTCAATAGAAAGAATGGAAGCGTTGAGCAGAAGATCTTCCTCCTCGCCGATCAAACGGTCGTTTTCGCCAAAGACCAGCTGATCTCCGAAAATATCCTTTCGGTTTTTATACAGAATTCTGTACTTTCTGTATTCTTCTTCAAATTCTTCCGCGCTTTCAAGGGTCGGAAACAGCGCAACCACATGCACGTCCTCCGCCGTCGTCATCTCAATGCCGGCTACCGGCACGATACCGTACTTTTTTGCCGCCGAAAAGAACGCTCGGCAGTTTTTGGTGGTATTGTGATCGGTCAGCGCAACAATATTCAGCCCGTTGAGCGATGCCATACCGGCAATGTTCTCGGGAGTCATATCGTTATCGGCACAGGGTGACAGGCAGGAATGAATATGAAGGTCATAAAAATACTTGTTCATATTGTTTTTGAAAGCTCAACACAGAACTGGTAAAGAGGAAGACTCGTTCTGAGCAGATTGACGCCTTTACTCCTTGCCGTGTCGAGAATTTCATCTGTAACTTCACAGTCCTCGCAAATGACGCAGGCAGCAACGTCGGCAAGTGATGCCACCGCTACCACGTTTATGTTAGTCATAATAGTCGCCCATACGCAGCCCGATTCCGCTCTGCCCATTACCCAGCTGAGCAGGTCTCCGGCATATGCGCCTTCGATCTCCTTTTCGGGGCACGGGAGAGAGAGAGTTTCAAGCTTAAGTTTCTCGGCAAGCTCGCAAACCTTCATAATTTATTCTCCGTCATTTGTTTTGTGTAATTTTTCAAGCTCCTCACGCATAAATACTATACATTCGGAAATGTCGGAAACACCGTTTGCAACATCCTGAGCAAATGCCGCGCAAGTGGGCGAGCCGCACGAACCGCAGTCGATGCCCGGCAGCATTTTCTTCAGCCTTTCCCTTTCCTGCATGATCTTGATCGCATCGCCAAATCCGCTTCCCAAGGTCACGGGTATGTATTCAAGCTTCTGCTTTTCCCGAACGTCCTCGGGCACGTCCTCGCCCTCCGGCGCATGATTTCCCGAAACAGGAAGGTACCGCCGCAGGTTACTTATCCTTGCCTTTGCGATATAGGGATTAACTACCGTCATTACTCCGCCGACGCAACCGCCGGGACAAGCGTTAAGCTCAACGAATTCAAGCTCGGGAAATGAGCCGTTATCAATTTCCTCAAGAACTCTTACTACGTTTTCGATTCCGTCTGCCGCCAGGTACTTTTCGTTGAAGATAGCCGTGGCTTCCCCGCCCGTGCTTGCCCAGCCAAGACCGATCATGCCGGTTTTGGAGACGGGGGCTTCCCCGATCTCGGGCTTCATTACGTTCAGCAACTCAAAGTAAATATCGGACATGGATACTACGTAGTCAACATATGACTTGTTTTCTCCCGTCTTGTTTTTTACGTAGCTGACCTTTGCGGGACAGGGGGAAATGAAAACTGTGCAGATATCGTCTTCTTTAAGTTCGGGGTGTTTTTTCAGTGCCTGCTCCTTTGCTTCCTTTGCCGCAAGCTCCATGGGGGGCAGCAAAGTAAGCAACTTGTCTGCAAGCAGAGGGTAACGCAAGGACAGAAGTCTTGCGACCACGGGACAAGCCGAGGAAATGACGGGTTTTTCAACCTTTTTAATTTCGCGTCTCGTGTAGTCGGAAACTATCTCTGCCGCGCGGGCGACTTCGTAAACGTCGTCGAACCCATAATCAAGAAGACCCTTGAGAACATAGTCGATATCCTCAAGATTTGAGAATTGACCGTAAAGGGAGGGGGCGGGCAAAGCGATCCTGAACTTATCCTTCGGAATCTCCGAAAGCTTATCCGAAACCGCTTTTTTTGCGTGATGAGGGCATACTCTTATACACTCGCCGCAATCAATACATCTTGCGGAGTCTATAACCGCGTGCTTGTTCCTGATTCTTATTGCCTCGGTTGAGCAATGCTTTAAGCAATGGGTACAGCCAAGGCACTTATCGGGATTTAGCGACACGGAATGTTTGTAGCTTCCCATTATATCACCGCCTTTTATAACTTTACAGTCATTGTGATCTTGGTTCCTTCCCCGAAAACAGAGTCGATTACCATAGTGTCGGTGTTCTTTTTCATGTTAGGCAGTCCCATGCCTGCACCGAAGCCGAGAGAACGGATGTTTTCGGGAGCCGTTGAAAAGCCCTCCTTCATCGCAAGCTCAACATCGGGAATGCCGGGACCTTTATCCTCAAGAACGATTTCAATTTTTTCGGGGTAGACCGTCACGGTGGCGACACCGCCGCCCGCGTGGATCACCATATTTATCTCGCCCTCGTACATTGCTATCGCCACGCGCCGAACAATGTCAGGGTGGACACCAAGCATACGGAGATTCTTTTTGGTCTGTACAGAAGCTTCCCCTGCCGACGTAAAATTATCTCCGTCAACGTCGAAGGTCAGTTTAAGCAGCTCACTCATAATCAGTCTTCCCTGACGGACAGATTATTGAGTCCGCTGGAATAAAGCAGGCCGCAAGCCTCGTACATACGCTTTTTCGAGGTCAGAACGACTATGCCGCATTCCTCGGCGAGCGCAATCATATCGGGGGTGGGCTGCTTTGAGCGCACGAACACAACGCAACGCATGTCCATCATCTCGGCAGTCCTGATGACCTGCGAGTTCACAAGACCTGTGAGAAGAACC
>JAZRTK010000039.1:0-6688 GCA_045651985.1 Eubacteriales bacterium
ATCGCGATATCTCTATCCTTAGGAGCAACGTCGTTTACCAATCTGTCGCCGATGAAAAGCTCACCCTCGGTGATTTCTTCAAGACCTGCGATCATACGGAGAGTCGTGGACTTACCGCATCCGGAAGGTCCTACGAAAACGATGAACTCCTTATCCTTGATCTCAAGGTTGAAGTCGGAAACAGCGGTAACGCCGCCGGGATACTTCTTATAAATATGCTTAAGGGAAAGGCTTGCCATTGATAATCCTCCTTGGCTGAACGGTCTCGCGGCCGCTCGATAGTACTTTATTTACGACATACATTTTACCACAAAACAACAGAAAATGTAAGTGGTTATTTGCCTAAACTTTGACAGGTCACTTTGTGCAACTTGCACAAAGTTGTCGATGTGAGAGTAAAAATGTCAAAAAATGCTTTACGCTCTCTTTACGTTTTTCATGGTAAGGCTGATTCGCTTCTTTGCCACATCTACTTTAAGCACCTTAACGTTCACGATATCACCGACGCTGAGTACCTCGGATGGGTGCTTTATGTAGCGGTCGCATATCTCGGAAATGTGTACCAGACCGTCCTGGTGGACGCCGATATCAATGAATGCACCGAAGTCGATCACGTTGCGCACCGTGCCCACCAGCTCCATGTCGGGCTTCAGGTCGGACAGATCCATAATGTCATCGCGCAGAATAGGTGCGGGGGTTGAATCGCGCAGGTCGCGTCCGGGCTTTTCAAGCTCGCCGATAATGTCCATCAAGGTAGGCTCGCCCACCTCAAGCTCTTCGCAGAGCTTCTTTATTCCGTACTCCTTCGCCTTTGCGCGGAGCTCGTCCAGCTTGCTCTCTGCCACGTCTGCGGAGGTGTATCCGAATTTTTCCAGAAGAGCCTTCGCTGCATCGTAGGACTCAGGGTGAACACCCGTGCGGTCAAGGACCTGACGGGAGGTAGGCACTCTCAAAAATCCCGCGCACTGCTGGTAAGCCTTGGCTCCAATCTTTGGCACCTTAAGGACCTGAGAACGTGAAGTAAATTCACCATTTTCCTCGCGGTAGCGAACGATGTTCTTCGCCGTGGTTGCATTGATGCCCGCAATATAAGAAAGGAGAGAATGAGAAGCGGTGTTAAGGTCAACGCCAACGCTGTTTACGCAGTCCTCCACCACGCCGCCGAGAGCTGTATCAAGCCTTGCGGGCTTCATGTCGTGCTGGTACTGTCCTACTCCGATAGCCTTGGGGTCTATCTTTACAAGCTCTGCCAGAGGGTCCTGAAGACGGCGGGCAATAGACACCGCCGAGCGCTGTGTAACGTCAAAATCGGGAAACTCGTCCGCACCCAGCTTAGATGCGGAATAAACGGAAGCTCCCGCCTCGCTCACCATAGCATACTTGACGCTTCCGTCAAGCTCCTTTAGGGTGTTTGCGATAAATATCTCGCTTTCCTTTGAAGCGGTGCCGTTTCCTATTGCAACGATGTCGATGTTGTATTTCTTAATGAGGGAAAGAACCTTTTTCTTACTCTCCTCAATGCGTTCCTGGGGCTTTGTGGGGTAGATGACCGCGGTGTCAAGCACTTTTCCGGTCTTGTCAACCACCGCCAGCTTACAGCCGGTACGGTAGCCGGGGTCATATCCAAGGACTGTCTTGCCCTTAAGGGGCGCCTGCATGAGAAGGTTTTTCAGGTTGACCTCAAAGTTCACGATAGCCTTTTCCGCCGCGCCGTCGAACATATCCGAGCGTATCTCGCGCTCAACAGACGGCTCAATGAGACGGTCGTAGCTGTCAACCATTGCGGCGGTCAGATATTTTTCCGCAGGCGAGGTGGAATTATGTACCACGCAGTCGTAAAGGTAGTTGAGGATCATATCCTTGGGAACGTCTAATCTGACCTTCAGGATCTCCTCTTTTTCGCCGCGGTTGATGGCAAGGATCCTGTGGGCGGGGATCGCCTTTACGGGCTCGCTGTACTCGTAATACTGAGAGTAGACCGTGTCTTCCTCGGTCGACGCCTTTGAGGACAGCACGCCGTGGCGGAAGGTAAGACTGCGGATATTTTTTCTGTACTCGGCATTATCCGAAATATCCTCTGCGATAATATCGCAAGCGCCCGCAAGCGCGTCCTTTGCGCTCTCAACGCCCTTTTCCGCATCTATGTAAGCTTCCGCTTCTTCCTCAATGGACGGTGAATAAGATTTACGTTCTTCCAGAATAAGCTGTGCCAGCGGCTCAAGTCCTTTTTCACGGGCAACCGACGCTCTCGTCTTTCTGTGAGGGCGGAAAGGACGGTAGATATCGTCCACCTCGGTGAGGGTCTGTGCGCCATCAATTGCGGCAATAAGCTCCTCGGTCAGCTTGCCCTGCCCGTCAATGAGGTTCTTTACCTCCTCCTTGCGCTTTTCGATGTTTCTCAGGTAATTGAGCTTTTCCTCAAGGTCTCGGAGCACCGTATCGTCAAGGCTTCCCGTGACCTCCTTACGGTATCGGGCAATAAAGGGTATGGTGTTTCCCTCGTCGATAAGAGCCACCGTCTTTGTAACCTGATCCTCTTTGAGCCCAAGCTCCTGTGCGAGTTTTAAAATAATGTCCATTTTATGTCTCCTCAGATTTCGTTCTTTCCGTGTTCTTCAAGCGCCTTGATCTCGTCCTGCGTCAGAAATCGCCAATCTCCTCTTTCGGGTACGCCCTCCAAGGTCAGCGGTCCGAAAGTTATGCGTTCAAGATATACGATCTTATTGTTCACGCTCTCAAACATTCGCTTTATCTGGTGGTATTTCCCTTCAATCAGCGTGATAGTACCTGATTTTTTGTCTGCGTCAAGTTCAATAACAGACGGCTTTGTTTCATAGCCGTCGTCCAGAGCAGTCCCCTCCTCCAAGGTACGTTTCTCCTCATCGGTCAAAGGGAATTTTGATTGGTAGCGGTATTTTTTTGCCACGTGGTTTCGGGGTGAAAGCAAACGATGTGCAAGGTCGCCGTTATCGGTTATAAGCACGAGTCCCAAGGTGTGCTTGTCAAGTCTTCCGCAAGGAAAAAGCTCAAAACGGCGAAGCTCTGCGGGAAGCAAGTCAAGAACCGTTTTATCCCGACCGTCCTCGGTAGCGCTGACCACCCCGTCGGGCTTGTTGAGCAGTATGTATCTGAACTTTTCGTACGTTATCTGCTTACCGTTAAAGCAGACAACGTCCTTTTCGGGGTCAATGTGACGCGAGACGTCACGGCAAGGGACGAAATTGACGCAAACAAGCCCGCCGCGCGCCGCCCTTGCCGCTTCGCTTCGGCTGGCTATTCCCATATTCGAAAGAAATTTATCCAGCCTCATGCTATTACTCCCTCTTTTGTGCTTATATTCCTTCAAGGAAAACAAGGAAAATTGCTCCGCAGGCAACCAGCCCCGAGGCAAATCCCACCGTAAATTCTCGTATGATCTTTCTTTTCATTTTCAGCGACGGAATGCACTTTTAGTATGCGCTGTGCGCCGCTTCTATATTTTATCACATTCTTCCCTTTTTGTAAATAAATATTTTAAAAAAATCCCTTGAAAAAATACGAAATTCATGGTACTATTAGGGCAGAATCCAACCGACACGGAGGTCTATATGAACTTTGTTTTTGATTATCACAAGTCCCTATCGGATATACACGTGGGCTGCGCGGCTCCAAGGGCTTATTACGTCCCCTACACAAGCGAAAAGTCCGCTCTGCGCGATGTTCGCTCCGAATCGGAAAACTTCGTTTCCCTTTGCGGAGACTGGGATTTTAAATTCTATGAAAACGCCGACCGTCTGGATGATTTCACCTCTGACGGCTTCACCACCGACGGCTTTGACATGATGACCGTCCCCATGAGCTGGCAGACCCGATGGAGATCGGGCTACGACACCCCTAATTACGCCAACATCAACTATCCTTTCCCCGTAAATCCTCCGTACATTCCGGAAAACAATCCCTGCGCCCTTTACAGCAGAAATTTCACGGTGGATGCAGATACTCTTGCTAAAAAATCGATATTTATCAACTTTGAGGGCGTTGACTCCTGCTTCTACCTCTTTGTCAACAACAAATTCGCCGCTTACAGTCAGGTCAGCCACATGACAAGCGAGGTGGACATCACCACCTACCTTTACGCAGGCGAGAACAACATAAAGGTGCTGGTTTTCAAATGGTGCACAGGCTCTTATCTTGAGGACCAGGACAAGTTCCGTTACAGCGGGATCTTCCGCGAGGTCTATCTGCTCTTGCGCGACACTCTGCATATAGAGGACGTTTACGCCCGTCAGAGCGTGTCGGCCGACCTTGCCGGCGCAACTATAAATCTTGAACTGACCGCAAACGGCAAGACTGAAGCGGCAGCAAAGCTCCTGTCTCCCGACGGAGAAGTTGTTGCCGAGAAAAAAATCACGATCAACAAAAACGGCGAGGCAGAATTTATCATTGATGATCCACAGTTATGGAACGACGAGGAGCCATGGCTCTATTCCCTGCTTATCTTCAGCGGAAGCGAGGTCATCTGTCTGCCTATTGCTCTGCGTCGTTACGAGATCAAGAACAGTGTCATTTATATCAACGGCAAAAAGGTCAAGGCAAGAGGTGTAAACCGTCACGACAGCGACCCCGTTTTGGGCTCCGCAACGCCTTACGAGCACATGGTCCGCGACCTGCATATAATGAAGCGGCACAACATCAACATGGTACGCACAAGCCACTATCCAAACGACCCCAGATTTCTGACCCTGTGCGACCGTTTGGGCTTCTACGTATGCAACGAGACCGACCTTGAGACCCACGGAATGGGCACCATATCCTGGGGAATGCTCACCGACAGCGACGAATGGACCGAATCCTATCTTGACCGCGTCCGTCTTATGTTCGAGCGTGACAAGAATCACGGCTGCGTAATTTTCTGGTCGTTGGGCAACGAGTCGGGATGTGGGAAGAATCAGCGACTCATGGCAGATTATCTCCATAAGAGAATGCCCGGGTGCTTTGTCCATTGCGAGGACCAAACTGCCCGCGGTCCCGCCGACAACGCCCAATACATCGACATATACAGCCGTATGTACACTTCCCCCGACGAGCTGAAAAAACTGCTCAAAACCGAAAAGCGTCCTATCTATCTTTGCGAATACTGCCACGCCATGGGCAACGGCCCCGGCGACCTTGAGGAGTACTGGGACCTTATATGGGCAAACGACAACTTCTTCGGCGGCTGCGTCTGGGAGTTTACCGACCACGCATCTGCCGACGGGGATATTTACAATGAGCCGCAGTACAAATACGGCGGGGATTTCGGAGACTATCCCTCGGACGGTAATTTCTGCTGTGACGGTCTCGTTTACCCCGACCGCACGCCTCACTCGGGTCTGCTTGAATTAAAGCAGGTTCAAAAGCCCTTTGCACTTACGGCTTTCGACCCCAAAACAGGCAAGCTGAAGATAAAGAACCGCCGTTATTTCACTTCCCTTTCCGACTGCGACTTAAACTGGAACGTGACGCGGAACGGCGCGGTGATAGCACAGGGACGAATTGCAAGCCCTGCGGTGAATCCTCAGTATCAGAAGACCTTTGAAATTCCTTTTGACTTTGAAAGTGTTGACGGTTACAGCTACCTTAATCTGTCTCTCACCGCCAATTACGCCACCCCATGGTCTCGGGCGGGCTACGAGCTGGGCTTTGATCAGATAACGCTCTGCGAGTCCCCCGAAAAGATCGAAAAGTCTTCAAAGCAGGCGGTCAGAGCGGAAATAATTGACAACGAGATAATGATCCATGCAGGACACACTCATTACACGGTAAGCCGCTTCACGGGTCTTATCACCGCTATTGTGGACAACGGACGCAACCTTATCACCACACCCGTGACACCCAACATCTGGCGCGCACCTACCGACAACGACGGGTATCTGAAAAATGATTGGTTAAATGTAGGAATGGAACGAGCCGTCACCACGTGTTTTGACTGCAACATTGAAAAAGCGGACAATGAGGCGGTGGTTGCCGCACATATCTCCATGGGTGCGGCGGCAAGACGCGAGATCTTACACTTCAAGGTCACCTATACCTTCACTCCCGACGGCGGCGTCACCTTTGATTTTGACGTCAAGTGTTCAAAGGACATGCCCGATCTTCCCAGATTCGGCGTCATGTTCAACATGCCCGCCGACACCGAAAAGCTCAGATATTTCGGAAGGGGTCCTTACGAAAGCTACGAGGACAAGCATCTGGCTTCAAAGGTCGGGCTTTACTCGAGCAGTATCGTCGATCACTTTGAAAATTACATTCGCCCTCAGGAAAACATGGCGCACAACGGCACCAAGTGGGTGCAGGTCTACTCATATGCAGGTCACGGACTGATGGCGGTAAAATGCGCGGACGATCTGAGCTTCAACGCAAGCCACTATACCCCCGCAATGCTTGCCAAAGCAAGGCACAGCTATGAGCTAAAGCCCCTGAAGGAGACCGTATTCTGCATCGACAAGAGACAAAACGGCATAGGCTCCAACTCCTGCGGACCAAAGCTGGCTGAAAAATACAGATTCAAGGCTGAGGACTTTAAATTCAAGTTCAAGCTTTTACCCGTTTTTGCCGAAAACGTCGATCCTTTTTCGATGATCGGATAAAATAAAAGAGCAGGGGGCCGGGGGCCCCGCGGGTTTTTTTTTTTGTTTTTTCCCCTTTTTGTTCCCCGGACATTTTACGG
>JAZRTK010000040.1:0-53176 GCA_045651985.1 Eubacteriales bacterium
CCTTGACCATACGGTAAAGTTCTTCGGAGATACAGCGGATTACCTTAGATCCCCTGTATTCGAGCATTTTTCCGCAGGAAGGAGTGAGAAAAATGATTGACATGCTCCTGCGTTACCTTTCCTACGGATTCGTGCGCAACGCACTTATCGTGGGTTGTCTTGTGGCAGTTTGCTCCTCGGTTTTGGGCGTGAGCCTTGTTTTGCGCCGCTATTCCATGATCGGCGACGGACTCTCACACGTTGCCTTCGGCGCTATTGCAATAGCAACGGTGGCGGGCATGGCACCTCTTGCCTTTTCCGTTCCCGTGGTCGTTCTTTCAGCAATTTTACTGCTCCGAATAAGCGACAGCTCCCGCATGAGCGGTGATTCTGCTATCGCCATGATATCAAGCGGCGCGCTGGCGCTGGGAGTTTGCGTCATTTCGGTCAGCGGCGGCGTAAACGCCGATATTTCAAGCTATATGTTCGGTTCCATCAACGCCATGTCCCGCTCGGACGTAATTTTAGCCGTGTGCCTGTCGGCGGCGGTGCTGGTCCTTTATCTCCTCTTTTTTAATCGCATATTTGCCGTCACCTTTGACGAGAGCTTTTCCGCTGCCACGGGCATCAAGACCAATGCTTACAAGATGCTAATCGCCGCCGTCAGCGGTTTGACGGTAGTGGTGGGAATGAGAGTTATGGGCGCGCTTTTGATCTCTGCTCTTATAATCTTCCCCGCGCTTACCTCAATGCGTCTTTTCAAAAGCTTCCGCGCAGTGGTCATTTCCTCTGCCGCCATCAGCGTTCTTTGCTCTTTTTTCGGCATCATGCTCTCCTGCTTTTTCGACCTGCCCACAGGCGCGGCGATCGTTGTTTTGAACGGAATGATCTTTCTTTTGTCCCTGGTCGTCTCCCGTTTCGCCTGACAGGCGAAAAAAACGGTCAGGCACAACTGCATTCAACCTCAAAAGGCTTGACAAAACGGACATATTGATATATAATTGTGCTATAAAACATAAGCATAAGCGAAAGGTGCAGATATGGAACAGACCACTGTAACGCAACTTAAAAAACACGCCCTCAATATACGCCGCGGCGTAATCGAAGGCACCTTTAACGCAAAGTCGGGACACCCCGGCGGATCCCTTTCTATAACAGACGTTCTCACCTACCTTTATTTTGTAGAAATGAACGTCGATCCCGCGAACCCCCGCGATCCGAAGCGCGACCGCTTCGTGCTCTCAAAGGGTCATTGCGCCCCCGCTCTTTACGCAGCTTTAGCCGAGCGCGGGTACTTTGAAAAGGATCTTCTTAAAACACTTCGCAAGGTCCACAGCATTCTTCAGGGTCACCCCGATATGAAGCACATTCCCGGCGTTGACATGACCACGGGTTCTCTGGGACTTGGTATTTCCGCCGCCTGCGGAATGGCTCTGTCCGCAAAGCACTTCGGCGACAATTTCAGAGTCTACACCGCCATCGGCGACGGCGAAAGCGAGGAAGGACAGGTCTGGGAGGCGGCAATGTTTGCTGCCCACTACAAGCTGGACAACCTCTGCGTTATCCTCGACTTAAACGGTCTTCAGATCGACGGTCCTACCGCCCAGGTCATGAACCCCGCACCTCACGATAAGAAATTTGAAGCATTCGGCTTTAACGTAATCACGATCGACGCACACGACTTCGATCAGATCGAGGCGGCGTTCAAGGCGGCAAAGGAATGTAAGGGTAAACCTACCGCAATTATCGCAAAGTCCACAAAAGGCAAGGGCATTTCCTTTATGGAAAACAGCGTCGGCTGGCACGGAAAAGCCCCAAACGAGGAAGAATACAAGCAGGCAATGGCAGAGCTTGACATGCAGGAGGGGAACATCTGATGGCAGATAAGAAAGCAACGAGAGAAGCCTACGGTGCGGCACTTGCCGAGCTTGGCGAAAAGCATGATTTCGTAGTCCTTGACGCAGACTTGGCAGAGGCTACAAAAACCGTGATATTCAAAAAGAAGTTCCCGGACAGATTCTACGATTGCGGAATTGCCGAGGGAAATATGATGTCGGTGGCGGCAGGTATAGCCGCTACGGGAAGAACGGTTTTCGCTTCTTCCTTTGCAATGTTTGCGGCGGGACGCGCCTTTGAACAGATCAGAAACTCTATAGGCTATCCCCACCTTCCCGTAAAGATCGGCGCGACCCACGCGGGTATCACCGTGGGCGAGGACGGCGCAACACACCAGTGCCTTGAGGATATTGCCATCATGCGCACAATTCCTGGCATGACTATCATCAATCCTGCAGACGCAGTCGAAGCAAGAGCGGCAGTTGAAGCTTCCCTTTCTATCGACGGTCCCGTATATATGCGATTTGGCAGATACGCAGTTCCCGTTTTCAACGATGCTGAAACCTACAAATTCGAAGTTGGAAAGGGCATCACCATGGCAGAGGGTAAAGACCTGACCATCGTCGGCTCGGGCTTTACGGTTCAGATGGCACTTGAGGCCCGCGAGCTTCTTGCCCAAAAGGGAATATACGCCCGCGTTATTAATATTCATACGATCAAGCCTATTGATCGAGAGATTCTCGTAAAGGCGGCAAAAGAAACTGGCGCTGTCCTCACCGTTGAGGAGCACAGCGTAATCGGCGGTCTCGGATCTGCCGTTTGTGAGGTTTTGTGCGAGGAATTCCCCGTACCTGTCATGAGAATGGGTACGCAGGACACATTTGGCAAGTCCGGCACAGTCCCCGAACTGCTTGAAGAATACGGACTTACTCCCGCTCACGTAGCAGAGAAGGCTCGGGAGCTTCTGACAAAGAAGTAATCATCAAAAATAACATAAAGTGCGGTCTTTGACCGCACTTTTTCCTAAAACGTGCAGAAAACCGTCAACTTACCGACACAGAACTAAAATATAATCATATCGTACATTTTTCAATGGAGGTATCGCTTTGATAGAGGTAAAAAATCTCGTAAAGCAGTACGGCGCCCACCGCGCGGTGAACGGAATCAGCTTTACGGTCGAAAAAGGCAAAATTTACGGACTTTTGGGTCCCAACGGCGCGGGAAAATCCACCACAATGAACATCATCACGGGCTGTCTTGCTGCAACGTCGGGTAATGTGACCGTTGACGGTCACGATATTTTCGAGGAGCCAATTGAAGCAAAAAAGCTTATTGGTTATCTTCCCGAAATGCCGCCCCTTTATATGGATATGACCCCTTCAGAATACCTGACCTTTGTTGCCGAAGCCAAGGGTCTGCGCGGCTTTGACGTGACAGGTCAGGTCGAGGAGGTAATTGAGGTCACGGGCTTGGAGGAGTACAAAAACAAGCTCATCAAGAACCTCTCAAAGGGTTACCGTCAAAGAGTAGGCATCGCGCAAGCCATGCTTGGCAATCCCGAGGTCATAATTTTGGACGAGCCCACCGTTGGTCTTGACCCAAAGCAAATTCTTGAAATTCGCGACCTTATCCGCCGCCTTGGCGAGACCAAGACCGTCATTCTTTCAAGCCACATTTTAGCGGAGATCAGCGCGGTATGTGAGCATATTATGATAATTTCAAGGGGTAATCTGGTGGCAAACGCCACCTTAGAAAACCTTGAAGCTATCGCAAATAAGTCGAACAAGCTCCGCCTGACCGTTCGCGGCAGGCTTAAAGCCATTCTCGAAAAGCTCAGCTCTGTCAACGGCGTAATTTCCGCCGAGGGCGAGGAAAAGGACGGAATTTCAACAGTCCGTCTTGAGCTTGAAAAAGAGGGCGACCACCGCGACGCCATTTTCTTTGCCATGAGCGAGAGCAAGACACCCATTCTGTCAATGGACTACGAGGAGACTACCTTGGAGGACATCTTCCTCGCCATGACGGATGACGACGTGTACCCCGATGAGGAAGGTAATCTGCCGTCTATTGAGGAAATACTCAGCCGCCGAGGCAAAACGGTGGAGGAAGAAGAAACAGAGCTTCCCGACGCCGACGAAGAAATCGAACCCGACAGCGAATACACACCCCTTTTCAGCGCTGAACGAAAGGAGGACGGCATAGAATGATCTCGGTTTTCAAAAAAGAGTTCCGTTCCTACATGAACAACGTAACGGGCGCCGTATTTATTGCCTTCCTGCTCTTCTTTGCAGGACTTTACACTACGGCTATAAACCTTCGGGGCGGCTACACCTCATTTGAATACGTGCTTTCAAACATCACTATCGTGTTCCTGCTTTTGGCTCCCCTGCTTGGAATGCGCTCATTTGCTGAGGAAAAGCGTTCAAAGACCGACCAGCTTCTCTACTCTCTTCCCATGAGTGTCACAAAAATAGTGCTGGGCAAATATTTTGCAATGCTTGCGGTGTTTGCCATTCCTGTATTTATCATGGGTCTTTTCCCACTTATCCTCAGCCTTTTCGGCGTAGTATTTTACAAAGCGGCGTACATCGCGCTTCTGGGCTTTTTCATCCTTGGCGCGGCGCTTATCGCCATTTGTATGTTCATGTCGACCCTGACCGAAAGCCAGGTGATTTCCGCCGTTATAAGCTTCGGTGCACTTCTTGTCATGTATATGTTGAGCGGTCTTTCAACCACTCTGCCCGTGTCGCCCGTAGCGTCTTACGTTTGCTTTTTCGTGCTTTCGGTGGCAGTGGGCATCGTGTTCTGGCTGCTGACCCGCGATTTCATCGTTTCGGCAATATCGGTGGTCGTCTGCCTTATCCCGCTGAATATTTTTTATTTTACAAACAATGCCGTATTCGGCGGACTTTTCGGAAAAGTCATTTCCTATCTTGCGGTATTCGACCGCTTTCTTGATATGACGGGCGGTATCTTTGATGTGACCGCTTTGGTATATCTTCTTTCCTTTGCCGTTTTCTTTGTTTATCTGACGGTGCAGGCAGTTGAAAAGCGCCGTTGGAGCTGATTTGGAGGTGAAGCTAATGGAAAATAAAAGTTTTATGAGCCGAACCTCAAAGGCAGGCACCTACACGGTGGTCATGACCGCCGTGGTTCTGGCAATTCTGATACTTGCCAATGTGTTCGTGCTTTCCGCCCCCTCAAAGTACACCAAGTTTGACATGACGTCCCTTGAACTTTACACCCTCTCTAAGGTCACCGAAAGTGCGCTTCCCGAGATAAAGGAGGATATAAAGATATACTTCCTCTGCCAGGGCGGTACCGATAACAGCGGAAACGCCATGGAAAACATTCCCCACCTGACCACCTTCCTTTCTAAATACGAGGACCTTTGCCCCAAACTTTCTGTGGAGATAATCGACCCCGTGGCAAACCCCACCTTCTATTCAAAGTATTCCGAGACAGAGCTTGAAAACTACACGCTTATCGTTGAAAGCGCAAAGAGGTTCAAGGTAATAGACTTCTACGACCTGTATTTTTACAGCATTGAAGGCTACGGAAACATTTCTTACAGCGAGTACGCCCAAGCCGAAAGCTATTACAACATGATGGGGCAGTCCCTTGGCGGTATCCTGAACTTCGACGGCGAAAGCGTTATAACCAACGCTTTGGATTACGTCACGACCGACAAGATACCCGCACTTTACTATCTCTCCGACCACGGAACCGCGCCCTCATCGTCTCTTATTGCACAGGTCGAAAACCAAAACATGCTTTTCAGCGCACTTTCCCTGCGAACAAGCGACGTTCCCGCGGACGCGGAGGCGATCTACCTTAACTGTCCCACCGCCGATATCAACGAGGACGAGGCACAGATGCTGAGCGATTACCTTGCAAACGGCGGAACTCTCATCGTCAATACCCTCTGCAACCGTCTTGACCTGCCCAACCTTGAGGGAGTTCTGGCACAGTACGGCATGATAGGACAGGAGGGAATCATCATTGAAACGGCGTCCGATATGTACTATCGGGGTGAGCCTTACGGGCTCATGCCCTCCCGCTCCGCCGACAGCGCGATCACGTCTTCCATGATGTCAACCGCCGTTTATCTGCCTCTTGCACACCCAATTGTGACCGCCGACAAGCTTCCCGAAGGTGTCACGGTGACTCCTCTGCTCACCACCTCGGCAAAGGCGTATACGGTCGCCGTTGACGCGACCACCACCGACAAGACAGACACATCGGTCGAGGGTCAGTTCACCGTTTCTGCTCTTGCGGAAAACGCAAACGGCGGCAAGATCGTCTGGTCTGCCACAAACGTATTTAACGACAGCGACAACAGCTACGTCAGCGGCGGAAATTACAAATATTTTCTCTCTATTCTCACAAACGTCTGTGAGCGCGAGCAAGTGGTAAGGACTATTCCGTCTACCGCTCTTGAAAACTCCATGCTCATAGTGGGTGAATCCCAAGCGACCCTTTGGGGAACTCTGCTCACGGCGATCCTGCCCGTTGCAATACTGGGTTATGGCGTTCTTCGCTGGTATTTAAGGAGAAGAAGATAATGAAAAAGACTATAAAGCTTCTTTTGATGATCCTTGTGCTGGCAGTGCTCATATGCCTTAGCCTTATCGTCCGCTCCTGCGGCGACGAGGAAGACGAGCCGAAGCAGGAGGTGCTTTACGATGCATCCGACATTGACGGAGATTCGGTCTCAGCCCTGACTGTCACAAATGAAAACGGCACTTTTGCTTTTAAAAAACAGGGGGACGCTTGGGTGCTTTCCGACGCGCCCGACGTTGAAGTCCAATCGGACGTCATAGCTCAATTGGCGCAAAACATGATAGATGTTACGGGCACCAACCGCATCGACGGTGTTACCAACCTATCCCAATACGGTCTCGAGGAAGCGAAAATAAAAGTAAGTGTCACAGATAAAAACGGAAGCGAGACCTACCGCATAGGAAACCTCAACGGACTCATCTCCGCATACTATTTCTGCAGCGAGCAGTACCCCGAATACGTTTTCACGGTGGAAAGCTCGGTCTGCGAGAGCTTCATGCTTGACGACTCCGAAATCCTCGTACTTGATTTTCCTCAGCCCCCCGAGGCTGACAGCATAAGATCCGTTGAGTTTACGACGGGTGATGTGAGCGTGATCTACAGTTCCATTATCGAATTCCTATACAATGACGAGGACCAGGTGACCGACGAAAATCCCAACGGCGCGGTATACTCGCGCACAGCAACCAAGACTGCCGACGGCAAGACCTCCGACTGCTCTTACGCAGATTTCTACCGCTTGGCAGAAGCGGTAGCGGCAATAAAGCCTTCGGGTGACTACTTCTACACACAAGATGACAACGCGCTTTATTTTGCCTCTCCCATTTCGCTGACCGTCACTTATACCGTTCGCCAAGAACTTGAAGCAGACAATGCCGCAGGCGGATACGTTGAAAACGAAGAGACCTACACGGTCTTCCTCTCCACAGACGATGTAGGCGCACTCTACGCAAAATCCGACGCCGACAGCGCCCTTATCTACCGACTCACAGAAAAGAGTCTTGCGGAATTTTGGGGATAACCTCGCGCCCTTGACGAAACGGGCTTTTTATGGTAAAATATACAGGTATCATTTATAAGTGCCGCTCATCGCGGCAGGAAGGACTGCAATGTCAAACGTATCTGTTCTCGGCGCGGGAACCTGGGGCATAGCTTTAGCCTGTGCTCTTGCATCAAACGGTCACGATGTCACCGTTTGGTCGGCTGTCGCCGAGGAAATCCATTTGCTTTCACAGCTCAGAACACATAAAAATCTTCCGGGAATGCGTGTGCCCCCTCAGGTCAAGTTTACTCTTGACGTAGGAACTGCCTGCGGCGGCGCAGACCTGTTGGTCTTCGCCGTCCCATCGGTCTTCGTTGCCGAAACCGCAAGAAAGGCTGCTCCATTTATTCCCGACGGCACGGTAATAGTTGACGTGGCAAAGGGACTGGAGGAAGGGACACACATGACTCTCACCGAGGTGATCGACCGCGAGGTTGGCACGGGACGAACTCGTCTGGTGGCACTTTCGGGTCCCACCCACGCCGAAGAAGTGGCATTAAGGCTGCCAACAACTATTGTTGCGGCAAGCCGCGATGCAGAGGCGGCAAAATTAGTCCAAAACGTGTTCTCAAACGACTTTATCCGCGTCTACACCAACGACGATATAAAAGGAATCGAGCTTTCGGGCGCACTGAAAAACATCATTGCCCTGGCAGCGGGAATATCAAACGGTCTGGGCTACGGCGACAATGCAAAGGCGGCTATCGTCACCCGCGGAATTGCCGAAATAACCCGTCTCGGCATAAAAATGGGCTGTAAATTTGAGACCTTCAGCGGTCTTGCGGGTATCGGGGATTTAGTTGTCACCTGCACAAGTCAGCACAGCCGAAACAACCGCGCAGGATATCTTATCGGTAAAGGCTACAGCGCAAAGGAAGCCACGCAACAGGTGGGAATGGTGGTCGAGGGGCTTAACGCCCTGCCTGCCGCCATTGACCTTTCTCGTTCGGTTGGCGTTGAGCTACCCATTTGCGAAGCCGTTTACAGCGTAGTACAAGGAGAACTTCCCGTATCCGAGATCCTTCATCAATTAATGGGAAGAACGCTTAAAAGCGAATAATAAAAAAGAGTTCCCTTTCGGGAACTCTTTTTTATTTATTAAAGATACTTCTTGAGGTAATCCGCGCTGATCTTTACGGAGTCGAAAGGATCGCCGGGGCAGGTATCCTGCTCAACAACGTATGCCTTAACTTTGCATCTGCGGGCTGTCTCTATTACGCCATCCCAATAGATACCGCCGTTGCCGATCTCGGTCATGGTGGTGAGGATCTTGTTGGAGGTAGGCTCGGTTACGGGATAGCAGTCCTTTAAATGCAGAATGTCGATTCTGCCGGCCAGCTTTTCTATCCAGTGACGAACGTCGCCGCAGCCTGCCTGTACCCAGCAGGTATCAAGAACGAAGGAAACGTTCTCGGGGTCAAGACCCTCGTAGAGCATATCCATCATGGTAAGAGAGCCGTGGCCCTCAATGCGCTTGAACTCCCATGCGTGGTTGTGATATGTAAGCTTGAAGCCTTCCTTTGCGTATATAGCTGCCGTTGCGTTAAACTTCTCAATGAAGGCCTTAATGTCTTCATATGAAAAGCCCGAAAAATAACCTCCGATTCCTACGTTCGTGGTCTCCCACAGACGGTGCAGATCCATAGTCTCCTGAATGTTGTTCTGGATCTTGTCCCAATTGTAGTGAGTACCGCAGACCCTCATTCCGTTTTCCTTGATGACGTCAATGAAGACCTTGGGATCGAACTTGGGCTCTCCCGCTGTGTGCAGGTCCTTGTATCCCATATCTGCAATGGTTTTCATAGCAACGCGAAAATCTTCCTCTGTCTCCATTTTAGAGCGAATGGAGTAAAGCTGCAATCCTAATTCTTTCATGATTTTCCTCCGAATCTAATACCCGTTCTGCGGGCAATTTACACTCTAATTTTAATATATATCACATGAAAAGTCAAGTTTTTACTTGATTTTTAAATTATTTTTTTCAAAATCGTGACTTTTTTCAAAAAAAGATGTATAATATTGTCAAAGATTACATCTGTCGGAGTAAAACATGCCTCAAATACTGTTTGAAAATAAATATATCATCGTCTGCCGCAAGCCCTCGGGAACACTTTCTCAGGACGATGGAAAAAACAGCGAGAATATGGTAAAGCTACTGTCCGAGTACCGACGTCAGAAGGGCGAATCGGATTACATTGGCATCGTCCACCGTCTTGACCGAAACGTTTCGGGCGTTATGGTCTTTTCTGTGCGTAAGGATTTTACGGGAAAGCTGTCGGGAGCGCTTTCCGATAAGTCTGTGACGGAAAAAGAATACCTCGCAGTTCTTTGCGGACACCCCGAAAAGAGGTCTGACACTCTGTGTGACCTGCTTTTCCGCGACTCGCGTGCAGGTAAAACGTATGTAGTGGACAGAAAGCGGGCGGGCATAAAGGAAGCGTCACTCGAATACAAAATCATAGCCGAAGCCCTGCACGAAGGACAGCCCTTGACGCTTGTTAAAATAAGACTCCATACGGGACGCACTCATCAGATAAGAGCGCAGTTTTCTTTCCGCGGTCTGCCCTTGGCAGGCGACGGCAAATACGGCGGTAGATTCTGCCGTGAGACTTCAAATAACATCGCCCTTTGCGCCGCGAGACTGTCAACAAAAGCAGGTCCAAACGCGACCTTTGACCTGACAGCTCTGCCCGATGCCACAGCCTTTCCCTGGTGTCTTTTCGGCGAAGAAGCTCTCCGCCAAGCGCTGAACGAAAAGGAATAAAAAAGCATAAAATGATTAACAGAGGAGCGAAAAACCGCTCCTCTGAATCTATTTCTCAATGCCGCCGATGCGGTCTCACCAAACCACCGCAAAGCGGCGGAACGGAGACAATATGTACTATCAAAATTGCACTGCCTCATTGGGTTCACAAACTCGTGCCATGAAGGCTCAGCATATACTGACACGTGCTTCGGTCAGCTGTCGGGTGGTCAGCACCACCTCAAAGGACGGCAAACGTGGCTGCGGATACGGAGTTGAGTTTCCATGCAGTATGCTTTCGCAGGTAAAGGCAGTCCTTGAACAAAACAGGATATCGGTACGTGAATATCACAGCGGAGACGCGTCTTTATGATATATCTTGACAACGCCGCCACATCATTTCCAAAGCCACCGCAGGTACTGCGTGAGGTGCAAAGGTGCCTATCGACCTACTGCGGCAATCCCGGCAGAGGGTCGCACCGACTGTCAAACGCTGCAGGCGAAAAAATTTACGAGGTGCGCGAGCTCATATCCGACTTTTTCGGGTGCGGAAACTCGGAAAACGTGGTATTTACGCTGAACGACACTTATGCGCTGAATCTTGCGCTTAAAGGCCTTTTGCGCCCCGGCGACCACGTAATAATCAGCAATTTCGAGCACAATTCGGTATATCGACCCATTCGTGCCATGGCTGAATGCTCTCTTATAAGATACAGCGTATTCGATGCGCTCTCACCCGAAGTGAACGAGCAGATAGAAAAGCTGATACGCCCAAACACACGGGCGGTAATAGTCAATCACACCTCAAATATCTGCTCTCTGTCCATGCCCGTCGAAAAGATCGGCGAGTTATGCCGAGCTCGCGGTCTGATGTTCATTCTTGACGGAGCGCAGTCGGCGGGTCACATGGACGTTGATATGGAAAAAATGGGCATAGACGTCCTCTGCGCTCCCGCCCACAAAGGTCTTATGGGTATCCAGGGCTGCGGATTTCTGGCTTTGCGTGAGGGTCTGCCCCTTCCGGAAGCTATAATAGAAGGCGGCAGCGGGGTAAATTCACTTGAATCTCAGATGCCCAATCAACTTCCCGAGCGTCTTGAAGCGGGCACTCTACCTACCCCTGCCATAGCCGCTCTTGGGGAGGGCATAAAATTCGTCCGTTCTGTCGGAACGGACGAAATAAGGCGTCACACCGCCCGACTGTTCACTCTTACACTCGATAGACTTTCGTCAGTGAAAGGCATCAAAATCTATGCGCCAAAGTACCAGGGTTCAACCCTTCTTTTCACAGTAAACGGCATCCCCTCGGACGATGTTTCCGCCCACCTTGACAAAAACGGCATTTGCACCCGAAGCGGTTTTCACTGTTGCCCTCTCGGTCACAGTGCGCTGGCAACGCCCGCCGACGGCGCCGTAAGATTAAGCTTTGGTATATTCAACCGTGAAAGCGACACCGACGCTCTTTACCACGCGGTAAAAGAACTTGTTTTGTAGGAAAGATTTAACAAAAAACCCGCCCTTTCGGGCGGGTTTGATTTGCTTATATCAGTACTCTACCTTGTTGTGAGTAGGATACTCTTCGTATGTCTTGTCGATAGCTGCGATGCAGGCTTCCTGATATGTCTCGATAGTAGAAGCAATCTCCATGCTGCCCTTCTTTGCAAGAGAGCAAAGAGCTGCAGAGAGATCAGATGTCCACTTGAAAGGAACGGAGATCTCGATACCTCTTGTGTCACGGATGATCGCAAGAGATTCTCTGGATTCGTCCTGTGTAAGAGCCTTCAGACCTACGTGGATATCGTAGTATCTGGGAAGGAGGGACGCATAGGATTCGTATGTAAGGTAGTCAACGATGATACCTGTTCTCTCAAGGTGTGTATTCGTTGTGGGAATGCAGAAGGAAAGAACGTTATGGAATACGGTAGACTCGTAGCTTTCCTGTTCCTCGTTGTACTTAGGCTGAGGGATCAGACCGAAAGTACCTTCCCACTCACGGAGCATAGTACAACCCTTAAGCTCAGCAGAGAGGAAGAGTGCACGGTCGTCGATAAATACCTGGAAGTAACCGTCCTCCGCAAGGTCTTCGTCCTTACCGTAAACAAAGCGTCCGTCGCCGCCGCCGAAGTAGCCGATCATGGTCTCCCAAGAAGCCTTAAACTTGTCGCTTGTGTGAGCTGTGAACTGGTATCTGCCTGTTTCGTCTCTTGAAACGTACTCTGTATTATACGCATAGAGACGGTATCTCTCAATACCGGATTTGCAAACTTCGCCGTAAGTAGCAGCGCCGTTTACGTCATATTTAAAGGACTGGTCGCCGTTTAAGTTTGCTGCTTCCTTTGTGTATTCGTTAAGCTTTTCCTGAGTCCACTTGCCGTCCTTAACGAGCTGGTAGGGGAAATCAAGTCCAAGCTCCTGCATCATACCCTCGCTGAAGTACATAGCCCATACACCCTCGAAAGCCATAAGGCTAAGGTCGGAGGTTGCATAGAAAAGTCTGTCAGCAACAGTATTTCTCTTGATCAGGGGCTGGTCCCACCAGATTCTGTCGATGTTAAGCTCCTTGACCTGAAGAAGGTCAACGAACATGTTCTCGGATACGAGAGGAGTAAGGTCGCCGCAACCTATGTACATAGCGTCATAAACGTCTTCTCCGGACTGGATAAGTGTCTGAGCGTATGCAGCGATCTCGGTGTAGGGCTGAGTTTCCTCGGTGATCGTGATATTGTACTTCTCCTGTGCCATTACGTTACGAAGAACGCAAGCCTCGTCAAGTACGTCGCCCGTTGCATCGGGTGCAAGGTAGATGTACATGGAGTAGATAGGCGCGGAGTTGAGGAATTTGAACTCATGACCGCCGAAATCGTAAGTCTTCTCCTGATCCTCTGGGCGGGACTCCGCTGTTGCCGCGGGATCGTAGGTCTCAAGGAAGTCATTGATAACCTGGTCAAGTGTGTCGGGGGTCTCCGTTGTTTGGTTACCCTTGTCGTCCTTGTCGCCGCTGCCACCGCAAGCAACGATAGAAACAAGCATAAGAGCAGCCAGCAACAGAGCCAAAAGTTTCTTTGCCATAATGATTTTCTCCTTTTTGTATTGGGGTTTTGCAGCGAAACGACCGCAAAATAGCGACAGTACGCCCACTGCAGTGTTTCTCACGAAGAATTATACCACTATATTGTTAACAAATTATGTCAAAGTAAAATTTATCCTCAATTTCGGCATTTTGCAATAAATTGGTCAAGATGGTTTGTGCATAACGACAATTACCCGTTGCATTTAGAACTAAAATAACTTGATTGTTTGCCTCAAATAAAGAACCTGCCCTCTCGGGCAGGTCTTTTTACTCGGAAGTTATACGGAAATGAATAAAGCAGGTGTAAATTACTTCCACGCCTTTTTTTCTTTCAACACCGTGTAAAGCTCCAAATAGCTGTCATGTCGGCTCTTTGCGATCTTTCCCTGACGCAGAGCTTCAAGAATAGCACAGCCCTCGTCCTTTGTGTGAGTGCATTTTGTGTATCGGCAGCTTCCCAGGTACGCTTTGAACTCACGCATGGTTGACGGCAGGTCGTCCTTTGTGAAAAAATCAAAGCGTTCAAAATCAAGCATGCTGAAACCTGGGGTATCAGCCAGATAACCGCCGCCCTCAAGGGGGAAAAGCCTGGTAGTGCGGGTGGTGTTCTTTCCGCGCTCTATCTTCTCGCTGACGCCCGAAGTTTCAAGATCGAGCCTGGGGAAGATCATGTTCATGAGCGTTGATTTTCCTACGCCCGAGGCACCTGCAAAGGCGGCTATCTTGCCCCTCATATTCTCTCGTACAAAATCCTTTATCCCTTCCACGCCCTCGCCCGTTTTGCAGCTGAGAACAAACACGCGGTAGCCCGCAAGAGTGTAGATCTCTTTAAGTCTCTGAGCCTCGTCGGGGTCAAGCTCGCATTTGCCGATGACCACCACCGCGTCGATGCCGTTAAATTCCAGAATGGAAAGAAGCTTATCGACAGCATCGGGCATAGGCTTTGGACAACTTGACGCCATAGCCACGAAAACTGTGTCAAGATTTGCCAGCGGAGGTCGGATAAGCGAATTTTTACGGGGAAGAATCTCTGCGATCTGCACGTTTTTCATTCCCGTTTCGTCGTCCCCGCCGTCCTCGAAGGTCACCTCAACCCGATCTCCTACCAATGGCTTTATTCTGTTATGTCTGAAAACTCCGCGGGCACGGCATTCAAGGGCCTCGGGAAGCGAAAGCTGCCCCAATTTGCCCTCTGACGCAAGTCCGTGCAGGTCGGCGACGGTATAAAGACCGCCCACGCCCTGTATTATTTTTCCTTTAATTTTGTACTCCATTTAAAGGGACCTTTCATTCTCTTGTTACCCCGTAGTCGGAAGCAAAGGCAAAGCGCGAGGAAACGCTCACGGTCTCACCCATAAGCGTAGCCTCAATGACCCTGCCGCCGCGCACGGAATTGTTGTTTTCAAAGGTTCCGCCGTGACCATAGCCGTCATAACCGATCGAAGCAACGTAGCCAAGCTCGATCCCAAGGTACTTTCCCGAGAAATTGTTCAGATGGTCGTGACCGCAGTAAAGTCCCGACACTGACCCGGCTTCAAGCAAAGCGGCAAAAAGTCCGGACTGCACGGGAGACGACGAAACTTTTTCAGCCATAACGCCGTCAAAAACGCACTTGTCGGGGTTTTCGGCAACAACGTTGAACTCATCAATGGGTGTATGAGTGACAGCGATAGAGGGAATACCCTTTTCTCGGTCCTTCCTCATCATGGAAGCGGAATCGGTGAACCAATCAACGTGGGATTGAGTAACATAACCGTAATCCTTGCCCTCGCCCGACAAGGAATTGAGGAAGCTGTCGTTTCCGTTAGGCGTCACGGGTGAATTTGAAATAAGTCCCGTCTGCCCCAGCATCCAGACTCCAAACAGAGGCGCCGAGCCCTTTTCTGCCGAAGTGTCGGCGAATACAGGCAGAAAATAACTGCCCGCGCCAAAATCCTCAAAGTCGACCTTTGAAACGCAGTATTTAAACGTTGAATAGACCTCGTTCTGAAGCGTCATCGACAGACCCGCGTCGCCGTCCTGCTCGCCAAAGGTATGGCACCAAGCGATCCTACGGTCTTCCATGGGTGCGCAGAGCACACGCAGATATTCTTCAAGCTCACTTTTGGTTGAAATTCCGCTTGAAACGTCGCCGTTCAATATGACCAGATCAGGTCTTTCCCCGTCAAGCATGGCTTCAAGGGCGGAAATGGTGTTTGTGTTTATATCGGTGTCAGAGAACACCATCATCTTGAATTTGCCGTCACCGCCAAATCCCAAGGTCAGCTTGCTCTCATAAAGAGAAGTGTCGGGCTCGCTTCCGTCTCGGCTGACGTATGCAAGATTGGACGATGAAGCGAAATTCAGGTTTCCCGCCAGATACGAAACGCCGTATCCGTCGGTAAAGCACATAATTGCCGCCTCGGCGCCAACGCTCGAAAACGCAATAAGATCGACCCCGCCGTTTGCTCCGAAAATAATGGCGTAACCGTTTCTTCCGAGAGAACCGAGGGAGGTTATATAGCTGTCGGGGGCACGCTTTGTATACCCTATTCTGATCTCATTCTTTGCAGGCGCTTCGGTATCGGGAACGATACTTAAAGTCGCACCCGTCTTTGCAAAGAGGTGGGACTGCAGGGACGCGGCGGCATCTGCTCCAAATGCGTCCTCGGCGCTGTAAACTATACGGTAGTTCTTTGAATCCGACTTGTTAGCCAGAGCTATCTGGCTGCTTTCACGTATGCTCAAGCCCGAAACCGAGTAACTTCCCCAAGTGCAAAGGACCAAAGATAGGACAGACGCCAAAGCAAACGCCGCAAGGGCTATCCGTCTTCCGCGGCTGACCTTTCTCTGAACGTAGCCATCCTCACCCCGACCGAAAAATCCGCTTACAAAAGAGCCTTTCGGCTGTTTTTTCTCGGTTGCGGCTTGTGAGACAGGTACGGGACGAGGCGGGATCTTTGCACTCTCGCTCGCTTCGCGCTTGACCGCGGGTCTTGCCGCCACGGGCTTTTGAGGAATTCCCGAAACAGGTGTGAACGCACCCGTCGCCTGCGTTCCCCCGAGCGCTTGCGCGCTCTGAGGCGGCATCTGTGCAGGCCTCACCGCGCCATTCGGGGGCACGGGACGCTTCTGCGATTCGGGCGGCACCAAAGGAATTGGTCTGACCTGCTCTTTTAGCGGATCCGTCCGAACCTGCTCGCGCTGATATGAAGGCGTAACGGGAGCCGAGGGCGGTGGCGCTTTTTCCGCACCATCACCGTTTTTTTTCGCCATGGCGCGCTGGAATGCGGTCATGCGGGTCTCGGAGCCGTCTTTCCTTTCTATGTTATTTGAATCCTTATCCATTAAAAACCTTCCTTGTTATAAAAGGATC
Source organism: Eubacteriales bacterium (assembly GCA_045651985.1). GTDB lineage: Bacteria > Bacillota > Clostridia > Oscillospirales > CAG-272 > SIG710. The sequence continues at coordinate 16,589 of JAZRTK010000040.1, forward strand.
ATTTACTCACGGTAACGTCCACGTAAGCGTTTTTGCCAACGACACGCACGCCCATGATGGATACGATCGTTCCCGAGGGGTAGGTGCTGTTGACGTATGTAGCCTCGCCCATTTCAAGATAGCTTGATCTGAGCAACGGGATCGCGCTGTCATAAGACATGCCGATAATGTTAGGCACGAAGAATCCGTCGATCTGCAGATCCTCGGCAACAGGCATCTTTCCAAGGCTGACCGTGTAGGATATGCTCTTGGTGGAGCCGATCTTCTCGCCCTCCTTTGGTGACTGTGCGATTATTGTACCCGCAGGCTTGTCGCTGTACTGCTCGGATCTCTTTCCGAGCACAAGATCGTAGAACGCAAGATACTTCTGAGCCTCCGCCTCACCAAGTCCTAAAATGCTGGGGATCTTCTTTGCTTCCGAGTTACCTGCCTCCGTATAGCCGGGCCCTCCGCTGACGATGATAATGACCGTCGAACCGGGATTGACTCGATCATATGCCGCAGGTTCCTGGTCGATGACCATTCCGCGAGTGGTACTCGACGCAATATACTTCATTATAACGTAAAGCCCCATCTCCTCGATCTGTGCCTTTGCGTTTGCCTCCCACTTGCCGCCCAGATCCGGCAGGGTGATAGATCCGCTGCTGCCGCTGACGGTAAGCGTTACCGCGGTTCCGGGCTCGACCTCGGTGTTTGCCGCGGGATCCTGCCCGATAACGGTACCTTTTGCAAAGCTGGACGCCTCCGTTTCAACGTAAACGGTCAGGCCCTTTTCTTCTGCCAACGCCTTTGCGGCTGCTTCGCTCATACCGTCAAAGTTGGGCACGAAAACGGTCTGTGAGGCATCGCCCGAGGGACCGAGGCTGCGGTAGATGGTTATTTCCGTTCCCTTTGGCAGGTACTGTCCTGCGGAAGGCTCGGTTCTGGTGACCTGTCCGCGGGGAACGGAGTTGCTGTATTCGTCAACTATCTGAGATTTGACCTTAAATCCAAGCTTCTGGAGCTCGTTTCTCACACGGGTGACCGTGTTCGATTCGTAGAACAGATATATCTGGTCCTCCGCGCTGTTTTCGTTTTTGAGAGTAAAGGTCAGACGGCACTTGTGCTTACCCACCTCGATCTTGCGCTCGTCGCCCGCGGCAGGAGCCTGCTCTACGATTATCCATTCTTCCTCATTGTCGCACTCCGCAGGGTCCGTTTTAATGACGAAATACCGCTCGTCAATGACCTTTCTTGCCTCGGCTAAGGTCATGCCCTCATAGTCGCGGATAACAAGCTTTGTCAGATTGTCCTCCGAGAAGAAGAGTCTCCACGCAAGGTAAGCGCCCGTTATAAGGGCAACGGTAATAAAAGCGGTCACAACGCCCAAAATTATGGGAGTCATAGACGTGCTCTGGCGGCCGCGCTTTTTGCGCTTTATCTCCTTTTCCTTCTTCTCTTCAGCCCTTTTCTGAGCCGCCTGTATTTTGGGGTTGGGCTTGAAAACGATGTTGGGGTCAGCCTTGAGACGCGCTATCTGACGGAGCATTTGCGCCGCGCTCTGAAATCTGAGCGCTCTGTCCTTTTCCATGGCTGAAAGGATTATCTGCTCAAGACCGCGGGGGATTGCGGGATTGATGGTCTTTGGAGAAACAGGCTCGCGGTTTATGTGCATGAGAGCCACCGAAATGGGGCTTTCGTCATCGAAAGGAAGCTTGCCGCACGCCATTTCATACATGAGAGTACCAAGAGAATAAAGGTCGCTTCTCGCGTCTATCTGCTTGCCCTCTGCCTGCTCGGGGCTGATGTAGGAGACCGTACCGATAGCCTTTTCGGTGATGGTAAACGTGTCACCGCCGTTGACCTTTGCGATACCGAAATCCGTGACCTTGATAAGTCCGTTACGCAAAAGCATGATGTTCTGGGGCTTGATGTCGCGGTGAACGATTCCGTTCTCGTGAGCGTGCTCCAGAGCGTGCAGTATCTGCTCGGTATAGCTGATTATTTCGTTGAAAGAGAGAACTCCTCTTTTCTGGATATAGTCCTTTAAGGTGATTCCCTCAATATATTCCATTGCGATGTACTTTGTGTCGTTTCGCACGGAATAGTTGAAAATTTTAACGATTCCGGGGTGTGAGAGCATCGAAACGACCTTCGATTCGTTGACGAATCTGCGGACCTGCTGGGGGTCGGCGGCATGCTCGTCGCGGAGCATTTTCAGTGCCACTATCTTCTGCGCCACCAGATCGTAAGCCTCAAACACTACGGACATTCCTCCAAGGCCTATTATCTTTATAATTCGATATCTGCCGTCGAAGGTCTGTCCGACGTATCTGTCATATCCTTCCATGTTGTTCATCTGCGCCACCTCAAATCTGCGCCAGGACAACGGTTATGTTGTCCGTGCCGCCCTTTTCGTTTGCACCTTCAACAAGCTTTTGAGCCTTTTCCTCAAGGGTCCCTTCGCCGCATGCGATGGACGCAAGCTCCTCGTCGCCAAGCATATTGGAAAGTCCGTCCGAGCAGAGAAGGAAATATGATCCGTCGCAAAGGAGAGCGCTGTCGACGGGCGCAATGTCCGCCTCAAGCTCCTCACCGGTGCCCACCGCGCGGGTTATAATATTCTTCTGAGGACTGCTCTTTGCCTCCTCGGGGGTGATTCTGCCAAGGTCGACCAGCATCTGCACGTAGGAGTGGTCGCGGCTGATCTGAGTAGCCTTGCCGTGGGCTATTCCGTAAAGACGGCTGTCGCCTACGTTTAGGTAATACGCCGTGCCGTCGCAGAAAAAGAGCGCAACAAGTGTTGTTCCCATGCCCTCAAGCTCGGGATTTTCTTTTGCCTCACGTAAAACCGCGCGGTTAGCTTCGCCCAACGCCGTTTCAAGGAGATCGGGGATCTTGACAGTCGAGCTGTCGAGCATACCGTCCTCTGTCTTTGAAGCGCACGCGTCCTTTACGGTGCCGTAAAAAGCGTCCAGAGCCAGTCGGCTTGCACGCTCACCGCCCGCGGCTCCGCCCATGCCGTCGCAGACCACGAGCAAGGTGGCGTTGTCGGCAAGAGCATATATTCCGAAGTTGTCCTGGTTTCCGGACCGCTTCATTCCAACGTCGGTTTTTCCAAAGTGAATCATTTATCTTTACCTGCCTTTCTTTGGAGGGTGGAAGAAATCTATATTAAGTCAATTATTTTTCGTGCTTTCTCGTCTGAGCTGACCGCAGGAGGCGTTGATGTCCGAGCCCAGCTTTCTGCGCACGGTTGCACGGATACCGTGCTTTTCAAGAACCGCCGCAAATTTTTGCACTGCCGCCTTGCCCGAGCTTTCAAATCCCGTTTCTTTTACGGGATTGACCGGTATAAGGTTGACGTGAATGGGCATGGTCTCCTTCCGCGTGCGAAGCGCGGAATTTAAGACCTTTGACAGACGCAGAGCATTTTCGGGAGAATCGTTTTCCCCTGCTATAAGTGTGTATTCAAAGGAGATCCTGCGGTTTGTCTTTGCAAAATACGCCTTGCAAGCCGCCAACAATTGGTCAACTCCGTACCGATTGTTTACGGGCATTATTTTCGATCGGGTCTCGTCGTCGGGAGCGTGGAGTGAGATGGACAGAGTGATAGGAAAATTCAGTTCCGCCAACTCCTTTATCCTGTCTACCAGACCGCAGGTAGAAAGGGAGATGTGTCTGTAGCCGATATTGAGGCCCTTTTCATCGCCCACAAGCTCCAGAAACTTTATTACGTTGTCAAAGTTATCAAGAGGCTCGCCGATGCCCATCATAACGACACCGCCAATACGCTCGCCCATGTCGCGTTCTGCCGTGATTATCTGACCGATAAGCTCGGAAGGGTTTAGGTCGCGTACACGTCCGCCAATGGTAGAGGCGCAGAACTTGCACCCCATTCGGCAGCCAACCTGGGAGGATATACAAATAGTGTTGCCGTGGTTATATCTCATCACCACGGATTCCACGCAGTTGCCGTCATAAAGGCCCATTAAGTACTTGACCGTACCGTCAAGTGCTGAAACAAGCTTTTTCTCCACCGTGGGCAGAGGATAGCAAGCGCATTCGGAAAGGCTCTCTTTTAGTTTTTTTGGAATATTGGTCATTTCATCGGGCGACGTGCCGCGATGAAGCTGCGTGAAGACCTGCTCTGCGCGGTAGGCAGGTTCGCCAAGCCCCGAGAAAAACGCTTTGAGCTCGTCTCTGTTCAATGACAGCAGATCAACTTTTCCGTTAAGGGAAATTGGGGTCATATGTAACCTCGTTTTTTATACTTTCTGAAATCTTGCGGCGAAAAATCCGTCACATTCAAGTCTGTCGGGCAGGAACGTGAACGTTCCGTCTTTTGACGATACCCCGCCCACCGTAAAATCAAGCGGCTTCAACTCGGGGTGGCGTGACAAAAGCTCGCGCACAACAACTTCGTTCTCTTTTTTGAGCACGGTGCAGGTAGAGTAGACCATGACGCCGCCTTTTTTCAGATATTTTACAGCAGTGTCGGCGATAGCAAGCTGAATTTCGGGCAGTCTTGCGCTCTCTGACAGCTTTTTGTAGCGTATTTCGGGCTTTTTTGCGATAACGCCGTAGCCCGAACAGGGCACGTCGCAGATAACGCGGTCGGCGGCACCGAAAAGCCCTCCGACGCCCGATCTGCCGTCGGCAGCCGCAGTCTTTATGATGCTTACGCCCAAGCGCTCTGCACCCTTTTCAATAAGGGACAGCTTGTTTTCATGGAGATCAAGGGAATAAAGCTCACCGCGGTCTTCCATGGAAATTGCCGCCGAAAAGCTCTTACCTCCCGGACAGGCACAGCAGTCGATAACCAGATCACCCGGCAGAGGATCAAGTATGTAAGAGGTGAGCTGAGACGCCGTGTCCTGGACGTACCAAAGCCCATCCTCAAAGCCCTCAATTCTGTCAAGCGCCGACGACGACTCAAGCTCGATACCAAAGGGCGAAAGCTCGGAGGGCACAGCGGAAATTCCCGATTCATTAAGTTTAAAAAGAAGCTCATCGCGGGTAATTTTCAGAGTGTTCACCCGAAGATTCAGACCTCGAGAACGGCACAGCCCCGAGATAATATTTTCCGCTCTGTCCTCTCCGTAGTCCCCCGAGATAGCCTCGCAAAGCTCGACAGGAACGGAATATTCGACCGAAATCCTCTCTATTTTGTCATCGGGCAAATCGAATTTCATTTCTGCTCGGACAAAATTCCGCAGAAGCGCATTAACAAAGCCCTTTGACCGCTTTGACGTAAGTTCGACCGCCTCGTTTATTGCCGCGTGAGCGGGAATTTTTTCAAGGCTCGTCAGCTGAAAGAGCGCCATTCGCAGAATGTTGCGCGTAGTATGCTCTATCTTTGACGGGGGGATTGTAGCCATGCCGTCGATAATATAGTCGAATTTTATCTTGTTTTCAATAGTTCCGTAGACCAGCGCCGTGGTCAGCGCACGGTCGGCGGGGGAAAGCCCGCTTCTTCTCAGCGCCGTGTCGAGAGCAATATTTGAATACTGCCCCGCGCCCTCGATCTTTTCAATGACGTCAAGGGCTATGCGCCTGGCATTTAATTTATCTTCCATTTTAATCCCTGTGTCTGTTCATTATAAGCACGAGGCGCAATATCTGCGCCAGAGCCGAAGCAAGCGCCGCCACGTACGTCAATGCCGCCGCGCGCAAAACCTTGCGCGCGCCCTTTTGCTCGCTGTCGGTCAACACACCGCAGCCGTCAAGAGCTTCCATTGCGCGGCGACTGGCATTAAACTCAACGGGGAGCGTCACCGCCTGAAAAAGCGCAGTAAGCGAGAAAAGGATAATACCAAAGGACGCCAAGGCGTAATTTGCAAACAGGATTCCCACAAGGAAGATAGGGAACGCCAGAGTCGAGCCGATATTTGTCACAGGAATTATTGCCGAGCGAAGCTTCATGGGAACGTACCCTTGAGCAAATTGCACGGCGTGACCCGCCTCATGTGCGGCGATCCCAACCGACGAAACGCTCGTTCCGCTGTAAACCGCGCCCGACAGACGCAAAACGTTTGAGCGGGGATCAAAGTGGTCGGTCAGCTCACCAGCGATCTGCTCTATGGCAACGTGGCGCAGACCGTTTGCATCAAGGATTCTTCTTGCAGCGTCAAATCCCGTCATGCGGCTTTGTGTTGTCTGCTTTGAAAACTTTTTATAGGTGGAATTTACGTTTGCCGATGCCCAGATAGCAAAGATCATGGCGGGTATCAGTACGATAATTGAGTAATCAAAATAAAAGGGAAAAGGCATAATTGTTCCTTTCGATTTACAGGAGTATGTCTCCTATTGCTATTTTTCTTCCTCTGATAAAATCTGCGGCGGGCATTCTGCCCTTGCCCTCGGGAAGGACGCAGCAAAGGGCAACAGAGCCCTCTCCGCAAGCGACTACAATATCTCCGTCAACAGAGATCACCTCGCCCGCCTTTCCGATGACTCCGCCGGAGCTCACGAGTCGGCTTTTTACAACCTTTAACAGCTTGCCGTCGGGAGTGTGAGTAAAGGACAGAGGAATAGGGGAAAGTCCCCGTATCCGGTCGTGAATTTGCTTTGCGGGCCTTGAAAAATCAATGAGACAGTCGGATTTTTCTATCTTCTTTGCATATGTCGCGAGTGATTCGTCCTGCTTTTCACGGGTATTTGTTCCTGAAGATATCTCGTCAATAACTTCAAGGAGCAGCTTTGCGCCGCAATCGGCAAGCTTGTCGTGAATGTTCTCGAAATCGTCGTCGGGTTCTATCTTAACGGCACGTTTTTTGAGCATATCGCCCGTGTCGAGACCCACGTCCATATACATAATAGTAATTCCCGTTTCGTCCTCGCCGTCAATAATTGCTCTCTGCATAGGTGCCGCGCCCCTGTACTTTGGTAGAAGCGAGCCGTGGACGTTGATACAGCCGAATTTGGGGTAATTGATTACGTTTTCGGGCAGGATCTTTCCGTACGCCGCGACCACTATCATTTCGGGGTCAATTTCGGACAGCAGAGCAGCAAATTCCTCGCCGCGCAAAGACGCGGGCTGATACACGGGCAGCCCGCGCTCCTGCGCGTACACCTTTACAGGCGGCGGGGTGAGAGTATATCCTCTGCCCTTAGGCTTATCGGGCTGTGTCACAACTCCGACTACCTCCTGCCCTGACAGGCAAAGCTCCTTTAAGGACGCCAGAGCAAAATCGGGCGTTCCCATGAACAAAATCTTCATTTATTATATTGCCTTTCGGATGGTTTAATTATTCGTATCAATTATTGTCAAACATCTCGTCTGCGAGATCCACGTAAAGCTTGCCGTCAAGGTGGTCAAGCTCGTGGCAGAAGGCTCTGGCAAGAAGCTCGCTTCCCGAGATCTCAAATTCCTCGCCGCAGCGATTTAAAGCACGGACGGTAACGTGCATGGGACGAGTGACAGTTCCGCACTTTCCGGGAACGGACAGACAGCCCTCAGTTCCCGTTTGTTCCCCAGCGCGGGCAATAATCTTTGGATTTATGAGCTCTATCACGTTGCCCGGCTCGGTCTCGACCACTACGATGCGGCGGAGCACGCCCACCTGAGGTGCGGCAAGGCCGACGCCGTCTGCGGCACGCATGGTTTCTACCATATCATCAAGCAGTCGAATAATTCTGGGGGTTATCTCATCAACGGGACGGCAGGTCTTTCTCAGCGTCTCGTCACCTATTTTTACAATTTTAAGCTTTGCCATAATTTATCCTTTTAATGTGTAAATGTATTTTGAGTTCGTTCCGGCAGCCTCTCAAACGAAGATCTCGGGGAAATTCATTTTTCGCCCAACAAGATCAAAGATTGGTGGGGTTGAAATCAAGTGATATCTGGGTATTTGCACCCGACAGGCGGTCGACCGAGAATTTTTTCAGCAGAGCGTCAAATAGAGCGCGGGTGTCGGTGTTGAGCTTGCATTTAATGACGAATCGCATTCTGCACCGTCCCTCAGCGCGGTAGATAGGTGCCTCAAAAGGTCCGAACACTACCGTGGGAACGTTTTCAAAATGCCCGCCTTTTTTTGTCAGCTTCAAATATTCCTCGCGTACTCTTGCGGCGGCGCTCATCATCTCGCGCTCGTCGCGGGAGCTGACGGTTATCAGAGCAATGTCGCAAAATGGCGGGAATTTAAGCTGTTGGCGCAATTTTATCTCTCTTGCATAAAAGGTCTCGTAGTCCTGAGAGCAAGCAAGTTTAATAATATCGCTGTCCGGGTTGCAGGTCTGAATAACCGCAAGACCTCCGCCACCGCTTCGCCCAGCACGGCCTATGACTTGGGTAAGCATTGAGAAGGTGCGCTCCCCTGCGCGATAGTCGTCAAGGTAAAGAGACGAGTCAGCCAAAAGTACACCTACCAGCTTTACACCGGGAAAATCGTGACCTTTTGTGACCATCTGCGTGCCAAGCAGGATATCGGCGCGGCGGGCGCGGAAATCGCCCAGGATCTTATCGTAAGAGAATTTGTTTGTGGTGGTATCCGTATCCATTCTCAAAACTTTTGCGTTCGGAACGATCTCGGCAAGCTCCTGCTCAACTCGCTGTGTGCCGTAACCCATCCTGACCAGCTTGTCGGAGGCGCAGTCGGGGCAGTTTTTTGGCAATGAGATCTTCCTACCGCAAATATGGCACATGAGATAGCCGTTCTGATAGTTGCTGTCGCTTGTGTGGTAGGTCATTGAAACGCTGCAAGAGGTACAGCGAATGGCGTTACCGCAGCTGCGGCAGCTGACGAATTTATTGTAGCCTCGGCGGTTGAGGAAAAGCACCGACTGGTTGCCCTCGCTCTGCACGCGGTTAAGCTCGGCACAGAGCTGACCTCCGATAGGCGAAAGATTTCCGCCCTGTGGCTCGGAGCGCATATCGCAGACTTTTACTGCGGGAAGCTCCGCTCCGCCGTAGCGCTTTGTCAATTTCAGCAGGGTATACGCACCGCTTTGCGCCTTGTGGTAGCTTTCCAGCGACGGCGTCGCCGAAGCCAGCAACAAAACGGCGGTTTCCGTCGCGCAACGGAAGCGCGCAACGTCTCGTGCGTGGTACTTTGGATTTTGATCGGATTTGTAGGTAGTCTCCTGCTCCTCGTCCATGATGATAAGTCCCAGATTTTGCACGGGAGAAAAGACTGCAGAGCGCGTTCCGATTACCACTTTCGCGTCACCTTTGGAAATTCTTGTGTAAGCGTCAAGGCGCTCGCCTGCCGAAAGCCCCGAATGGACAACCGCCACCTTTCTGCCGTACCGACGGCAGAAAATGCCGATAGTCTGTGGGGTAAGAGAAATTTCGGGCAAAAGCAGGATAACACTATTGCCTTGGTCAAGGACACGGTCCATAAGCTCAGTCATGACCACCGTCTTTCCGCTTCCCGTAACTCCGTGAAGCAGAGCCGCATGAGGTTTTCCGTCCTCCGACATTTTTATCAGCGCATCCGCCACCGCTCTCTGCTCGTCGCTCAGGTGATTTTCCGTCCGTTGCCCCTCAGAGTCCGTCTCGTAGGGGTTGCGGTATTTTTCGGTCTTTAAGCAACGGATAATTCCCTTTTCTTCAAGGGTCTTCAAGGTCGCCGTCGACGCGCCCGTTTCGGCTTTCAGCTGTGTAACGTCCGCATCGGACGAAAGCTTCAGGAACTCAATGACCGCCCTTTGCGATACCGAGCGTATCTTGCTCTCATCCAATGGCTCCTCGGTCAGGCTGTATCGCTTGCTGTAAAGCTGCTTTGACCTGTCCTTTAAGCGCATTTCACGAACTATCTTCTTGCCTTTCAGAAGCTTATCCAGCTCGGCGCGATAAATACCGCCGAAAGCGCTTTTCAATCTCGTCTCCGAAACGAAGCCCTGCTCACAAATGAACGCAAAAACCTGAGCTGTCTGACTGCTTACTCTGGGAGAGAGGGTCGCGTCGTCCGCCGCTCTGTACTGCTCCTCAAGGGAGGCAAACGCCGCGGCGGGTATCATGGAATGTACCACGTCTCCCAGGGTGCAAAGGCAGTGCTCTTTTACGTAAAGAGCAAGTCTGAGCAACTCGTCCGACAGGCAAAGCTCGGGCGAGCAACCCGAGGCAATAGGCTTTACAAGTCTTGCCTCGCACTCACATTCACCCGACATTTCGGTAACGATACCTATTCTTTTTCTGTTTCCTCCTCCGAAAGGCACGACGACAAAGCCTCCCGCCTTGACAGCAGAAAGCATTTCGACGGGCACGAAATAATCGTACGCCCTGTCGGCGCCAAAGGGCGCATCGAGAATATACACCTTTGCAAAATTCTGTGCGTTCATATGGTCCCTTCGGATTTTGAGAAATTACTCCTCTGTTTCCTCTGCCTCGTCCTCTTCGGAAATATCCTCTGTCATGCTCTCGTCGTCATCGTCGCCAAAGAACACGGGATCGTTTCTTCTTGCTTCCTCCTCGAGACGTCTCTGCTCTGCCTCGGCTATACGCTGAGCTCTCTTTACCTCCGCCTCCTCGGGGCTGAGAATGGCGAACTCGCCCGTATGCATACGCTTGATGGCGCACTTTACCGCCTTTTCGTCTCTGTATTCCTTTGTTACCATGTTAAGGATAGCCTTGTCGGACTCCTTGTTTGCAGCAGCCATCTTATCTGCCGCATCTCTTTCGCGTACGTACTCATCGGTAATAATGCGCGCGCACTTTGCGGTAGCTATAGCCAGCTCGTAACGGTTGATCTTGTTTTTTGTCAGGTCCTGAATTGTTGGGTAGATCATAGTGAATTAAAACTCCTTGTAAAAATGTTTTATGTTAATTTCTTATTTTTTTACTGACCGAGGAATTTCCGCTCGGCATCGGGATTGCGGCGGCGGCTCAGGCGCTCAGCACGGATAATGGACGAGATGTCCTGTGCACATTCCTCTGCGGCACCGTCTTGGTTATATACTATGTAGTCGTAGATGCCAAGCTGCTTTATTTCCTCTCTCGCCTGAGCCAGACGGGCGAGAATTTTATCTTCAGGCTCGGTGCCTCTGCCGCGCAGGCGCTTCTCCTGCTCGGCGTGAGATGGCGGTAAAAGCATTATAAGCACCGCATCGGGGCAGAGGCGTTTTACGTTGCCCGCGCCCTCCACCTCAATTTCAAGTATGAGGTTCTTTCCTGCGTCAAGCACCTCCTCGGCTTCCTTTTTGGGAGTGCCGTAGAAGTTTCCGCAATATTCGGTGTACTCAAGGATACCGCCCTGCTCGATCCGTGATCTGAAATCGTCGGCAGTGATGAAATGGTAGTTTACGCCGTCCACCTCACCGGGTCTGGGCGCTCGGGTAGTAGCGGAGACAGAATAAGCGATATCCCGCTCCATTTCCATAAGGTATTTTATCACGGTACCCTTGCCGCTTCCGGCAGGACCGCTGATAACAAGCAACAGACCGCGGCTCATGCTTCCTCGTCCTCCCCGTCGTCTGTGTCGTCGGTGTCGTTTTCAAGACGGTTTGCTATAGTCTCCGCCTGAATGGCGGAAAGAATGACAAGGTCGCTGTCGGTAACGATAACGGCGCGTGTGCGGCGGCCGCAGGTGACGTCAATAACCCGTCCCGCGTCCTTTGAATCCTGAATAAGTCTTTTAATGGGCGCCGAGTCGGACGCAGCAAGCGCCACTACTCTGTCGGCGGCGACCATGTTTCCAAAGCCTACGTTAATAAATTTCATTTTTTCGCCTCCGTTACTCAAGATTCTGTATCTGTTCTCTGACCTTTTCGAATTCGTTCTTTACGTCCACCACGATGTGGGCGATATCGGCGCTGTTGCACTTGGAGCCGATAGTGTTTATCTCTCGGTTCATCTCCTGAAGCAAAAAGTCAAGCCGTCTGCCCGCGGGCTCCTTTGACGCGGCAATGTCGTAGAAGGCGTCAAAATGTGAGTTCAGGCGCACCACTTCTTCGTCTATTGCCACCTTGTCCGCAAAGAGCGCGCACTCGGTAAGTATTCTGTTCTCATCCGCCGTCACCTTGTTGTCGGCGAGCACCTTGCGGAGCTTTTCCTCAAGGCGGGACTTGTAGGAAGAAATATCCTCCTGCGAGCGTCGGTCGACCTCACCTATCATCGTTCGGATAGACTCGATCTTACGGGCAATATCACAGCGCAGTCTTTCACCCTCGCGCTCTCTCGCCTCAAAGAAGACCTCAAGGGCGGAGTCAAGAGCACACTTTACCGTCTGCCAGTCCTTTTCCTCGTCCTCCTCGGGCTTTTTCACCGTAAGAACGTCGGGCATTCTGGCGATGTTCATGACGCTTATATCATCGCGCACCCCAAGCTCGTCACGCAGTGAGGTCAAAGCGTTAAAATATCCGAGAGCCAGACCCATGTCGCAGTTTATCTGCGCGTCCGAGCTTTCCAGCACTTCAACGCCTATATAAACGTCAACCTTACCACGGGAAACGCCCTTATCACGAAGGTAGGTCTTTACTCTTTCCTCAAGAAAGGAAAATACGCGGGAAATCTTTACGGTGCAGTCAAGAAAACGGCTGTTCACGCTCTTTATCTCGACCGTAATATCCTTTCCGTCAAGCGCTCCCTTGAAGCGCCCGAAGGCTGTCATACTTCTCATATTCATACCACCTCAAAAATATAGTTATAGATATACATAATATATGATACCTCATTTTTTCCCCGTTGTCAACTTTTTTAACCATTTTAGATTGCTTTTCATAAAAAAATCACAGAACGAACGCACCTTATTCAAGGCGAATTGTTAAAATACATGACAGGGTCTTGAAAAAAATAAAAAAGTGTGATACAATACGATGAATATATTAAAATCGGGTATTGGGTCTGCAGAAAGGAGCGGTCGGCATGGAAGTAAAAAGATTTACGAAAAACGACAGCGGATTTATCTGCGCCGGCTGCAAAAAAGAGGTGCGCGGTCTGGGATATTCATCCCGCAATCACTGCCCCTTTTGCCTGTGCTCCCTGCACGTTGATATAAACCCCGGGGACAGAGCGAACGACTGCGGAGGGCTCATGGAGCCTGTGCGTGTAGAACCCGACCCCAAAAAGGGCTACGTTATCGTCCACAAATGCACCAAATGCGGCGAGATCAAGCGCAACCGCGCCGCTCACGAGGCAAAGGACCAGCCCGACGACATAAAGCTTCTGATAAAACTTACTGCGGGAAGATGAGTTTCCAAAAAACGTAAAAACGAAAGGACACCACATGATTAAGATCGAACATTTGGTAAAAACCTACGGCAATTTCACCGCCGTCGACGATATCTCATTCGAGGTGGGCGCGGGTGAGATCGTAGGATTCCTGGGCCCCAACGGTGCGGGAAAGAGTACTACCATGAATATGCTGACAGGCTACCTGTCCTCAACTGCGGGCAGCATCGAGATCGACGGCATCGACATTTTAGCAAAACCTCTGGAGGCAAAAAAGAGAATAGGATACCTGCCCGAGCAGCCCCCTCTTTACTTTGACATGACCGTAAAGGAGTACCTTGATTTCGCTTACGACCTCAAGGGCTGCAAGCTTGACCGCAAAAAGCACATTGACGAGATCTGCGAGGTGGTGAAGATAAAGGACGTTTACCACAAGCTCATCGGCCACCTTTCAAAGGGATACAAGCAGAGAGTCGGTATCGCACAGGTACTTATCGGCAACCCCAAGGTGATCATCTTTGACGAGCCGACAATAGGCCTTGACCCAAAGCAAATAATCGAGATAAGAAACCTGATCCGCAACTTGGGTCGCGACCACACGGTCATTTTGAGCACCCACATTCTGCAGGAGGTCCAGGCGGTCTGCGACCGAATTATCATCATCAACAAAGGCCAGATCGTAGCGGACGAGCTGACCGAGAATATAACACGCGCAGTTGAGACGAGCCGTCGCTTCAGCGCAAAGATCTGCGGTCCTCAGCGCGAGGTTCTGGCTATGCTTCGCGAAAAGCCCGGCATCGTTTACGCCGAACCGCTGGCAGAGCGTGACGGCGACGCCTTCACTTACATGATAGAGAGCGACGTCGGAGTCGATATCCGCAAAACTCTTTTCTATACTCTTGCCGAGCGCGGCTGGCCGCTCATCGGTCTCGAATCCCTTGGCATGAGCCTGGAGGACATCTTTATCTCTATCGTCGATGCCGAGGGCAAAAAGAAGACCGAAAAGTCTTCCCGTTCCCGTGTAAAGCGAGGAACAGACGCCGAGCGCGACGTAGCAGCAAAGATAATGGAAAAGACCGCCCAAACCCAAAGATCCGCCGCAAAGAGCATCTTTGACCGTCGGGACGGCTGACAGGACGCCAAAAGAAAGGAAAAGACAAACAAATGCTCGCAATATACTTAAAAGAACTGCGTTCGTATTTCATCAACGCGATAGGATACGTGTATATAGGTATCTTCCTTGCCATATCCGCTCTGCTGTTCTGCTATACGACGCTCCTATCAAGCACCTACAGCACCGCAAACTATTTCAGTATGCTTATTTTGGTGCTGGTCGTACTTATCCCCCTGCTTACCATGAAGCTCTTTGCCGAAGAGAAAAAGCTCCGCACCGAGCAGATGCTTCTCACCGCGCCCGTTTCCATTACGGGAATGGTGCTGGGCAAATATTTTGCCGCATTTACCATGTACGCAGGATCCGTTCTCATCTCCTGCATAAACTTCATTCCTTTATACGCCGTGGCGGCAATGGAGAGAAGTGAGGCAGGTCAGCAGTCAAATTACATTCACATCGGACCCTCCGATGCACAAATTTTAGGTTCTCTTGTGGGAATCCTCTTTATCGGTGCGGTATTTATTGCGGTGGGTATGTTTATTTCCACTCTCACCGAGAACCAGCTGGCGGCGGCGGTCATTACAATTGCGTCCCTTATCGGAATGCTTGCGCCCGCCACCATCAACAACGAGGCAATTATTCCCAGCTACGCGGTACGTTTCGTTATCGACTGGGTCAATATCCTCAGCCGTTTTGCAAACTTCAGCGCCGGCAAGTTCGATTTTGCCGCTATATTCTACTACATCTCCCTTTGCAGTGTGTTCGTTTTCGCCACGGTCCGCGTCTACGACAAGAGACGCTGGGGTTAAAGGAGGCGGAAAATGAAAAGCTATAATCAGAACAAAAGGCTGCGCTACGGCGGAATCTCCGTAGCTCTGACTGCCGCTTTTATTACTATCGTTATCGTTTCGAACGTAGTCTTCTCCGCTTTTGCGGAAAAATTCCGTTGGTATATCGATATGACCCCCGAGGAGCTTTACACGGTCTCCGACGAGTGCATCGAGTTGCTTTCGAACGTAGATAAGGACGTAAAAATTCTTTTCTGCTCCGACCCCGACACCTTAAATGACACCAACACCTCCCGTCTCGTTTACAACACCGCGCTCCAGCTTCAGAAGAAGTTAAAGAACGTGAGGGTCGAGACGGTGAACATCATCGACAACCGCTCGGCGGTAAGCAAGTACAAGACCACCGCCACCACCAATATCAAGACCACCGACGTTATTATTGAGAGCGGTACCGAATTCAGACAGCTCTCACTTGAATCCTTCTACACCTTCAACAATAATAACGAGGTATGGGCATACAACGCAGAAGCAAAGTTCGCCTCCACCATTATCGCCGTCACCCGCGCCGAATCCCCCGTTTGCGCAGTACTTACCAACCACGGCGAGGCGGTAACAGACATTCACCTGCTTGAGCTTATTACCAACGCGGGCTATGAATATCAGCTCATCGACCTTTCAAAGGACGAGATACCTCAGGACTGCCGTCTTATGGTGTGCTACAACCCCACATCCGACTTCCTGACAAAGAAGGACGCAGGCTCGGATATTTCCGAAATAGACAAGCTGGAAAAGTTCCTTGACGGCGTAAACGCCTTCATGCTCTTCGTTTCCCCCAGCACACCCGTTCTTCCCAATCTTGAAGAATATATGTACGAGTGGGGAATTGAGTTCGGTAGATATGCAGACGAAAACAATCGTCTTAACCCCGGTATCGTAAAGGACCCCTCTCACTCTATCGACTATGCAAACTACAACGTCGTTGCAGAATACGTAACGGGCGAGGGAACACTCGGAACACAGGTGAATCAGGACCTGACAAATGCGGGCACAGCCCCCAAGGTGATATTCCCCGACGCTATGCCCCTTCGCCACTCGGACAGCTATGATGAAAAGGGCTACTACTCATCAAACGGTATCACAAGACAGATAAACGACATCTTCGTGACCAGCGCCGATGCGTTCGTTGAGGCAAACCAAGAGACAGTTCAGAAGGCTGACAAGTACAACAAGATACCCCTGCTCACAATTACCACTCAGGGCAGACAGCTGGGCAACTCCACCAACACCGAATACTCCTACGTTATGGTCAGCGGTTCCACCGATTTCGCATCAGGTCAGCAGCTCACCTCAAACGTGTACGGAAACAGCGAATCTCTCTACTCCATGATGAGAATTATGCAAAAAGAGATCGTATATATGGACTTTGGCAGAAAGCCCTTTGCCACCACCGAGATTGAAAGCCTGACGGCAGCTGACGCAAAAACAACAACGGCACTTCTTGCTATCATTCCCGCCACCGTGGTATTCATCTCGGGCATCGCTATTATCTACGTAAGGAGAAAGCGTGCATGAGAAAACAGCTTATTGCTACGGTCGTCATGTTCGCCCTTTCCTTTGTGATGATAGTCGCATACTTTGTGGCAATAAAGCCATTTACGACAGTTGAGCCCGTCGAAACGGGTGGGCTGGAGACCGTCGTGCCCGAGGACGGAGAGGGTCTTGGTATGGCGGCGACGAAGGTCGTGGTCTACGACGGACTTGAAAACAAGGACGTGGTATCCATAAAGGTCGAAAACGAGCATGGCATCTACGAAATGACCCGTGATGCGGACTGGGACCCTCAGATCGCAGGCTTTGAGGGACTTGCCGTCCACGAGGAGAACATTACCTCCCTCATGTCAAGCTGCACCTACCCTCTCGCTATCACCCGCGTAAACTCGGTAGAGGGCGAGGACTACGGCTTTGAAGAAACGACTCTGGAAGACGGAACAGTCTACAAGCCCGCAAGGTTCACCATGAAGACCCGCCACCAAATGTCGGACGGAAGCTACGAATACAGAATTTACGAATGTCTTATCGGTCATCAGATCGCAACGGGCAACGGATACTATTTTAAGTATCTGGGCCGCCCCAACTCTGTCTACGTTGTAGACAAATCAATTGAAACGACCCTTCTTTCCACCGTTGAATCTATAGTGTTCCCCATGGTCATCACCCCCATGAACCAGAACGACTATTTCATGGTCCATGATTTCGTGCTCATGAAGGGTAAGGACATGATCTTCCACATGGACTATATCGAGCAGTCTGACCGCGAAGGAACAGAATTTGAGACCGCCACCTACGAAATGATCTACCCCGCGGGACTTACTCCCTCCGCAAACGCCGTTTCAAAGGCTATGTACGCCCTTTATACGGCTGAAATGGAGGATCACATGAAGGTGGTAGCCCTCGGAATCACCGACGAAAAGCTGGCACAGTTCAACATAGACAGCGAAAACTGCTATTCCATGAGCTTTACATACCAAGGGCATGAAAACTTCATCGTTATCAGCCCGCCCAACGACGACGGCTCCTGCTACGTTGCGTCTTCCTTGTTTGATCAGATAAACCTGATCGACTCGGAAGCAATGTTCTTCATGAAATGGGATCTTTTCGACTGGGTCGAATCCCCCATGTTCCAGATGAAGATAGACTACGTGAAATCGGTTTCCGTGAGAAGCGGAGCTTACAGTGCGGTCTTTGACCTGACAGGCGACGGTCAGGACCTTGTGGTAACAGACAGAGGCACGGGAAAGGTACTTTCAACCCCTCAGTTCCGCAATTACTACTGGAATCTGCTTGTCACCTCCTACGAGGGTAACTGCAACCTGACAAAGGAGGAAATGGAGACCTTCAAGGCTCTTGACGACAACGAAGCACAG
Organism: Eubacteriales bacterium; assembly: GCA_045651985.1. Classification (GTDB taxonomy): domain Bacteria; phylum Bacillota; class Clostridia; order Oscillospirales; family CAG-272; genus SIG710. The sequence continues at coordinate 34,505 of JAZRTK010000040.1, forward strand.
CTCGTGCTTACCGTCACCACCGAAACGGACAGAGAGCTGACCTACCGATTCTATCAATACTCCGAGCGACGCTCCTACGTAACGCTCAACGGCGTGGGCGAGTTCTTCGTGCTCCGAACCATGCCCCATAAGCTTGTCGATGATGCCAAGCTCCTTCAAGAGGGCAAGGATATCTTCGCTTCGGGAAAATAAAATATTAAAAACAGCGGCGTACCGCCGCTGTTTTTTGCAATCGTGAATTATTTCTGTCAAAAATCACATAATATGAAAGGAACAAAGCCATGCACAACGAGCTTACAGCAGTTGATATAAAGAAGATGCAACAAGAAATAGACTATCGGGAAAAAGAGCTCCGTCCGAAGCTTCTTGCCGAGGTCAAGCGCACGCGTGAATACGGGGACCTGAGCGAAAACGCCGAATACAAGGAAGCAAAGCGCGAAAAGAACCGCAACGAGAGCCGTATCCGCTACTTAAAAAGCATGATAGCCACCGCAAAGATAGTTGAAGTAGGCGGCGACGATGGAACTATCGGTCTTTTCGACTACGCAGAGCTTTTCTACGAAATGAACGGTCAGACAAAGAAGATTCAGATAGTCACCACTCTCCGACAGGACGCCACAAAAGGCTTTATAAGCAAAGAATCACCTCTGGGTCGAGCACTGCTTGGTAAAAAGGTCGGCGACCGCGTTACGGTTCAGGTGACCCCCGATCGCTCATTTACGGTAGTGGTAAAATCGGTGGAAAAGGGAGAAGACAACGAAGATCTGCCGATCAGTAGCTTTTGACGAGATCAAGTTATCACCGATAACAAGAATTTATTCCCAATATTTTACATTCAACGCCAATTTTGTTGCCTAAGTGTGAAATTCGAATGAATATTCCCGACAAAAAAGTATGTTTATCTTGACACAAGTAGCTGTTTACCATAAAATCTACACGACCCCAATTTGCAAAAGAAACCGATTTTGAAAGGAACGGTCATAAATGAAAGCACAAAAAACATCCTACTATAACATTCCCAGACATGACAATTTCCGCGACCTTATTACCCACTCGGCGCAGAATACGCCCAATCAAACGGCACTTCAGCTCAAAGTGTCGGCGGGAAAATACAGATACATTTCATACAAAGAGATGTATGAAATTTATCTTTCCCTCTGTACGTCCCTTATCCGACGCGGACTTGAGGGCAAGCGCATAGCGCTGTGCGGTGAGAACAGCGGCGGCTGGGCTATTTCCTATCTGGCAGCAGCGACCGTCGGCGTGGTCGTTCCTGTTGACAAGGAGCTTTCGGGCCGTGATATCGCAAATTTCTGCGAAGCCGCCGAATGTAAAGCGATCTTTGCCGACGGCAAGGTACAGGGCAAGCTTGACGGCGTTCTGAAATTCGACGTCACGTACGATCTGGCTGACGTGCCGAATATCCCGATAAAATACACACCCGAGGACGTAAAGAAGATAAATTCCTTTACCTATCCCCCGGACGAAATGAGGGTTCTTATTTTCACGTCGGGTACCACGGGCTCGTCCAAGGGCGTCTGCCTTTCCATGTTCAACATCTGCTCAAACGTGTATCAGATATCGAGGGTCATCCGTGTTTTCCCAAACGACAAGGTGCTCTCTATCCTGCCCTTGCATCACACCTACGCCGCAACGGTCGATATGCTCTGCCTGCTTGCGCAGGGCGCTTGCATCTCCTATTGCGACGGACTTAACCGCGTTGCTACAAATTTAAAAGAATACAACAACACGGTGATAGTTGTTGTCCCCGCGCTCTTAAAAGTGCTTAGCAAGCGCCTTAGAATGGCAATAGCAAAGGAATGTCCCGCGAAATACAAGCGCGCATTTGAGGAGCTTTCTCTTGCGGAGGCGCTTAAAACCCTGCCTTTCCTTATCCGTCGTGTCATCTGCTCAAACGTCAAAAAAAGTCTTGGCGGAAAACTGAGAATGATGGTCGTTGGCGCAGCGGCGATAGACCCCGCACTCATTGAGGACTTCAACGCCCTTGGCATAAAGACCGTTCAGGGCTACGGTCTTACCGAGACCTCACCTATTCTTTCAGCCAACAATGACTTTTTCTACGACCCCGAGACCGCGGGTTGCGCCATTCCGGGAGTCACTCTGCGAATCAGTAATCCCGACGAGAACGGCGTGGGCGAGATAATTGCGGCAGGCGACAACGTAATGCTTGGCTACTACCGCGACGAAGCAGCAACGGCGGCAGTCATTAAAAACCGCTGGTTCCACACGGGCGACCTTGGTATGATCGACCGAAACGGCGGCGTTCACATCAAAGGAAGAATTAAAAACGTCATCGTCACCTCAAACGGCAAAAACATCTTTCCCGAGGAGATCGAGGACAGACTGTCAGAGCACGAGATCGTCTCTGAATGTCTGGTGCTTGAGGGCAAGGACCGCCACGGCGACCCCTGCGTGAGGGCAAAGATATATCCCTCTCTGGACCACCTCTCTGAGGTGCTGGGACACACACCCGACCCAAATGAGATAAAGTCGGCTGTGAACGATGCTGTGAACGCGGTAAACGATGCCGTTCCACAGTACAAAAAGATTCAAAAGTTCGACATTCTCACCACCCCCCTGGAGCGCACCACCACCCAGAAGATCAAGCGCTACGGCGATAATATGAAATAATAAATGACGGCGCAAGCCGTCATTTTTTAGTCAGATATTGACACGAACGGGAAAAAGAATTATAATATAAGTGTAAAATTTCCACAATCGACTCGGAAAGGAAGAAAAAATGGGTTCTAACACAAAAAAAGCTTTGCTTGTCACGATTACGGGCATAGTCCTGTTCGCCGCGCTTATGAACTTTTCTGCTGTGACATCCTATGCCAATAAACTTATAAATCTCATTCTTCCCGTTATAGTGGGCGCGATAATAGCACTTTTCCTCATCGTACCCATGAACGGCATACAGAAACGACTTGAAAAGCTCTTTTCAAAAGCAAAGACACGCCCCTCAAAAAAAGTGCTTTGCGCATGGAGCTTCGTAATTACGCTTATCTGCGTTGCCGTCGTGCTTGCCGTTGTGCTCGTTTTGCTCATTCCCGAGATCACAAGCTCCGTAAAAGCACTTTACACGCAGATCGAAGCAAGTATAAAGAATCTGAGTAAACAGCATTTCGACATCAAGTGGGTCGAGGACCTTGTAAAGAAGATCAATTTCCAGGCGATCCTGGATAACTTCTCGGGGATCGTGAACAAGCTGACAACGGGGGCGGACTTTATTTTCGTAAACGTTGTGAACGTGTTCTCGTCTACAATAAACATTCTGGTCACAGCGCTGTTTGCCATTATTATCGCGGGCTACGCCGCACTTGAAAAACAGGATATTGCAAGACACGGAAAGATTCTGGTCTGCGCTTACATGAGACCCGCATGGGCAAAGAGCGTGCTGAAATTCTGCCGAAAATTCTCCGAGATCTTCTCAAAATTCCTATATGGACAATGCAGCGAAGCGCTGATATTGGGCGTTCTCATATTCATCGCCTTCTCGATCTTCAAAATGCCATATGCTATCCTTATCAGCGTACTTACCGCCGTTTGTGCACTCATTCCATACATTGGTGCGTTCATTTCCTGCGCGATAAGCGTGTTCCTGACCTTGCTGGTAGCACCCGAAAAGGCCCTTTACTGCCTCATCATCTACCTGGCAGTCCAGTTCATCGAAACGCAGCTAATCTACCCCCGCGTTGTAGGCACAGCCGTCGGCCTTTCCCCTCTCTACACTCTGGTAGCCGCCCTTATCGGAGGCAATCTGTTGGGCATCGTGGGAATCATCTTCTTTATTCCTCTCTTTGCGGTGATTTTGGAGTTGATCAAGGAAAACGCAAACGCAAGGATTGCTCAAAAAATAGCATCGGGCGATCTCACGTCAGAGGATCTTGAGGCTCCCAAAAAGGAGGAGCCCGTAAAGAAGCCCAAGCCCGAAAGGCAAAAGAAAGAGAAGAAACCAAAGCCTGCAAAGGTGAAAAAAGAAGCACCAAAGCAGGAAAGCCAAAATCAAGAATAACCAAAAAGCGGAACGTACAGCGTTCCGCTTTTTATATTTGATCACCCTGTCCCCAGCCGCGCTCAAACATCATTTTGTCAATATCGTTTATAATTGCTGTTTTTTTGCGGCTCCAATCGGGTGCAAGAAGCGTGTCGGGCGCGCCGTCACCCGTCAGACGGCCGATAACGGTCTCGGGCGGTAACAGACGCAAGGCGCGGCAGACCGTTTCAATATACGTTTCCCTGTCCATTGGCGTATAGTCGCCCGCTCTGTATATTTGCGCCATTTTGGTGCCGTCAATTACGTGGAGCAGGTGAATTTTTACTTGATTCGGGCGCAATTTCGCCACTTGGCGAACGCTTTCAAGCATATCCTCGGTGGTTTCTCCCGGAAGTCCGAAAATAAGGTGAACGCAGGTCATGACCTTGTCACTTGCCGACCTCAATCGTTCGTACCCCTCGCAAAAATCCGCAAACGTGTGACCGCGGTTTACATAGCGCGCCACTCCGTCGTTTGCCGTCTGTAAGCCAAGCTCCACCGTAAGGTCGGTCTGCTCGGAAAGATGTGCCAAATATTCTACTGTGTCGGGTGGCAGACAGTCGGCACGGGTGGCAATATTGAGACCCACCACGCCCTTTATCTTCAATGCCTCTCCAAACTTTTCACGCAAGACCGAAACGGGCGCGTACGTGTTAGTGTGCGCCTGAAAATAGGCGATATATTTGTCGGTCTTCCACTTCGATGAAAGGTTATCCGCCGTAATTCGAAACTGCTCGGCAATAGGCATCTCGGCAGGCTGTGCAAAGTCGCCGCTTCCCCTGCCCGAGCAGTAAATGCAACCGCCCACACCGCACCGCCCATCAATATTCGGGCAGGTAAATCCGCCATCCAAGGGGATTTTGGCACACTTTGTGCCGTAGCGATGCTTCATGAAATAATCGTAGGTGTGATAGCGCTTGTTGGTGTCGGAAAATTTAAAGGGATTGGTGTCCCGCTGAGTTATTTTCATGCTTTCAGAATTTCTTTGTCAGCCATAAGCTCGGTGTCAAAGCCCTCAGGCTCTTTCCCGCACAAGACGATAGTCCGCAGAGCCAGAACTTCAAGCGAATCCACAAAAAGGTCGCCAAGAGCGTTGTCCCTCTTTATAAGAGACAGCTCGGTACAGCCGAGCACAAGCTTGTCAGCCCCTTTGGAGACCATGTGGTCTCGGACGCGCTCGAATTTCGCCATATCTGCACCCTTCCCCTGCTTTATCTGACCGTAAATTATGTCGGACAAAATCGACTGATGCTCCTCGTCGGGCAGAATACAGTCAAGCCCAACCTGCTGACAAACGTGAGCGTAAGCGCCCGATTTCACAGTCCCCTCGGTTGCAAGAATACCCACTTTTTTTGCTCCCGCGCGCTTGACGTGAGCCGCCGTTTCATAGAGGATATTTAAAACGGGAATATCAAGTGCCTGCGTCAGCTCATCGTAAAAATAGTGAGCGGTATTGCAGGGCATTGAGATCATGTCCGCGCCGCAGTCTTGCAGACGCTTTCCCTCCTCTATCATAGCTCCGATGGGACTTTCGTCCGACGCGCCCACGATAAACGCCGTTCTGTCGGGCGTTGTGGCACGTGAGCTAATAAGAATATCAATGTGCTCTTGGTCTCGCGTGACCTTTGTATGAGCGGTGAGCATTTCGTAAAAATACACCGTCGCCATAGGCCCAAGACCGCCGAGAATACCCAGAAGCTTTCTGTTTTTCTCCAATTTCAGCACTCCTTATTTGCAGTATTTTTTGTACTTGCCGAACTGTCGGCGCAGGTGCTCCACCACCCAGATAAGTCTCTTGGGATTAAACCAAAGGTCATGGGCATACCACAAAGACGACGTGGATTTACCCGCGCGTTTAAGACTCTTTGCCTGTGCGAGCGCCTTTTCGTTATGAACGTACTTTCTCACCACGGCAAAGGGTATGCAATGCCACAGGTGTGAATTTTCACAAGGACGGTACTCACTGTCGCGGTGGAAAACTCTATCCTCCACCAAAAGCTGAGCAATGTTGATTCCCGCCGCCGTTACGTAATAGTTACTGCGACCCTGGCGCAGATTTATCTCAAATGCGCGGAGACTGCCGTCGCGGGGGTCGAATTTGATGTCAAAGTTAGAAAAGCCTACGTATCCCAGATCGTCGAGCATCGCGCAAAAGCGCTCGGTAAGGTCAGCGTTCTGCTCGGTAATTATCGCGGCGTGGTTGCCAAGTCCGCGTGGAGTGTGCTCCTCCAAGAGAACGTGGCCAAGACAAGTCATCTTTACCTTTTTCGTGCTGTCCGAATATGCGGTAAGCACGTACATATTGGCGTCGTCGCCGGGAATCATATCCTGAATTATTATCTTGTCGGGATAGCCCGCGCCGTAAATTTCGGTCATAATAGACGCAGCCTCGTGGGGGTCAGCGGCAGTATACACCTTCTTCATGCCGTCAAATGGGTTCTTCCAGTACTGAATACTGCTGGAGGGCTTGACGATGACGGGATACTTAAATCCAAGGGCGTCCTCCCTCAGATCGTCGGACGTAAATGTGCCGTCGAGCACCTTCGTCTTGGGGTAAGGTATGCCGTACTTCTCACACATTTCGTAAAAGACCGCCTTGCTGACCAGCTGCTCGGACAGCTCAGGGTCAATGTAAGGGCAGATATATCTGCTTTCAAGACGGTGACGGTTGTTTATGATAAGTGTGGCGTAATCGTCAGTGCAGCCAAGCAGGATAAGGTGCGAGTCGGGATTCTTATCCGCGAAATTGCAAAGCTCGGTTACCATAATGTCAGGGTCGTCCATTTTGGGTACCACGTGGAAGTTGACTATCTTCGAATTTTTAGTTGGCCCGATGGGATAACGCCCGAAAACGTGGGAAATAACGCCGTATTTTTCATGAAACGCCCGCGCCACGTTGTAGCTGTTAAGGTCGCCGCCAAGCAACACGGGGATAATATTCACTTCAATATTTTGCATAATGAAATATCTCCTTTTTTTACGCCTCGTCAACAAAAAATCTCTTGTACCACACGAGGAAAGTAAACACCGTCCAGATCTTTCTCTGGTTCATTTTCTTTCCCGCCTTGTGCTCGTCCAGCAGACGCAAGATTTCCTTTTGCTCAAAGAATTCCGCGGCAAAGTCCGCCTCAAAATACTCTTTTACACGGGCATAGTACTCGTCACAGCGGAGCCAATGGCGTATAGGCACGGGGAATCCCTTTTTGGGACGGTTTGCCCACTCGTCGGGCAGAATTTCATGGGACGCCTCACGCAAAATGTACTTTGTGGTGCCGTGTGATATCTTGAATCGGTCGGGTATCGACTGCGCCTGCGCCATGACCTCACGGTCAAGAAAAGGCACGCGAAGCTCAAGAGAGCTTGCCATGCTCATCTTATCGGCTTTGAGAAGAATGTCGCCGGGGAGCCAGAGATTCAGGTCCAGATACTGCTTTTTCTGCAGCTCGGTCTTGCCCTTGACACACTCGTAGATGGGAGCGGTAATATCCTTTACGGAGGGCACGTTTCTGTACTCCTCAGAAAGCACCGAAAGAGCTTCTTTTTCGGGAAAAACAAGTGCCTGACCGATAAAATAATCCTCGGGTCTGCCGCTTGATTTAATAATAAAATCATGTCCCTTGAAATAGGGCATGCGGCGTGCCAATGCCGCCGCGCCGCGCCTCAAAGCGGCGGGAAGCTTCTTGTATTTTTTCATAAGCGGGGTTTCGTCGTACCACTCGTAGCCCGCATAAATTTCGTCCGCGCCCTCGCCCGAAAGAACTACCGTCACCTGCTCACGCGCCAATTGTGCAAGAAAATAAAGCGGTACGGATGAGGGGTTTGACTGGGGCTCGTCCATGTGGTACTGAATGTCCGCGAAATTGTCAAAGCAATCCTTGGCGGTAATGTTCCGACGGAAATTCTTGATGCCGAGCTTGTCGGAAAGCTCCTTTGCCTCGTTGGTCTCGTTAAACTTTTCGTAGTCAAAAAAACCAACGGAAAAGGTCTCGTCGGGCATGAGCGCCGCCGTAATGTAGCTTGAATCAACGCCGCCCGAAAGGAAAGAACCAACGCGCACGTCGCTTATTCTGTGAGAGGCAACCGATTCCCTTACGGTATCGTCGAGCTCCTTTTTCAGAGTCTCAAAATCACGTCCGCAGTCAGAAAAATCAACGTCCCAATAGCGTCGGATATTCATTTTTCCGCCGGGTGTCCACGTAAAGCAGTGTGCGGCGGGAAGCTTGAACACGCCCTCAAAAAATGTCTCCTCCATTGAGGAATACTGGAATGTCAGATAGGGTCGGAGTGCTCTTTTGTTGACCTTTTTTACAAAGTGGGGATGCTCCAAAAAGCTCTTTATCTCCGAGCCGAAAATAATGTCGCCGTTCTTTGTGAAGGTATAGTAAAAGGGCTTGATTCCAAAGTGGTCGCGGGCACCGAAAAGCCTTTTGGTCTTTGAGTCCCAGATGACGAACGCAAACATTCCGCGCAAAAGGTCAACTACGCCCTCTCCGTATTCCTCATAACCGTGCAAGATCACCTCGGTGTCACTTCCGCTTTTGAAAACGTGACCTGCTGAAAGAAGCCTTTCTCTCAGCTCGCCGAAATTATATATCTCGCCGTTAAAGGTGATAACAACAGAGCCGTCCTCGTTTGTCATGGGCTGTGTTCCGCTGTCGGAAAGGTCAATAATGCTCAGACGTCTGAAGCCCAATGCTATCTCGTCGGACAGAAAATCACCCGCCATATCGGGTCCGCGGTGAACTATCCTGTCCATCATTTTATTGATTATCTCTTTTTTTCTCTCTATCTTGCCGGAAAATCCAACAAAACCGCACATATCTTTATCTCTTTTCTTTTATTTAAGTTGGGCATAAATATTCATTTTATTATATCACAAAAATATGGCGCTGTACAGTATTTTTGCAAAATTTTGCTGTTTTACTATTGAAAATATTGAAAATAAAGTCTATAATAGAAGTGAAAGACAATGCCCTCTGAGGTTTAAGTATGAACAGAAACGCAATATACAGAATATTTTCCCGCATGCCAACCTTGAACACGCCCCGCTTGGTGCTTCGGCGCATGACGACGGACGACGACCGCGATATGTTCGAGTACGCCTGCCGTGCGGACGTGACAAAATACCTGACTTGGTACCCGCATTCAAGCGTGCGCTACACAAGGGACTATCTCGAATATCTTGAGGGCAGATACGCCGTGGGCGACTTTTTCGACTGGGCGATAACCCTGCGGGAAAACGGCAAGATGATAGGTACTTGCGGCTTTACCTGCTTTGATTTTGATAATGACTCAGCCGAAGTTGGATACGTTTTAAACCCCGATTACAGAGGTCACGAAATTATCCCCGAGGCTTTACACGCGGTCATGAAATTCGGATTTGAGAATCTTCTTTTAAACCGTATCGAAGCTCACTATATCGTGGGCAACGACGCAAGCAGACGTGTCATGGAAAAGGTGGGCATGAGATTCGAGGGCGTCCGCCGATGTGGTATGCTCATTAAAGGACAGTACCGCGACATAGGCGTTTGCGCCGTCCTTTCGGAGGAGTTCCGATAAAAAGCGAAAAGAGGTGACAAAATGAAAAAAAGAATACTGGTAGTAAGCTCCGCTAACATGGATTTCGTCATGAACGTGTCCTCAATTCCCGAGGCGGGCGAGACCCTGCTTGAAACTGCGGGAGATTACCGCTTTATCCCCGGAGGCAAGGGCGGAAACTCCGCTATTGCCGTGCAACGTCTTGGAGGCGACTGCGTCTTTTGCGCAAAGCTCGGACGTGACCAAAGCGGCGCCACATTGCGCCAGCTTTACCAAAACGAAGGCATAAACGTCACCTACATGCGCTCCGCCGAGGGCGTATCCACAGGTCTTGCGGCGATCGTGGTCGAGGAAAACGGAGACAATCGCATAACGGTCTTCCCGGGTGCCAACGACTGCCTTACAGCAGACGACGCAGAGGAAGCGCTTCTCTGCTACCCCGACGCAGTGCTCCTGCATTTTGAAATACCCAACGAAGCAATTTTGTCCGCGGCAAAATACGCCGCAAAGCAGGGTGCCCCCATATTTATTGACGCGGGTCCTGCAAAGCCCGATTTCCCGTTTGACCAACTGCCCGAGCTTGAGGTCTTCTCACCAAACGAGCAGGAGACCGAGGCGTACACGGGGATATATCCCTCCACCGCGGATCTGGCTCTGAAGGCGGCAATTCGCTTAGAAAAAATGGTCAAAGCAAAATATTACGTTATCAAGCTGGGCGACCGCGGAGCTCTTGTCTACGACAAGACTTATTACAAAATTGCCGACGCCTACATGACCAAGGTGGTGGACACCACAGCCGCGGGCGACGGATTTACCGCCGCTCTTACACTTGAATATATACGCACGGGCAACATCATGCACTCCTGCCGATATGCCAATGCCGTAGGTGCCATGATAGTGGGCAAAAACGGAGCAAGCACCTCGATTCCAAACGAGGCGCAGCTTGCAAGATTTGTTGAAATGAGAGAGATCAAGCTCTAATATACAAACCAACAAGGAGAAAAAACATGAAAAGAATAAACTATTGCTACCCCCAAGGAAAGATGAAGGCCCTCACCATGAGCTACGACGACGGAGCTATCCACGACCGTCGATTGGTTGATATCTTCAACCGCCACGGCATAAAAGGCACGTTCCACTTGAACGCGGGCTCATTTGAATATGAGGGCAAGATAGATGCAGAGGAGGTCGCGACCCTTTTTGCAGGCCACGAGGTCTCCTGCCACACGTTCACACACCCGTTCGTTGAAAGAGTTCCCAACATGGAGGTAGTACAACAAATACTGCAGGATAAGAAGACACTTGAAAGTCTTTGCGGCTACGTTGTACGGGGTATGTCCTATCCCTTTGGTTCCCGCGATACCCGCTCAATGGAAATCCTCCGCAAACTGGGCATGAACTATTCCCGCACCACCGCAGCCACAGGCTCCTTTGGGCTTCCCGACGATTTTATGATATGGAATCCCACCTGCCATCACAATAACAGTATCATGGACAAGCTTGAAGCCTTCAAGAACAACAAATATCCCCTTTCCCTATTCTACGTCTGGGGTCACAGCTATGAATTTGACCGCGACAACAGCTGGGATCTGATGGAGGAATTTTGCGCGGCGGCAGAGTACATGGAGGACGTCTGGTACGCAACCAATATCGAAATTTACGATTACATAACGGCACTCCGCAACTGTGAAATGTCCGCCGACAGATCCATGCTTTACAACCCCTCGGCAACTTCCGTCTGGGTAGTCGTTGACGATAAACTCATCGAATGCAAGGGCGGTCAGTGCACCAAGCTTTTCTCGTAAAACGGAATATTTTGGTTGGATCCAAAAATAGCAAAACCGCATAAAAGAACTCCCGTTCGGTAAATACTTTTACCGAACGGGAGTGTTATTTTATGTACTACAATAAAGTTGAAATATGCGGTGTGAACACCGCGAAGCTTAAAACCCTGACCCACGTGGAAACTCTGACACTCTTAGAACAAGCGCGCCTCGGCTCATCTCAGGCGCGTGACGCGCTCATATACGGAAATCTGCGTCTTGTGCTCAGCGTTATCCAGCGGTTCACAAGCCGCGGAGAGGTTTTGGACGACCTGTTTCAAGTGGGCTGCATAGGTCTTACCAAAGCAGTAGACAATTTTGATATGACGGTAGGCGTGCGATTCAGCACCTACGCCGTGCCCATGATAATCGGAGAGATCAGACGGTACCTGCGGGACAATAACGCCATACGCGTCAGCCGTTCGGTCCGCGACCTTGCCTACCGAGCCCTTTCCGCGCGTGAAGAGCTGATGCGCGAAAACCAAACCGAGCCGAAAGTGGAGCAGATAGCCACACGATTGGGCGAGCCGAGAGAAGCGGTGCTCCGCGCCATGGAGGCAATAGTCGAGCCCATATCCCTCTACGACCCCGTGTACTCGGAAAACGGAGACTCCATTTACGTCATGGACCAGATAAGCGACGAGGACGGCGGGGACAAGACCTGGCTTGAAAACATCGCTCTGCAGGACGCCATGGCAAAACTGGGCGAACGCGAGCGAAAAATAATCAGGCTGCGCTTTTTCGGCAACAAGACCCAAACGGAAATTGCCGAGGAGATAGGAATTTCGCAGGCACAAGTCTCGCGCCTTGAAAAATATGCCCTTGAGCAGATGCGCAGGGAGTTTTGCTGAAATAAAAAGGTACGCTGTCAGCGTACCTTTTTATTTATCTTGCAATCCGAGCCTTTGCGTACGTTCCCGTCAATAATGGTCTCGCCGATATCGTCAGCTTCAATACTTCCCGAAAGAGGATTTTTTATGCTGTCGATACGGCCTTTGATTTTGGCGTTGACCGAGCTGTATTCAAATGACAGGTCGCAGCCCTCGGTCATACAGTCCTCCATCACCAGATTTTCGACGTAGCAAAATGGCTGTGTGCCAATGACTTTACAGCGCACCAGCCGAAGATTTTTCGAATACCAAGCGGCATACTCGCCCTTTATAACGCTGTCGTAAATGGTCACGTTCTCGCTGTGCCAGAATGCGTCCTTGGTATCCAAAACAGCGTTCCTTATCTCTACGTTTTTTGTGTACTGAAAGGAATATTTGCCCTTAAAATTCAGCCCTTCGATCTTGATATCCGAGGAATTGAACAAGAAATATTCGGAGGTGATGTCACCTCCCTCAATTTCAACTTTCCGACAGCACCAGCCAAGCTCGGTGCTTTGGGCCCTGCAGTCAACGAGCTTTATATCGTTGCATTCGCGGAATGCCTTAACTCCGTTTATGTCAAAATTCTTGAAGGTCGCATTTTTTGTGTACCAAACGGGTGCGCGGCAGCCTTCACTCATGATGCAATTTTCAGCATATACGCCCTCGTCGTGCCAAAAGGGATAACGCAACTCAAAAGTGCACCCCGTGACCTTGATATTTCCGCACTCTTTCAACGCAGACTCACCGTCCGCAGGTCCCGCAAAGGTGCAGTTTATGATCTCCGTGTCGCTTACGGCATATAGCGCGCGCTCCTGATCGAAGATCTCATTTTCAATAATCTTCATTTAAAGCTCCAAAAACGTATTTTATACATTTTACCACATTTTCCTTCCCAAATCAAGTAAAAGCGTGAATTTTTTCGCCCGTCTTTCGCAGCATGGTATATCCATTTGATCTGGGCAGTATTGTTATTTACAAGAGGTAAAAAAGCACGAAGACGGCAGGGGTTGCCGCCGTTTCCGTCCTAAAAAATCTCTGTTTTGCCGAAAAAAGAATTCTTGACATTCTGTGCCATATAATGTAAAATTTATATAGGTGATTTTACGGAGGCAGAACTATGAAAATTAAAATATTCAGTCTTATTATGACAGCGGTAATTCTTATAAGTTCTCTCCCCGCCTGCACCCCTGCAAGCTCGGGAAAGGACACGGAAAAATCTGTCGAAAGTACCGCCGACCTGACCCCCGACACGCAGGACACAGGACCCGTGGTCACAGAGCCTGCAGGTACGCAGGGTACAGAGTCCGCAGATACCGAACCGCCTGAAACTCAGCCCGCTGAGGACACGGACCACCCGCTGGCGGGAAAGCTGGTCATAAACGAGATCTGCTCGTCCAACAAGACTATCTTGGCCGATGAAAAGGGAGAATTCCCCGACTGGATCGAGATCGTGAACGTCTCGGACGACACCATTGAGCTTGAGGGGATCGGTCTTTCAAAGAACGAGGAAATGCCCTACGCGCTGAAAATGCCCCAAATGACCCTTACCCCCAACACGTTTATGATAATTTTCTGCGACAAAAACGAAAAGGCGGGACTCCGCGACTCCAACGTATACGCACCCTTTAATATCGGCGCCGACGGGGAAACGCTTTTCCTTACCGCGCCCGCAGAGAACGGAAAGAACGGCGCTCTGATCGACACGGTCACACTTCCCAAGCTGAAATCCGACGATGTCTACGCAAGAACCGAGGACGGCGTAGGCCAGTTTAACGTCATGACCCCCACTCCCGACAGGAGCAACAAGTCAGCAACGGAAATAAAATACATAAACGCACCCACATTCTCCAAAGAAAGTGGATTCTACAACGAAGCCTTCGATTTGACCATAAAGACAAACGGCGGCACACTATACTACACCACCGATTGCTCTGACCCTCTCACGTCCGAGACAAAAGAAGTCTTTCGGGGTAAAATAAACGTTGACGACGCGACTGAAAACGCAAACGTAGCCTCCGCCGAAAGTGATTTTTCAATAGGCGGAAACAACAAACCCGCTTCATATAACGTTGACAAATGCACTATCGTCCGCGCGGTGGCAGTGGACCGCGACGGCTATGCCAGCGACGTGGTAACAAATGTCTATTTTGTTGGCAAAACTGCTCAAGCTTACAAAGATATTGCCGTCATTTCCATCTCTGCCGACCACCGTGATCTGTTTAGCGGTGACCGCGGAATTTACGTCATCGGCGACACCTATCGTCAGTGGCTAAACAGCCCCGACTACGTTAAATACAGCGATGCCGACAAGAGAAATCCCGCAAATTACAACCAAGACGGCCGTGAATGGGAAAGAGAAGCCGCCTTCCAATACTTTGAAAACGGAAAAGCACTTTACGGCACCGAGTGCGGTCTGCGAATTGCAGGAAACTGGTCGAGACAGGCACTGCAAAAGAGCTTTCGCATCTACGCCCGAGGCGAATACGGCGACGGAAAGTTCTCCTACCCCTTCTTTGACGGTCTCACCGACGTATATGGAAAGGCAATCGACAAATTTGACAAGCTGACTCTGTCAAACGGCGGAAACGACTGGTGGCAGACGAAAATGACGAACACCGTCATCTCTGAAGCCGTTGCCAACACGAACGTGGATACCATGGCAATGAAGCCCTGCATCCTGTTCCTCAACGGAGAGTTCTGGGGTCTCTATTTCCTGACCGAAAAGCAAGAGGACGAACATTTCGAATCTCACTACGGCGTAAAGGCTGAAAACATTACAGCCGTAAAGAACGGCTCAAACGAGGGATCAAAGGACATTTTAAGCGAATACAAAAAAACTATGAACAAGCTTCTTGCCGCCGATATCTCCGACCCCGAGGTATACAAGCAGTTCTCCGAGCTTATCGACCTCGACAGCCTCATCGACTATATCGCGATAGAGACCTACATTATCAACAAGGATTGGAGCAAGGAGACTTCCCTCAACAACTGGATGATGTGGAGAAGCAATACCGTCGACCCCTCAAATCCTTACGCCGACGGCAGATGGCGTTTTGTGCTCTTTGACGTTGACGGCGGCGGAAAGAGCAATGTTGCCACAGATATGCTCCCCATAATGAACAATCAGCAAAAATGGCATTCCTTTTCCGCCATATTCTACAAGCTCTGCGAAAATCAGGAATTCAAAGACAAGTTCTATAATAGAGCAAAAGAAATAATTGAAGTCAATTTCGCCCCCGATAACATGAAGGGGATAATCAACAAATATGCAATCAAGTATCAACATTGGGTAAAGAAAACATATACCCGCTTCGGCATAAGCGACGTCTACTCGGAAAAGCTTGGGAATATGCGCCGTTTCTACAATGACCGTCCCGCTTACGCACTGGATCATCTAAACAAATTCTGCGGAAAGCAGTAATTTACTCAAACAAAGAAAGGATTTATTATGAATTTTCGGAAAATAATAGTTGTAATCTCTGCCATGTGCTTGCTTGCGCTCTGCGCTGCAGGTTGCGGATCTATAAAACTCGGCGGGAGGTCAGATGGAACTGTAAAGGTGGAATTTGTATCTTCAGACAAAAAATACGGCTCGGTGGTGGGAGCCACGTCCCAGACAATTCAGCCCGGTGAGTCGTCACGTCAGGTAGCAGCCTACGCACACGAGTTCTGCGTTTTCACAGGCTGGAGCGACGGCGTTAAAGACGTCGTGCGAAGCGGAGAAACTTTCTTGTCCGACTGCACCATAACCGCCAACTTTGAGCTGCAACGCACGGGTCTGCCCGTGATCGAGATAACCATGCCCGCAGGTGACGAGGTGGTCTCAAAGGAGATATACGAGCAGGTGACCGTCACCGCAAAGGACGGGGAAGGAAATATAAGCCTTGAAAACGCGTCGGGAAAGCTGCGCGGAAGAGGCAACGCCACCTGGAGAATGGAGAAAAAATCATACAAACTCAAGCTCGATAAAAAGCAGAACCTGCTTGACACAGGCTCAGGTCCCGCAAAGGATTGGGTTCTATTGGCAAACCACAGCGATCAGTCCCTTATCCGCAATCAGGTAGCCTTCCATCTGTCGCGAAACATGGACGGTATTGAATACACCGTTGGCTGTCAGCAGGTTGAGGTGTTCTTAAACGGCATCTGCAAGGGAGTTTATCTGCTCTGTGAGCAGATAGAGGTCCAGGAAAACCGCGTAAACATTGAATATGATTCTGCCAAGCTTGATACGGGCTATCTGGTCGAGATCGACGACTACGCGGACGACGACAACCCCAACGGCGAAAACCTTACTTACGTTGTGGCAGGCGAAAAGATGTTCTCGCTAAAAAGCGACGTCACCCCCACTCAGATCCCCTACATCAAGGAGTACCTGCAAACCGTTCACGACGCTATCATGAGCGGCGACGAGCACAGGGTTCGGCGTTACGTCGACCTTGATTCCTGCATCGACTCTTACCTTATACAGGAATTCACCATGAATATAGACGTTGGATGGTCCTCCTTCTATTTCTACAAGAAGCCCGGGGACGAACACCTGTATTTCGGGCCTCTGTGGGACTTTGATCTCGCCATCGGAAACGACGAACGGCTCCGTGACGGCGGAAGCAAGGGATTTTATGTAGGAGATTCAAATTCGGGCTATAAACAGAGAAGCATTTGGTTCGGCGCTCTCATGGAACAATATTGGTTCAAAAAGCTGGTACGCGCAAGGTGGGAGGAAAAGCGCGACGTGTTTGCAGGAGCTTCCGCTTACGCCGCCGTCTGCGTCGAGCTTGTTGAGGATGCCGCAGAGCGGAATTTTGACATCTGGAAAAGCCTTGGACGCAAAATCAACAAGGAGCCAAGCCACATCGTAGCTTTCAGAACATACCAACAGCACGGAGATCATGCTGTTGAATGGCTTGCCGACAGATACTCATGGCTCAACTCCTATTTCAAAATGAACCTGCCAAAACGATAAATTTTCAAGAAAAAAACGAAAAAATATTGATTTTTTTTATGTTTTTTGGTATAATATGAAATCATAAATTTTTCACAGCATCGCCTCCCGCGAGAAACCGCCGAAAAAATGGCATGCCCCGAAGGGATCCGGAGATGTATTTCAAACAAACCGGAGGAAAATCAAATGGAAACAAACATCAGACCCGAATCGATGGAAAGAATCACTACAAAAGCGTTGGCTGATGCCTTCATCGAACAGGAAATCGCAAAGGTACGCGCACAGGTTGGCGACAAAAAGGTCCTGCTGGCTCTTTCGGGCGGCGTTGACTCGTCGGTCGTAGCTGCGCTTCTTATTAAGGCTATCGGAAAACAACTTGTTTGCGTTCACGTAAACCATGGTCTTATGCGCAAAGGGGAAAGCGAAGCCGTTATCGATGTTTTCGGCAAAACTCTTGACGCAAACCTTATCTACGTTGACGCAACCGATCGCTTCCTCGACCTGCTCGCAGGCGTTTCCGATCCCGAGAGCAAGAGAAAGATAATCGGAAAAGAATTTATTGAGGTCTTCGCCGACGAGGCAAGAAAGCTGGACGGCGTTGAATTTTTGGCGCAGGGTACTATCTACCCCGATATTCTGGAAAGTATCAAGCAGGCAGAGGGCAAGAAGGCAGTTAAGTCCCACCACAACGTAGGCGGTCTCCCCGAGGACCTGAAGTTTGAGCTGGTTGAGCCCGTTAAACTTTTGTTTAAAGACGAAGTTAGGGTTGTGGGCGAGGCGCTTGGTCTTCCCCACAGCATGGTATACCGTCAGCCCTTCCCCGGACCGGGACTCGGCGTCCGTTGCCTTGGGGCGATCACTCGCGACCGCCTGAACGCGCTCCGCGATGCTGACGCGATCCTCCGCGAGGAATTTGAGATCGCAGGACTTTCCGAGAAGGTCTGGCAGTACTTTATTGCCGTTCCCGACATTAAAAGCGTAGGTGTAAAGGACGAAAGCCGCTACGAGGGCTGGCCCGCGATCATTCGCGCTGTGAATACCAAGGACGCCATGACCGCGACCATTGAGGAAATTCCTTACCCCGTGCTTCATAAGATCACAGCTCGCATCACCGGCGAGGTTGAGGGCATCAACCGCGTACTCATGGACCTTACGCCTAAGCCCGTGGGAACTATTGAGTGGGAATAATTTTGAGGTCATTAAAAACTTGCCATTTATGCGGGTTTCAAGGACTTTAATAGACAATTTGACGGCAGACAGATTTCCTTATTCAAAAAAGCCCGAGTGGTTTGCAACTCAAATAAAAAAGGTCTTACCGATAACAAAATCGGTAAGACCTTTTCATGTTCAGGATAATGTTTTAAGCACCTGCAAGCCAGTGTTTAAGCCAATTTTTCAAACAGCAGTATAAAATTTGTTTATTCCCATTCGATAGTGCCG
>JAZRTK010000041.1:0-10643 GCA_045651985.1 Eubacteriales bacterium
ACGTCGTTTTTTGTTCGCCGTAATGTTTATTTGAAAAATTCGGGCAAGAATTCGGGGGCTATCGTGTTTTTGACGTATCCGTAGAGGGTCTGCATGGTGAACGCACCCTTTAACTGCGAGCCGTGGACTTTAAGCTGTGCCTCAGTGTAGTCCTCAAGCATATACATCTGCAAGGTGTCGCGAGTCATGCTGTAATGGCACATAGTCGGTAAAAGCACGGGGTTTTCTATTCGCGCCTCTCCGTCCTTTTCCTTTACTATATCAAAGGTCAGCGCGCCGCCCACCATATAGTAGCTGTAATGCATGGTATTGATAAGGTTGCCCAGAGAATACGCCACCAGAGTCTTGTTTCCCGACGTTCCCTCAAGCCACTCAATGGGCTGGAGCGTGTGGGAATGTGACCCCAGCACCGCGTCAACACCGCAGTCAGCAAGAAGCTGTGCGAGGCGTTTTTGCTGTGCGTTTGGCTGAAACGCATTCTCAACGCCCCAGTGCATGGCAACCATCACAATGTCCGCTCCGCTTTCATGCGCCAGCGCGGTCTGACGGCGGATAGTCGTCTCGTCCGCGTAAGGAACAAGGTATTCACTGCCCGAGGATAAGGAATTTTTGTGCTTGTCGTTTACAAACGTTGTATAAGACAGAAGCGCTATCTTCACGCCCTGCCGCTCGATCATACGGACTTGATCGTAGTCGGACTTGGTGTAGCCGCCTATCATGACGAAATCCCCCGACTTGCCGTCCCAATATTTTATGGTTTCACGCAGACCCGCCTCACCCATGTCGAGCATGTGGTTGTTCGCCATGTTGATAATGTCAAACCCAAGGTCGAGAAGGGTGTCGCCCGCCTCGCTCGGTGCGTTAAAATCGGGGTAACCCTTGATCCCGAAAGAATCACCCGCAATAGGAGTTTCGTGATTGACGTAGGAAATATCCGCGTCGGCTATCATGTCCGCGATTCCCTCGTACATATCTACAAAGCGGTAGCGGGAGCTTACGCCCGTATTTGACGCATAAACTGCCGCGCGGTTTGCCGCGTCGGTAAAGACCGCCTCGTGGATAATGTTGTCGCCCACGCCCACAAAGCTCAAGCGCGTCTCAGAGGAATACTTGTCCTCGTCGGGGTATCCGTCAAGTGCGGGCTTTCCAAGATTTGTGTCTGCGGGCATTTTATCGGGGCGGACGGGTCCCATGCAGCCCGAAAAAGACAGCACCGCGGCGCAAAGAAGCGCCGCAAGCTTTTTTTTACGTATGTTTTTTATCATAACAGTCTCCACAGCATTTCATTTCTGTCTGTATTTTACCACAGAAAGGGCAAAACTGCAAGAATTTTTGCAAAATTCCCGTGCCGTGCTCCAAAGCGACATTTTTTTCGGGAGCGGAGTGCTAAAATAAATCAAAAACGGAGGTTAAAATGGAAAGTGGATTTTTCAGCTGCGTCTGCGACTCGGAAAGCGGATGCGCCACGGTAAAGCTGAAGGGCGAGATCGACCACCACAGCGCTTCGGTCTTGCGGAGGGAGCTTGACGCACTTATTTGCCGTCTGCGCCCCCAAAAGCTGGTGCTTGACCTGTCGGGGGTGGATTTTATGGACAGCTCGGGACTGGGACTTATTATGGGACGGTACACGTTACTTGACTCCTTTGGCGGCGAGACGGTTCTGCTCAACCCAACCGAGCGTATTCGCAAAATACTCGATCTTGCGGGATTTTCTCGCATATGTCGGGTGGAGATAGTTAAAAGAAAGGAAGGTGAAAGCCATGTCAAAGCTTGAAAGACCCATGCTTGTAAACGAACTGAAAATAAAGCTTCCGTCCCTGTCGGTAAACGAATCGTCGGCAAGAGCCATAGTCGCGGCATTCGTGGCGCAGGCAAACCCCACCGTCTCCGAGGTGGCGGACATAAAATGCGTAGTCTCCGAGGCGGTGACCAACTGCATCGTCCACGCTTACCCCGAAAACGCGGGAAGCATCTACATAACTGCCCGAATATACAGCAACCGAAGCGTACGCCTCGAAATTCGCGACCGCGGAGTGGGGATCGCCGATATACAGCAGGCTCGCCAGCCTCTTTTTACCACCTCGCCCGAGACCGAGCGAAGCGGAATGGGCTTTACCGTCATGGAGAGCTTCACCGATAAGATGAGGGTACGCAGTAAGGTAGGCAAAGGCACATCCGTGCTTCTGATAAAACAGTTGGAGGATTTCAGTCTTTTCGGGCGGTGATCTTTCACGGAGGACGAAATGGAGAGCACAAAAGAAAAATACGCCGACAACGCGCTTCTTCTTGACCGTGCGGCGCTTGGAGACGAGCGCGCCACCGAAGAACTCATACGACTGAACGCAGGGCTGGTGCGCTCTATTGCCCTGCGCTTTCGCGACAGGGGCACGGAGCTTGAAGACCTGATACAAATAGGAACGATCGGTATGCTGCGTGCCATTCGAAGCTTTGACCCTTCTCGCGGAACGGTCTTTTCCACCTACGCCGTACCGCTTATTATCGGCGAGATCCGCCGCCACCTGAGGGACGACGGGCTTATCAAAGTCAGCCGACAGTACAAGCGCGCGGCACTTCAGCTTATGAACTTAAAAAACAAGATAATGATGGAGGAGGGACGCGAGGCGTCACTCTCCGAGCTTGCGGTCGGTTGCGGAATGTCGGCTGCCGACGCGGCGGTGGCGCTTGATTCCGTGTCACCTGTGGCGTCACTTAGCGAAACGGTCTACGGCGACGAGGGAGCAACGCTTGAAAGCGTCATTCCCTCAGAGGACACCGAATTGCAACGTCTTGGCGACAATATCGCCCTCTCCCAGGCGATCTCCCGAATGCCTGCCACGTGGCAAAAGATAGTGCTTTTGCGGTACTATCGCGACATGACTCAACAACAGACCGCTACGGCTTTGGGACTTTCCCAAGTGAAGATCTCAAGGGAAGAAAAGAAGATATTTGATTTCCTCCGTCGGGAGCTGACGGGGTAAACAAATACACGCCCTCGCTCGGTGAGCGGGGGCGTGTATTTTAATGTATCGTCAATATTTTTTCGTCTCATGGTACAATTCAAATTATGCTTTTGACCTTTTTGAGCGCCTCGTTCAATGCGTTTGTTGCTGAAACTGTGCGAATGTATCCTCTGTCACGCCGAGATGAGAGGTGCAAAGTCAAAGCGTAGGTCTCCTCTGCCGTGGAAATGCCCACGCAGACGGTTCCAACGGGCTTTTCTATCGTTCCGCCGCCCGGTCCCGCAATGCCCGTGGTTGAAACGGCAACGTCCGCGCCAAATGCTTTGCGAGCGCCCTCTGCCATCTCGCACGCGACCTGTTCTGAAACGGCTCCATAAGCTTCAAGCGTTTTAGGAGAAACCCCCAAGATCCCCTCTTTTGCAGAGTTTGCGTAGGTCACCGCACCGCCCAGAAAAACTTGTGAGACTCCCGCAAGATCGGTCATTCTCTTCGCAATAAGCCCCCCCGTACAGGATTCGGCACAGGCAAAGGTCAGCCCGCGCTCGCATAGCGCATTAGCCAACGCACGTTCAACGGTGCCGCAGTCTATTCCGTATATAAACTGCCCCACGGGAGTCGCTTCTATCTTCTCTATCACAGAATTGCACATGGCAAGAGCCGTCTCGTGGTCCTGCGCCTTGGCCGTCACGCGCAAGCGAACCTCGCCCGCTATACAGTAAGGTGCGACAGTGGGGTTTTTCGAACCGCGCATAAGCTCCAAAAGCTCGTTTTCAACCGAGGACTCACCCATACCGATAATATGAATATTTCGGCTGAATATGACCCCGTCGAAAAGACCGCCGTTTTCACGCAGATAGGGGATAACTTCCTCACAAAACATGGGCTCAAGCTCGCGGGGCGGTCCGGGAAGCATTACTGCTATGCAGTTTTCACCCTCAATGGCAACTCCGGGAGCCGTGCCGTAGCGGTTGGCAATGACCGTCGCGCCTTCGGGGATACGTGCCTGCTTTGCGTTGTTTTCAGTCATGGGTCGTCCCATTTCACGGAAATACGCGCTTATTTTTTCAAGCTCGGCTTCGTTCGTAACAAGCTCACGTCCAAAAAAATTCGCCGTCACCTCTTTTGTCAGGTCGTCACAGGTGGGGCCCAGCCCCCCGCTCATGACGATAAGGTCGCTTCGCCCCGACGCCTCCTTGAGCGCTGCCCGTAAGCGTTCGGGGTTGTCACCCACCACCGTGTGGTGGTAGACGGCGATTCCAAGCTCCGCAAGCTTTGTCGACAGAAATGCCGCGTTGGTATTTACGATGTCGCCCAGCAAAAGCTCCGTTCCCACGCACAAAATTTCGGCAGTTTCAATCTTTTTCATCTGTTCCTCCGAAAAGAAAAGTTATTACACTAATTTTACCACGGAAAGCGTTTGTCCGCAAGGGGAATTTAACAAAAAAGACAGTGTTTGGCTCCGGTCAAACAAATATTAAAAAACGGCGGCAAAACGCCGCCGTTTTTCTATGAGAACAATATGTCCATCTTATTTCTCTTTTTAAAGTTTTTTGGGGCGTGGGGGATTTTTTCCAAAAACCCCTGCATACTTTCCTGTCAAAGGATCTTACCCGCCTCGGACAAGATCTCCTGACCTATTTCATCAATAGGTCTCGGTGCGCCGTCACGGTAGCAACGTACCCGCGTCCAGCCCAGCTTGTCCGACGAGTACATGGCCGCGTCGTAGCTGTTCTCAAGGTGGCGGGGGTCAAGCTCGTGAATGTCCTTCTTGCGCCCCGTCTCCACCGAGCGGGAATTGACCAACGACATGGATATCTCGGGCGTCATTTCAAGGTATAGAACACGGTCGGGGCGCGGAACGCCAAGTCTTTCGTACTCGTAATCCCAAAGCCAAGCCAAAAATTCGTCCCAATTCTCGCGGGGCATTTTTGAAAGCTGGTGCACCGCGTTTGCCGTGGTAAAACGGTTTGCAATGACCACGGTGTCGGGGTCGTCTATATCCTTTTTCCAATCGGTGCGGTAGCTTATGTATCTGTCTGCCGCATAAAATGACGATGCCGCGTAAGCGTTTGTGTCCTCGGGTTTAGATCCCAAAGCACCGCCCAGATACATCTTCACCAGGTGCGAGCTTTCCGACTCGTACATGGGAAAGGAAATAACTCTAACTTTATATCCCTTCTCTGTCAAGTGCCGCGCAAGAAGGTTTGCCTGAGTCTCCTTGCCGGAGCCGTCAAGACCGTCTATTACAATAAATTTTCCCATATAAACTCCATTACGAAATCGTGTCGTTTACGACCATTTCCATAAACTGCTGTTTTGTGATCAGTACCTCACGGGGCTTTTGTCCGTCTTGCGGACTGACGATGCCCATTTCCTCCATGCGGTCAATAAGCTTCGCGGCGCGTCCGTACCCAAGCGACATACGGCGCTGAATGAGCGATGTGGATATCTTTCCGCTCTCCACAGCCAACTCGATAGCACGGCGCAAAGTGGGGTCGCCCCCCTGATCGTCGTCGCCGACGGGCATATCGGAGCTACCTTTTTTGCCGGCGTCAAGCCTTGCCGCTGCCTCCTCGATTCCGTTGACGATGTTGTCGTCGTACTCTGCCTTGCCCGTGTTGGTCTTGATGTAATCGCAGACCGCCTCCACCTCGCTGTCACTGACGAACGAGCCCTGAACACGCATGGGCTTGGAAGCTCCGACGGGAGCATAGAGCATATCGCCGCGTCCGATAAGCTTTTCCGCACCCGCGATATTAATGATCGTTCGCGAATCCACTTGAGACGCAACGGTAAACGCAATACGCGAGGGGATATTCGCCTTGATAAGACCCGTGATAACGTCAACAGACGGACGCTGAGTACCCACGATTATGTGCATACCCGCAGCTCTCGCCTTTTGTGCCAGACGGCAGATGGAATTTTCAACGTCCTGAGGAGTCGTCATCATAAGGCCGGCAAGCTCGTCGATTATTATTACGATCTGTGGCAGATATTCCTTGTCGGGATCGTCGCGTGTCAGCTCGTTATAGGACTTGAGGTCGCGGACGCCCACTTCCTCAATAAGCTCGAATCGTCTCTCCATCTCCTCAACCATTTTGACAAGCGCTCCCGCAGATTTTTTAGGCTCGCTGACAATGGGCGCGATAAGATGGGGAATGTCACGGTAGACGCCAAACTCCACCTTTTTGGGGTCGATGAGAAGCAGTCTCACGTCACGGGGGAGAGCTTTATACAGCAAGCTCATAATGATGCTGTTGATACAGACCGACTTGCCCATTCCCGTGGCACCCGCGATAAGCAGGTGAGGCATTTTGGCTATATCAAAAATAATAGGATTGCCCGCAACGTCAGCACCGAGACAAGCGGTAAGATTGCTTTTGCTCTCAATGAACTTGGGGGACTCAAGCAACGTCCTCAGATAAACGGTGCTGGACGTTCTGTTAGGCACCTCGATACCCACGGCACTCTTGCCTGGAATGGGCGCTTCGATTCGAACGCCCGACGCCGCCAAATTAAGAGCGATATCGTCCACAAGGTTCGAAATGGAACGGACTCTCGTTCCCACCTCGGGCTGAAGCTCGTAACGCGTGACCGTAGGGCCTCTTGAATAGCCCACGATCTTGGTCTTTACGTTGAAGCTGAGCAAAGTTTCCTGAAGCTTCTCCGCCGTTTGGCGAAGCTCCGCCGTAAAGTTCTCCTGTCGGCCGCCCTTGTCCTCTGCAAGCAAGGTCACGGGGGGATATATCTCGGCTCTTATCTGCTCGCCCTTAATAGGCTTCTTGGGCAATTCGGAAATATCAGATGTACTTTGACGTAAAAATACGTCGTCCGATTCGGCGTGAACGGGTTTTTTTACGTTAACCGTTTCGGCAGAGGACACATTTTCCATTTCGGGTATGGGCGCAGGCTCTGCTTGCCCATTGGTGTTGCCGAACAGCGCGTCAAGACCTGCCGTCAGCTCACGCTGGAATTCCTCTTCCGCCGCCTTCATCTCGGGAGTTACCTCACCAACGGGGCCGTCTTCAAAGGGCGCTTCATTCGATATGGAAGCAGTGGGTCCCTCGGGCTCCACGGCACGTCTTTCTGCCGAGCCGTCGGCATATTCAAGTCCCAGATCGGCGGCGGTAGCACCCGTCTCCAGATCGGGGTCGATGTCAACGTCGTATTGCTTTTTTCGGCGGCTTTTCTTCGCTTCGGCAACAGAAGCCTCAGCCTCCTGTGCCGTCACGGGAGCAAAATCCTCCTCTGTGTATTTGGGCTTGCTGATAAAAGCCGGCTCTTTGCCCTCGGCGCGCCTCTCCTCTCTCATCTTGCGACGGTAGCGGAAATAAAGCACGATATGGTCGGGAGTGATTCCGAAAAGGAACATCACGTCAATGAAAAGCAGTGCGGGAATGACGATAAGTGAGCCGACCACACGCAGACCAAGATATGATACCTGACCAATCCAGCCGCCAAGGACTCCGCCACCCGCAAGTCCGTATTTCCATAAGGTCACCGGATTAAACGTGTGCTCCTTCAGCGCGCAAACGTGGATAAGCGCGGCGCAAAGCAGCACCGCCACCACGGAAAACGCTATTTTGTAGCCCGCCTGCCCGCAGTCAATGCTCTTGCGCCATGCAAAAGCGAGGTAGAGCAGCAGCAGAGGGACCAAAAAAGCACCGCCGCCGAAAAATCCGCAGAAAAATCCGTTGACGACCTGTCCCACAAAGCCCATGGAGTCGGTCCTGCCCGCAATATTTACGAGTATCAGACAAAGGGCAATAAAAAACGCCGAAAGTCCAAAAATATAGGGTAATATCTGGTGAATAAGCGCAGAGGAATCCCGCTTTTGAACCACTTTCTTCTTTTGCGCGTCGTTCTTCTTCGCCGTATTCTTTTGAGGCGCGGGCTTCTTTGCGGTCTTTTTATTTGAGGTCTTTTTCATTGTACACTTCCTTTCGGGAAAGTAATTTTTATTGCTTGTGAATACACTGCGTCAAATTGCAGAAAATAACACCGATATGAGAGTTTCCGTTTGTGTAAAATAACTCATTTTACATTGTACCACTAAAATACGTAAATTTCAAGTGTTTTTTGAAATTGAGAAAAGGAAGAAAACAGATGAAGATAAATTTTTCCTCCCCCGACTTCCCTATTCTTGCCGCAGCGGGACTGGCGGCAGGCTTGGCAAACGGGCTTCTGGGCGCAGGCGGCGGAATAATCGTGACCTACGCATTGGTGTATCTGCTGGGCGACGAGAAGGGCGCGGGAAAGGACGTTTTTGCAAACGTGGTAGCGGCAATGCTGCCCATGACCGCCGTCTCCGCCGTAATTTACGCCCTGCGCGGGAACCTTGACATTGACCAATCCGCGCCCTTTCTCCTGCCCGCCGTCATCGGAGGTGTCGTGGGTGCGCTCCTACTGGGACGCATCAACACGGGCGGACTAAAAAAAGTTTTTGCGGCTCTTGTGGTCTTTTCGGGGCTGAGATTGATCTTGTAGGAGGAAAATATGCTGGATTTTGCAGTCGCGACCGTTGCCGCCACCCTTCAGGGGTTGGGAATAGGAAGCAGCGGAACGCTGGTCATCTACCTGACACTCTGGGCAGGGCGTGAGCAGGTGACCTCACAAGGGATAAACCTGATTTTCTTTATTTTTTCGGCTGCCGCCGCCCTGTTTTTCCACGTTAAAAGACGAAAGATCTACTGGGGCGTCCTGCTCTGCCTTACGCTTTTCGGAGCGGTGGGCGCCACCGCGGGCGCATTGCTTTTGAGCGCCTTCGACCCGTCCTTTTTGCGCAAGATATTCGGCATGATGCTTGTTGTCTCAGGTCTTTTGGGTCTGTTTAGACGAACGGGAACAAAAAAAGCGCTCAAAGGAGACAAATAAAATAACGGACCGCTCAAGCGGTCCGAATATTGACGTAACACGAAAATGCACAGACCTTCAGTCTGTGCATTTTCGTCAAGGCTCGATCTGTTCGAGCATCTGTTGAAATATCTGCTCCATGCCAAGTACGGTAGGATGCCCCCCAATTCGGTCAATGTCGTGAAGACCCACGTACTCCGCGCCGACCCGTGCCGCCGCATTTTTCAGACACTCCACGACTGCCCCTTTGATTTTGCAGTTTCCCACAACTATCAGCCGAACGTCGGGGTGATTTTCCCTGAGCGTACACAAAAAGTGGCAGATCGCCGGACGAACACTGAACAGGTCGCTTTCCTGCCAGCCGGAATACTGCTCCTCGCCTAAAGGGGCGTCTGACCAGCTGTCGTTCGTCCCGCCGAAAACGATTACGGTGTCGATCCTGTTTTTCTCAAAGAATCCATCTGACAAAAGTGTTCTGTAACGGTATATAAAGGACGAGCTGTGAGAGCAGTCGCCCGAGTAGCCGCTGTAGCATATCGTCGAGCCGGACCAGCTGTCGTTACGTATCAGCTTGGCGCCCGTTTTCTCAATAAAGCGACTCCACCAAGTCTGCTCGCAAAGCATATCGGATACAGACTCATCGGGATTTCTGCCGCCGTCGCAGTAGTAAAAAGCGTACCCGTCGGGGATGCGGTCTTTGTACGTGGAATAGCTGTCTCCGAAAATCACCAAATTGTTGATCATGATTTATTCTCCGTTTTTTTCTTAAGTATACCACCGAAATTATACCACGCCGCCCTCGGAGTGTCAAGGGAATAGTCATTTCTATTTGAAGATAATGTGCGACTTTTCGACCTTGATCAGCGCCGACGGATCCGTCCCATGATTTCGCCACAGGCAATTTTTGATCCTGCGTTTCCCGAGGGTTGCGTTAAAAAATCGTCGAAAGAGGAATGTAAGATAATCGTTCTGCCAATGATCTCGTCTATTGTAAATCTGTCGGTCAGACATGCACTAAAGGCATATCCGTTTGCCCCGAACAGCGGCGGCAGGTCGCCTGCATGATACGGGTGCGGACAGTTTCGGGGATTATAATGCATTACTGCATTGGCAAAGGGATCTGCCGCATCTCCCGTACAGGAGCCGCCTTGATGAATATGGAAAGCAAAAATAGGCGAGGAGCAGGCGGTCTCGGCATTTGGCAATCCTTCCACCTCGGTGACCACCACGATCCCATAAGGATGCTCATAAAATCGGACGTTTCCAAACAAATTCGGGTGTAGCGCACTTCCCTTTATTCTCGCCCAAGCTTGCGGGCGTGCACGCAATAGGGTGTCAGGACGAATAAAACGAGCATTTCGATTCATATAATACCTCTCTGTTTTTTATTCAGTATATGCGAGACACACATATCGGTTCTTTATACTTGTCTGCTAAAGACAACTCTCGATTGAACTTGATGGGCTTCTGACGAACTTAAAGCTCACCGTAGCGCAAACTGTTCTTGTTTTGTAAAGCAACAAGAGTGGTTCGAGCCTTTGAAGAAATACGAAAAAAAGGACACAGACCATTCGGTCTATGTCCTTTTTTGGCGCCCCTTGATGGGCTCTGAACCATCGTTTGCGTTATCATTCAGCCAAACTTGAAGCTCACCTTGTCGCAAACTGTTCTTGTTTTTTAATGCAAAACAAGAGTGGTTCGAGCCTTTGAGGAAACACGAAAAAAGGACACAGACCATTCGGTCTATGTCCTTTTTTGGCGCCCCTTGATGGGCTCGAACCAACGACACCGTGATTAACAGTCACGTGCTCTGCCAACTGAGCTAAAGAG
>JAZRTK010000042.1:0-23683 GCA_045651985.1 Eubacteriales bacterium
TGGGCGAGACCCAAAAGGATTCGGTGCGCTCTGTTGCCTTGGAGCTTGGTCTTGACGTGGCGGAGAAAAAGGACTGCCAGGACATCTGCTTTATCCCCGATGGTGATTACGCGGCGTTTATGGAGCGCTATACGGGGAAAAAATATCCTGTCGGAAAGTTGCTTGATATATGGGGTAACGAGATAGGCGAGCACAGGGGTGCCGTGCGCTACACTATAGGTCAGCGCAAAGGTCTGGGACTTGCCATGGGCGAGCCTGTCTACGTTTGCCGCAAGTGTATGGAGGATAATACCGTAACGGTGGGAAAAGAGAAGCTTCTTTTCAAAAAGACTCTTGTGGCAAAGGATTTTAACTGGGTCTCCATCGAGTGTCCCGAAAGGGAGATACGGGCGAAGGCAAAGGCTCGATACCGTCAGAGCGAGGCTTGGGCAACAGTCATTCCCATGGAGGACGGCCGTGTGAGGATCACATTTGACGAACCCCAAAGAGCCATGACCACGGGTCAGACGGCGGTAATTTACGACGGCGATATACTGCTGGGCGGCGGTGTTATCGAAAGTGTTGAGGACTGAATATGGAAGAAAGATTTGAGCGGACTGCCATGCTTTTGGGCGAGTCCGCAATAGAGAGATTAAAGAATGCTCACGTGGGCGTTTTTGGCGTCGGCGGTGTCGGCGGCTACGTTCTGGAGGGCTTGGCGAGATGCGGAGTCGGGAAATTCACGCTGATCGACAACGACACGGTCTCCGTGTCCAACATAAACCGCCAGATAATCGCGACAGATGCGACCGTGGGAAGAGCCAAGGTCGAGGTGGCAAAAGAACGCGTTCTCAGCATAAATCCGTCGGCTGTTGTGGGTGTCCGAAATATGTTTTTTCTGCCCGAAAACGCGCATGAGATAGACTTTTCACAGTTTGATTTTGTTGTCGATGCACTTGACACGGTCAGCGCAAAGATCGAGATCGTACTCCGCTGTCAGGCGGCAAACGTGCCCGTTATCAGTTCAATGGGAACGGGAAACAAGCTTGACCCTACGGCTTTTGAAGTGACGGATATTTACAAGACCTCCGTTTGCCCATTGGCTCGCGTAATGCGAAACGAGCTGAAAAAACGCGGTGTGAAGAAATTAAAGGTGGTCTATTCAAAGGAAGAACCCATAAAGCCCGAAAATGCAGGGAAAGAAACGGCACCTGGGCGCAGAAGCACACCCGCCAGCGTTTCGTTCGTACCTTCTGTGGCGGGACTTATAATTGCAGGCGAGGTCATAAAGCATCTCGCGGAAAAAGGTGACTAACATGGCGAGAATCTACAAGTCTGCGGAGGAGCTGATAGGATCTACTCCCTTGCTTGAACTGACACGAATTGAAAAGGAAGTTGGCAACGGCGCAAAAATTTACGCCAAGCTGGAATCGAAAAATCCCGCGGGGTCCTCAAAGGACAGAGTGGGATACGAGATGATAGCCGACGCGGAGCGTCGAGGACTGCTTAGAGAAGGCTCGGTCATAATCGAGCCTACCAGCGGAAACACGGGCATAGGTCTGGCTTCCGTTGCGGCCGTAAGAGGTTATCGGTGCATTATCGTCATGCCCGACAGCATGAGTGCCGAGCGCAGGGCGCTTATGCGTGCATTTGGGGCGGAATTGGTGTTGACTGATGGGGCTAAAGGCATGGGCGGTGCTATTGAAGAAGCCGAAAGACTTGCAAAAGAGATCCCCGATGCATTTATTTGCGGTCAGTTTGAAAATCCTGCCAACGCGGCGGCACATTTTAAGACCACGGGTCCCGAAATCTACGATGACACCGACGGTGAAGTGGATATATTCGTGGCGGGCATCGGCACGGGCGGAACGATTACGGGCGCAGGAAAATATCTTAGATCAAAAAAGCCGAAGGTTGAGGTCGTGGGGGTAGAACCTGCTTCGTCTCCCTTTCTTACAGAGGGGCGCGGCGGTGCTCACAAGATCCAGGGGATAGGCGCGGGGTTTGAGCCGAAGGTGCTTGACAGAACAGTGGTGGACAGGATAATTCCCGTGTCCGACGAGGACGCGATACGGACGGCACGGGAGTTCGGCAAAAAAGAGGGAATTCTTATAGGAATATCTTCGGGAGCGGCGGTGTTTGCGGCTGTCGAAGAAGCAAGAAAGCCCGAAAATGCGGGGAAGAGCATAGTAGTTCTTCTTCCCGACGCGGGAGACAGATACATCTCCTCGGGGCTTTACGATTAAAAATCGAGCAACAAAAAGGCTCTCCGTTTCGGAGAGCCTTTTTGTTAAAGAAACGCCTTCAATTTTTCAATGTTCTCCTGCTCAAAGGAGATGAGGTCGCGCCCTAAGCGCAAAGCACGGTCGGGACAGCCGTCCCCCTCAAATTCTCTGACCTTTTTGGTCATGTCGGTGATCCCCATGGTTGAGCCCTGTATCATCATCTCCGCCATGTGGGAGACTGTGGTGTCGGTGAGGGTGTTCATTTGGATTCCCAGCTTGGCGCCCAGCTTTTTGAGGAAGGAATCCTCATGTGGGTCGATGCCGAGAGGGGTCAGCTGCCACTCTGCTTCGGAAGCGAATTTTTCGTAGCCGTTTAGCTGCTCGGTAAGCTGATATTTGAATTTCTCGTCCTGCACCTTGGGCATAAGCGTCAGAATGGCGTCCGAGCCCATTTTTACGTTCTTGTATATATAGCAAAGCAATTCGGGTGTTTTTTCCATTTGTTTTTCCTTTCGTTTGAATATTCTTCATGCTTATTTTTTCGCGGAAATCACATTTTATACCTTCGGAATAGAAATTAAAAAACATTCCTCCGCCCTGCGGCGATCGTATTTTTGACGAAATACAGCGAAATTTTGGGAAATCCGCAAATATCACTTGATTTTCTCTACAGATTGTTATATAATAAAATTATTATGGAGTATTGTCGTCATTTTTGGCGGCAAAAGAAAGGAAACAGATATGTCCAGAGTTTCAAAGCATAATTATTACCTTGATATCGCACAGACCGTTTCCGAGCGAAGCACCTGCCTGCGCCGTTGCTACGGTGCGATCATCGTCAAAAACGACGTGATCGTTTCCACCGGTTACAACGGTGCTCCCAGAGGAAGGAAGAATTGCTGCGACCTCAAATTCTGCATGAGAGAGAAGATGAACATTCCCCGCGGCGAGAGATACGAGCTTTGCCGTTCTATCCATTCCGAGGCCAATGCCATTATCTCCGCGCCCCGCGAGCAGATGCTTGATTCCACCATCTATCTCTGTTGCACGGAGCCTGAAACGGGCGAAGTACAGCCGGGAAGCAACTGCTGTATGATGTGTAAGAGAATGATAATCAACGCGGGTATCAAAAAGGTCATTATCCGCGACACAAAAGAGGATTACCGTGAGATCGACACCGACGAGTGGATCGAGAACGACGATTCCCTGTCGGGAGAGTTCGGATATTAAAATGAGTGTTTGTTTAGAAGAAAAGCTTGAAAAGATCGGAGTGCCTTCCGACAAAAATCCTTTGACGGTCTGCTTTGTTTGCACGGGAAATACCTGCCGTTCTCCTATGGCTGAGGCCGTGCTCAACCAGCTTGGACGTGTGCCCGAGTTTTGCACCGCTTGCCCGCCCGAGCTGCTCAACCGTCGCAGGATCATTGCCGGCTCGGCGGGAATCGCGGCTTTTGAGGGCATGCCCATTTCGCAAAACGCCGTTGAGGCTCTTGAAAAAAGCGGAGTACGCGCAACTCCCAACAATGATTATCCCTCACACACTGCGCGCCAGATACGAGAATCGGATTTTCTCACCTGCGACATGGTGGTTGGAATTTCCGCGTCCCACACCATGGCGCTTATGACTGCTTTCCCGCAGTACGCATCTAAGATCACCTGCCTGGCAGAGCATATTCCCGACCCTTTTGGAGGCACTTTGGAGGATTACGAATCCTGCCTTGAAAAGATAAGAGCCGCGGTGGGCTTGATGTTCTTTGGTGACGAAAATGCCTGAGATCCGACTTGAAATTATCGAACGCGGGCACGTTTCTGCAATAGCGGAGATAGAAAAGGAATGCTTTTCCTGCCCTTGGAGCGAAAAGGCGCTTGAAGACACCCTCATATCGGGGCAGGGCACGGGCGTAGCGGCATTGTGCGGCGGCTCTGTGGTGGCGTACGGCGGTATGGTCATAGCACTCGACGAAGCGGAGATAACCAACGTGGCAACAAAGGCTACACACAGAGGACGGGGGTATGCCAAAGCCGTTATGTGTGAGCTTTTTCGTGTAGCGCATGAGCGGGGCTGTGTTACTATGTCCCTGGAGGTGAGAGAATCCAACTCTGCGGCGATCGCCCTTTACGAGGGGCTTGGATTTGAAAATCTGGGCAGACGCCCGAATTTTTACCGCTTCCCCCGCGAGGCGGCTATCATAATGGTGAAACGACTTTCTTAAAAAAGGAAATAAAAATGTACATTTTAGGTCTTGAAAGCTCCTGCGATGAGACGTCTGCGGCTGTGGTCGAGATGGGCGGGGGCAGGAGAAGGATACTTTCGAATATAGTTGCGTCTCAGATAGACGTTCACCGCCTTTACGGCGGAGTCGTGCCCGAGATAGCCAGCCGAGCGCACATTGAGGCGGTGTCAAAAATAACCCGCGAGGCGCTTGATGCGGCGGGTGTGACGCTGTCGGACATCGGCGCTGTGGGCGTGACGGCTTTTCCGGGACTTATCGGCGCGCTCTTGGTTGGCGTGAATTTCGGAAAGTCCTTAGCTTACGCAAATAATATCCCGCTGGTGGCGGTAAACCACGTTCACGGGCACGTTTCGGCGGCGCTCCTTGAAAACCCCGAGCTTGAGCCTCCTTTTCTGGCTCTTGTGGTCTCGGGCGGACATACTTCCATTTATAACGTAAAAAGTTATACCGAATTCGAGGAGATGGGCGGCACGCGAGACGACGCGGCGGGCGAGTCTTTTGATAAGGTGGGGCGCGTTATAGGTCTGCCGTATCCGGGCGGTGCGGCGCTTGACAAGCTGGCGTACGAGGGCGACCCCAATGCAATTACACTTCCGTCGCCCGCGCTTGCAGGCGAAAATCTTGACTTTTCCTTCAGCGGTCTGAAGACCGCGGCGCTCAACTATATAAACGGTGCCGAGCAGAGAGGGGAAGAAATAAAGTGCGCGGACATGGCGGCGTCATATACGGCGTCGGTCACGTCTGCCATCTCCAAAAAGGTGGCAAGAGCACTTGAAATGACCGGAGCAAAACACCTGGTCATGGCGGGCGGAGTTGCGGCAAACTCGCATCTGCGCCGCGAAGTGGGAAAAGTCTGCGCAGAGAAAAAAGTGGGCTTTACCTGTCCGCCCCTGTCTCTTTGCGGAGACAATGCGGCGATGATCGCGGCCGCCGCTTATTACGAATTTCTGAAAGGAAATCTGGCTGACACCTCGCTTAACGCGTCGGCGTGCGAGCCGTAAAGATTCGTTGCCGAAGAGAATTTTCACGACACCCGAAAAAGCCGAAAACAGGCTTTCCGCATTTGGAATAAAACTCTTATGTCAAGAGGAAAAATCGACTTTTTTCAAAATCGGCAAACTGCACATCTCAAACATTCGTCTAACATAAATCCACTTTTCAACAGCATTTATCCACAGGCTGTGGAAAATATCGACCTCAGGAACGATTTTCCGAAAAAATCAGCCGAAAAACCTTGAAAATACGGCGTATTCTGTGGAAAACCCTGTTGAAAGTGTGGAAAACTCAATATGTGGAAAAAGTCGGATCAGGTGGAAAACCTTTATTCGTGTTAAAATTCCGACCATAGACACTTTCAACAAAAAAGAAAAAATTTCGAAAATTTTTCGATAAAAAAACCGATTTTTTACTTCTGTTTGAGGAATTTTGAGTCTACAGGCAAATTTCTTTTTGATGTCGGTCAAATGTGAAAAACGATTAAAATCCGAAAGGACTGAAATAGAAAATGAATAACGATATTGATTTTGCAAAAGTGATAAACGAGGTTGCGGCGGACACATCTCCCGCCACGCCAAAGCCCAACGTTTCACGCGCCGTGGTAAAGCGTTTGCCCAGATATTTCAGATATCTGCGAGAGCTGATACGCGCGGGCAAGATGCGCATAAGCTCCGAGGAGCTTTCGAAACTGATGAACGTGACCGCTTCCCAGATCCGACAGGATTTCAATTGCTTTGGCGGTTTTGGCCAGCAGGGCTACGGATATAACGTAAAATACCTCTACGCCAAGATCAGCGAGATACTGGGCGTAAACAGCAGTTTTCGCGCGGTAATTATTGGTGCGGGTAACTTGGGGCGTGCCCTTGCGCGAAACCCCATGTTTACAAAACGCGGAGTTTCAGTTATTGCCATGTTTGACGTTGATCCTGCCGTTTTCGACTCTACCGTCGGCGGTATTAAGGTCTATCCCATGTCGGAATTTGACGATTTTTGCAAAGAGAACGCGGTGGATATTGCCGTGCTGACTCTTCCCAAGGAAAACGCCGTTGATATTGCCCGGCGATTGGTGGCAAACGGTGTGGGCGGCGTGTGGAATTTTACGGGTCGGGAGCTTGAGAGCTTTTCGGACAAGTTGAAAATAGAGAACGTTCACTTGGGCGACTCTCTCATGACCCTTTGCTACGAGCTTAACGTGGAGCGCGAAAAGGAGAGCGGCGATGCCTAAAGCCGAACTTAAAATAAACTTCGGAAATGGGGCGGTAAGCCTGCCATATGCCGCAGTTCAGAAATTTGAGAAAGCTACAAAAAAGGATATAAAGATACTCGTCTGCCTTTGTGCTCTGGGACGTTTTGTCTCCAATATGGAAACGGCGAAAAAGACGATATCATCGGAGCAGGGATATACCGAGCAGGACGTGGCGAATGCGATAGCATTTTGGCGCGGCGCGGGTATTATCGACGTGGCTGACCGGGAGGAAACGGCTGTTTCCGAGCCCGCAAAGACTGCGGAGGTCTCCCCTGCAAGGGAGAAAACAAATCTGCGCCATGCGGACGAGCTGCCCAAGTACACCACTGAGGAGCTTACCTCTATCCTTGACCGCAGAAAAGAGCTGTCAATGCTTATCGACACCTGCCAGCAGCTTTACGGAAAGGTGTTCAACACAAGTGAGATCAATATTCTTATCGGACTTTCCGATTATCTGGGATTTGACTACGAATACATACTTCTGCTCTTTGCCCACGTTGGAAAAATGGAGAGAAAGTCGGTCAGAACGGTAGAAAAGCTGGCGTTCAAGTTTGCCGACGAGGAGATAAGTGACGCGGATATGCTCCGCGAGCACTTGAGCTTCCTTGAAAAGTCGCAGGAGCTTGAGACAAAAATAAGGACAACCTTCGGAATAAACTCCAGAGCTTTGACGGGCAGAGAGAAGAAGCTCCTTCAAAAGTGGCTTGGTGAGTACAAGTTCTCATTTGATATAATTGAGCGTGCGTACGAGCTGACTGTTGACAGCACCCAGAAGCCTTCGATGCTTTACGCGGGGGCGATTCTTGACCGATGGTACCAGGAGGGTATTGATTCTCTGGAAAAAATTGAGGCAAACATCGCCGAGCACAGCCGCGAAAAGATGCCCAAGGGCGGAAGCTTCAACGAGGATGAGTTTTTGCGGGCTGCCATAAAGCGCGGTTACGGTCAAAGCGAGAGCTGACGGAGAGTTTTCGCACAATCAATGAAAGGAAAGCCCCTCGGGGCGAAAATTTCACAGATGGCATTTAACAAACAGAATTATAAAAAAATAAGGGAGCTGTACGACAAGAAGTGGGAGAAGGCTCGGCTTGATGCCGATGAGCGACGTGCGGAGCTTCAGGCAAAGATACCCGAGCTTGCAAAGTTCGACCGTGCGATCGCTGACGTCGGTATCCGAGGAGTTTACGCCACCATTGGTGGCGGAGAGAACGCAGAGCAGAAGATAAAAATGCTTGAGGAAGAAAGCCTTGCCTTGCAGGAGGCGAGAGCGTCCGTTTTGCGTGAGCACGGATATCCAGCAGATTACGCGTCGCTGCGTTACGAGTGCTCGGCTTGCTCCGATACGGGCTACGTTGACGGCAAAATGTGCAGCTGTATGAGGATGGCGCTGATAATGGAGGGCTACCGCTCGTCAGGTATTGCGCACCTTTTGAGCACACAGACCTTTGAGACATTTTCTCTCGATTATTACAAGTCAAACCGCAACGCTTACGACCGTATGAAGCAAAATCTGGAGATCGCAAAGAAGTTTGCCCTTGATTTCAAAGGTGAAAATTCGGGAAATATGCTCATGCTGGGCGGTACGGGTCTGGGAAAGACCCACCTTTCCTCCTCTGTTGCAAAGACTGTCATTGACCGCGGCTTTGACGTGCTTTACGTTTCGGTCATGGACATGGTGTCCGACTTTGAGCAGGAAAGATTCGGCAGCGGCTACAGCAACACACAGGCGGATATTGCAAAGTATTTTGAGTGCGAGCTTCTGATCTTGGACGATCTTGGCACCGAGGTATCAAACCAGTTTACGGTGTCCACGCTGTACAATATCATCAACACCCGATTGAGCAAAAAGCTGTCAACGATCATCAGCACGAATCTTAATTCCAAGGACTTGCGCGACAGATATTGGGACAGAATCACAAGCCGACTTTTTGGTGAGTACATACCTCTCGTTTTCGAGGGAACGGACGTAAGACTTCAGAAATTGAAGATATAAAAAACGGTAGGAGAGAAAATGCCCGATAATTTTTTTGACTTGTTGCCTTATATTTATATCGCTGCCGTATCTATGATCGCGGTATGTGTAACCCTTTACGACAAATGGGCGGCGAAAAAGAAGCCCGACAAACGAATCCCGGAACGTACGCTCTTTTTGTGGGCGGCGGCAGGTGGGTCATTTGCCATGTATCTGACTATGCAGGCGGTGCGTCACAAGACCAAGCATCTGTCATTTATGCTTGGTATCCCGGCTATTATGATAGCGCAGATTGCATTGCTTTTTGCCGTGGGATATATTTTTTAACCAATCGGGACGGCTCAGCCGTCCCGATTGGTTGTGTTTCCTCATAACGGGGATAGATGTCACGCTTTTTGACCGATTGGATTTTTGCATTTTCACGTCTCATTTTGATTATTTGAAACTTGACTTTTTGATACGATTTTATTATAATTGTACTGTGAGTGAAATTCTGCGTAAAAAGGACTGCGCGAAATCGCCCAATAACAGACTTCTGGGCGAGCCTGCGTTAACGGTACAGATAAATATTGAAAAGAGGAAATTTGAAAAGATGTTTGATGCAAGATTTGTAAAGGATGAGTGTGTTGCGTGGATACGCGGCTTTTTTGCGGAAAACGGCCCTACCTGCAACGCCGTTGTGGGTATTTCGGGCGGTAAGGACAGCTCTGTTGCGGCGGCACTCTGCGTTGAGGCGCTGGGGCGCGACCGCGTTATCGGAGTGCTTATGCCAAACGGCGAGCAGGCGGATATCGACTGCGCAATTCAGCTGGTTGAACACCTGAAAATAAAGCATTACGTGGTGAATATTCGCGACGCTGTGCAGGGGCTTATCTCAAGCCTTCCTGCCGACATGGAGATCACCGAGCAGACAAAGAACAACATTCCTCCCAGAGTGAGAATGACAACTCTTTACGCTATCGGACAGAGCAACAACGGACGCGTAGTGAATACATGCAACCTGTCCGAGGACTGGGTGGGGTATTCTACCCGCTACGGCGATGCGGCGGGCGATTTTTCGCCCCTGTCAAACCTGACCGTAGCCGAGATCAAGGAGATCGGACATCTGCTCGGTCTGCCCTATAATTTGGTTGAAAAGGTGCCTATCGACGGTCTGTGCGGAAAGACCGACGAGGACAATCTGGGCTTTACCTACGCGGTGCTTGACAAGTACATTCGCACGGGTGTCTGCGAGGACGAGGAAACAAAGGCGATAATCGACCGCAAGCATAAGACGAATCTGTTTAAATTACAGCTCATGCCCGCGTTCAAGCCGACAATATAGTAAAAAAGCCCCTCCCGACGTGGGAGGGGTAAATTTTATTTGTTAATGTTCTCCGCAATGTCGCGAGCGAGCAGGGAGTGATCGGAACGGTTTTCTGTGGCCTTGTCGCCTGCTTTGCCGTGAAGAAAAACGCCCAGCTTGGCACAGTCAAAATGAGGAATTCCCTGTGCAAGCAGCGAGCCGATAATACCGGCTAAAACGTCTCCCGAGCCCGCTTTTGCCATGCCCGCGTTGCCCGTTTGGTTAACGTAACATTCCTTGCCGTCGGAAACTGCGGTGACCGAGTCCTTGAGCACGCAGATGCAGCCAAGTTTTGTGGCGAGCTCCGCGGAAAATTCGGGCTTTTGAGCCTTGATCTCAATAACGGGCGAGCCCGTCAGACGGGACATTTCCCCAAGATGAGGAGTGAGAATTGCGTTTGTGGGGATTTTGTTCCGCAGAACGCTGCTTTTTGAAATCAGATTTAGCCCGTCAGCGTCAATTACAAGCTTTTCGGGGGCGCATTTGAGGACGGTTTTTAAGATCTTATGCGCCTGTTTTGAAGTGGAAAGTCCCGGCCCTACCAGCACAGCGTCTGACTGCGCTACTGCCTCAGAGAGAATAAATTCGGGGTCCTCGCCCTCTTTATACGTGGTCATAACCGCCTCGGGAATGAGCATCTGAAGTATCACGCGGTTGTCCTCGTGGGTGAAGATCCGCACGAGTCCTGCCCCCGTTCTGTATGCCGCCAGGGCTGA
Organism: Eubacteriales bacterium; assembly: GCA_045651985.1. Classification (GTDB taxonomy): domain Bacteria; phylum Bacillota; class Clostridia; order Oscillospirales; family CAG-272; genus SIG710. The sequence goes on from JAZRTK010000042.1 coordinate 10,714, forward strand.
AAGATACGCCGCACCCGCCATGCATGGCGAGCCTGCGACGATGAGAAGCTTTCCGAAAGTTCCCTTGTTTGCATCGGGGTCGCGGGAGGGCATTTTGAGGTCGTTTTGGGTATAGACGGTCAGCGAATCGTCGGGCAAAACCTCAAATCCGATGCCGATGTCACGCACAACCACGCGACCGCTGTGGATTTTTCCCGGGTAGAGCAGATGACCGCGCTTAAGCGCGGCGATAGCCACGGTGAGCGTCGCTTTTATTGCTTCGGAATTTACCGAGCCGGTATCCGCTTCAACGCCCGATGGCAGATCAATGGCGACTACGGGAATTTTGCTCTCGTTTACCTTACTTATTATCTCCGCCGTTTTTTCGTCGGGGGCTCCGCGGAAGCCGATTCCGTAGATCGCGTCCACTATGAGCGTTACGCCGTCAAGTGAAAAATCGGTAAGCGGACGGGCGATGCACGTGCGTCGGCGTTTTGCACACTCGTCTGTCATCTTCTTATCATCGCCTATAAAATACGTAGATGTCAGTTTTTCCGAATCCTGCGCAAGGATCGACGCCAAAGCAAAGCCGTCACCTCCGTTGTTTCCGCCGCCGCAAAGCACCAGAACGGATGAGGTGTCAAAGCTACCTGCTTCAATTTCCTGTGCCACCGCCTCGGCGGCTCTCTGCATAAGCTCGGATGAGGGAATTCCTCCCATATTTATAGTGTATTCGTCGCAGTTTTTCATTTCTTTTGCACTCAAGACTCGCATCATGACAAAACACCTCTTTCGCGTACGTATGTGACCGCTTTTTTGGTCAGTCGGTCTATATTCGTGAATATTATAGCGTAAAAATCGGAATAATTCAATAAGAATAGAAAAAAATGAGAAAAAACTCTTGACAACGAATGAAAATCGGGATATAATAATTACCGTCGCATTTTGTGCCGTCATAATCGGAGGTAGAAATGATACTTGATCTGAGACCCTTGCTTCGTGGGGAAACCAATATAATCGATATTGATTACCTGCTGACGCCCGAGCCTTTAGACGGTGTTGTGTTCGATAGTGACGTGCACGTTTCGGGTAACATTACAGACCGTGCGGGTCTTATGGAGTTGAGTGTTCGGTGCTCCGTTCCTTATCACGGTGTGTGTGCTCGATGCCTCGACGAGGTCAGCGGAGTTCACTCCCTTGATTTCACAAGAGTTATCTCAACAAAGAAGTCTGCCGCGCAAGAAACGGGCGAGGACGGGGTCTACGATGACGATTATCTGATCCCCGAGGACGGCCGTCTTGATGTTGACGGCGAGCTGCGTGAGGAATTGCTGCTCACCTTCCCCGCGAGATTGCTTTGCGACGAGGATTGCCCGGGACTTTGCTCCAAATGCGGAAAGCCCAAAAGACTCGGAGATTGCGGCTGCAATCAGAAAGAGATCGATCCCAGGCTTGCTGTTCTCAAACAACTTCTCCAAAAAGACGGCGAAGGGAAATAACCAAGTAAAAAAATAAAACATATACAACCGCGCCGGTCAAAAGGCAGCGGGACACATTCAAGGAGGTGTGGATAATGGCAGTACCGAAGAAAAAGGTGTCCAAGGCACGCAGAGACAAGAGACGTTCTAACGTTTGGAAGCTGGATATGCCCGGCATGGTAAAGTGCCCTAAGTGCGGAGAATACATTCTGGCTCACCGTGTTTGCAAGGCTTGCGGCACATACGCAGGCAAGGAGATCATCAAGGTTGAGGCTTAATTGTCCTACCTTATGATAAGCCTAATAGAAAACGCTTTTTCGATTCGCCGCAAGGTCTCGGGAAAGCGTTTTTCTTTTGTCTATCTTGCCTAAATTGTAAACAATAATCGAAACGACTTCACAAGGGGAGATTTTTGTGGTAAAATAGTCGCGTTCAAAAGATTACCGAAAGGATTTTTATCATGAATTCAAGAAAGATAACCATAATCGTTTTGTCGGTGCTGATAGTTATTGCGCTGGCCGCGGCGATATTTATATTCGTCAAAGGAGATGGCCTTTTCGGGGACGACGATTTTGAGCCTATTTCCACAGGTGACAACGGAAACATTGACGTTGGCGGATACGTAAACGAGTTTCCCACGGCAAAGCCCGACGACGTTGACGTGGACTATAAGATGGACTATCTTGCCGAGGATCTGACCAAGTATATAAAGCTGGGCGAGTACAAGGGGCTTAAAGTCTCCGCTTATACATACGAGATAACCGACGCTATTATTGAGGAGGAGCTTGCACTTTTCCTTGAGGAGTATTCCGACTACGAGCAGATAACCGACCGCAAGACTGCAGAGGGTGACACCATTGTAGTGGACTACACGGGTATGCTTGACGGCGTTGCGTTTGCGGGCGGAAGCGCAACTAATACCGAGATAACTCTCGACAAAGAGGACAACGGCTACGTTCCCGGCTTTATCGACGGAATGTACGACGTCATGCCCGGCAACACCGTAGAGTACGACGTGACCTTTCCCTCGGATTATTTTAACGCCGATCTGGCGGGAAAGAAGACCACCTTTAAGGTCAAGGTGGAATATATTGTTGGGGATTACATCACCCCCGAGCTTACAGACGAGTTTGTTACAAAGTCTCTTTCCGAAACGGGCTGCAAGAACGTCACTGAGTTCATGCTCTATTTCAAGGGCTACGTGAACGATCAGAGAAGGGAAGAATTAAAGGAGCAGGTCACCGAAAAGCTCATGGAGCTGCTGATCGAGAACGCAGAGCTTATCGCTCTCCCCGAAAAGTCGGTTGAGAGCAGATATTGGTACATCAGACAGACCTATGAGAACTACGCAAACACCTACGACATGGACTATGTCGAGTTCCTTGAAAAGCAGGTGGGCAAGACCGACGCTGACATAAGAAAGGAAGCTGAGGACTTCATTTTCGAAGATCTGATCATATATTCCGTTATCAAAGCCGAGGGACTTGAGCTGACCGAGGACGAGTACAAGGCGGGACTTGCAGATTACGCCGAGGTCAATAAGACCACCGCCGAGGAGTTTGAAAAATACTACGGCAAGACGGTCGTTTGGGACGCTCTCCAGTACAGAAAAATGATCGACTTCGTGTTCCAAAACGCAGAGATAGAGGAAATAATTCAGTCAAGCGAGGAAACACCTGAGGGTACCGAGGAGCTTTCTCCCGAGGAATAAGAGAAAATACCCGTTGCGAGAGCAACGGGTATTTTTTACGATTCGTAATTTATCTCTTGTGTGAGAGAGACCAAGGCGGATTCGTCCAGATATTCGGTGGGATCTACCGCTTTGCCTGCAACACTTACCTCAAAGTGCAGATGAGGCTCCTCCGCGATCTCGACCATGGCGGTATCCCCTACGACGCCGATCGTTTGACCGCATTTGACCGTGCTGCCCAATTTGACATCCTGTGCAAGATCTTCATCGAGGTTTTTGTAATAGGTGACCATTTCTCCTTCGTGGGAGATGGCTACCGTGACGCCATACAGGGGATCGTTTTTGATCTCGGTCACCGTGCCGTCGGCGGCTGCCAGAACGGAAGCTCCGAGAGCTGTGGAGATGTCTATTCCGCAGTGAACGCGGTAGTCACCCATGGTCTGGGAATAGACCTGAACGTCCATGCTGTGGGATTTTGTGAGAATACCCGAGGCGGGAAGCATTAACGCGGGCGCGGGCAGGGAAGTGGGCCTTTTGTCGTCGGGTGTCTTGCTGTCATCGGGAGTCTTGCTTTGAGTATCGGGCGTTCGATCCGTGCTTGGGGTGTAGGGCTCTGTTTGAGGACGGTAGGTATCGGGGGTCTTTTCTGTGCCTGTGCCGTCAGTGGAGACGGGCGGCTGATCGTCCTGTTGGGGCTTGGGATCGGCTCTTTTGCCCGAGCCCATGACTGCGATTATCACAGCCACGACAAACAAGAGGGCAACGGTGACTACGTACAGAGCGCGATTGATCTTTGGCGCGGTGTTCGGGGTGTTTTTCTTATTCATTGTTATCCTTTCTTTTCCGTTTCATCGGCGGAAGGCGCGAAGAAGTGGATTTGAAGTTTTGTTGCCTCATTTTCACGCCTTTTTGGGGGAACTTTTCCCCGTTTGAGTTTATTGTTGTCCCGAAACACGTTCGTTATTCAGTCTTATGTTTGTTTGAAGTCAAAATTCGCAAAATACATGAAAATATTTCCGATTTGTAAATTTATAACCGACAAAATGTAACTTCGGTAATTTTTGAATTACACTTGCAAGAGTTGGGTTTTTTAGATGAGTAATTTGATTTTATACTTGACTTCCATGGTATTGTTTGTTATAATATATATGAATAATGTCGGAGTGTTGGTTTTGCGCTTTTTGCGTCAAAAAAGTCCCGCGACTTTTGGGGGACGTGATTCAGCCTGATCTTTTGTACGAGTGACCGTGCAATTCGGTCTTTTCTTTTTAACTTGACCGCGAGCAGCGGAGAATGGAGAACTCATGAATTTCAAGAAAACAGTAAAAGTTGTCGTGTCGGTGTTGCTGGCTGTGGTTATGTGCTTGCCCGCATCGCTGCCCGTCTGCGCGGCTTCACCCGCGCTGTCTATTGCGGGACCTGCTTCCGTAAAGCCCGATGAAACCTTTTCGATCACCGTCAGTGTAAATGACAATCCCGGCATCGCGTCGTACAGAATAATCGTTAACTACGATACGTCCAAGCTCGTTCTTGTTGATGCTGAGGCAACGGGGAAGATGGCAAACAAGAATGTGACCTTCAACATTGATCAGTCAGGCTCTGCCGCAGGTTATAGAGAGGTCGTTGCTTTCTATTACAGCCCGAATAACACGAATGTGTCCGGCGAGTTTATTAAGGTGACCTTCAGAGTTGTCTCCGGCGTATCCTCGGAAAACGTTGGTATCACAGCCGAAATGGAGGAGGCCTTTAACCAGAAGTATGAAACTGTTTCGTTTAATTCAGATGCTAAAGCTATCACCATTTCCGCAGGCAGCGGAAACGAGGGATCCTCCGATACGGCGTCCAAGACTATCGCGCTGAAGAAGAACGCCAAAAACATCAAGTACATAAAGGGATATTCCGACGGTACGTTCAGACCTAACCAGGCGGCTACCAGATACGAGGTCGTCGAGGCTTTAGCCAAGGTCTTTGATATCAACGTCACCTCCAAGCCGTCGGGACTTTTGGACGTCGATCCCAAGTATGCGGCTCAGGTGAATCTCTTTACAACAGCCGGCATTATCCACGGCTTCCCCGACAAGACTTTTGGCGGAACTCAAAATATAAAGCGCTCGGAGTTCTGCAAGATTATTGCCGTTATGATGGATCTTAATATCAAGAACCCCAAGAACGGCGGATTCAAAGATGTTTCCGGCTGGGCAAAGGTTTATATTGATGCTTGTGCGGAGGCTGGGCTGGTAAAGGGCAAGGACGAGGCAAAGAAGCTGTTTGATCCTTCCGCAAACATTACCAGAGCCGAGCTTGCAACGCTGGTAAACCGCATTACAGGAGCTCTTGACAGCGGAACGAGCTGCAAATATTCCGACGTAAAAAAAGGAACGTGGTATTACGGCTGGGTTGCCGCTGCGGCAGAGTGATCCCCGATCTCAATTTATTTTGCGATAATAACTACGATCAGACAGTGATATAATGGTCTTTGGAAGAATTAAGAGGCTGACAACTATCATTCTTTGCTTGTTCAGCACTTGGCGAGCTGGAAGCTTCCTTGCGGCTCTGTTGGTCTTCCTAAATACTTTCTCTGCTTTTGCAGAGCAAAACCATAAAAGAGGGATCGCTTTGGCGGTCCCTCTTGTTTTATGCGGAGACTGAAGGTACGCTTTGTCTCAAAATGGAAAAAAACGGCGAATAATGAAGAAAAAAAGGACAAAATTAAATAAAAATAAGAAAAATTAAAAAAATCTATATACATTTAGGAACAGTTGTGATATAATGAGATATAAGTATAACTATCATTATATAAAAATGCAGGTTTTGAAATATGGCATACGAAAACAAGAGAGGCAACAGAGGAAACCGTTCCTTTGACGGATCTCGTGACGGATACAAAAAAAGACGAGACGACCGTCCTCGCAGAGAAGATGGCAACGACCGTTTTGGAGCTGACGGTGAAACGGGCAACGGAGCGGTTATCGGCAGAAACGCTGTAAGAGAACTTCTCAAATCGGGCAGGACTATCGACAAGCTACTGGTTCGCCGCGGCGACAGGGAAGGCTCTATCGTGGTGCTTGTGGCGGAAGCGGTCGATCGCGGAATTCCCGTAGTGGAGGTGGACAAGTCCAAGCTGGACGCCATTTCGGGTTTTGCACCTCATCAGGGCGTGGTCGCTCTTGCCTCTGAAAAGGAATACTGTGAGGTCGAGGATATTCTCGCCATAGCACAGGAGCGCGGCGAGAAGCCCATAATAGTTATTGCAGACGGCATCACCGATCCCTATAATTTGGGAGCTCTGATCCGTTGCGCCGAGGGCGTTGGCGCTCACGGTCTTATAATCCCCAAAAGACGCGCAAGCGGCCTGACCCCCTTGGTTTCCAAGGCGTCGGCAGGTGCTATTGAGCATCTGGCTATTGCCAAGGTGGCAAACATCGCGTCTACCATTGAAAGTCTCAAGAAAAAAGGCATCTGGACTTTTGCCGCAGAAGCCGGCGGAGATGCCTATTACGATACGGATATGAGCGTCCCCTGTGCGCTGGTATTTGGCAGCGAGGGTGAGGGCGTTTCGCGCCTCGTCAAAGAAAAGTGCGATTATATCGTGTCCATTCCTATGTACGGAAACGTCAATTCCTTTAACGTTTCCACCGCCGCCGCTGTTGTTTTGGCTGAGGTCTCAAAACAGCACAGGGCAGGCAAGTGATCGACGAAAAACAGTAAAAAGTATGACAAGGAGAAACACAGAGTATGGCTGATATTGAAAGAGATAAGAGCGAAGATCTGTCTGTTGAAGAGCTTGTTAGTAAACTGAAAAATAATATAAATTCGGACGATGCCCCCTCCGAGGAGGACGCAAAGAAAAAGCAGGAGTCAATGAAGAAAAATCATGACGATGGAGGAGACATTGCCTCCATGCTCAAGCGTTTCCTTCCCGAGGAGCCCGCAGACGACGAATTTGAACTTGAGGAGACTGCCGAGGAAATAGATGACGAGGAGTTCGAGCTTGAAGCGGAGGACGCTTCTGACGAGCCCGCTGCGCCTCAGGAGATCTACGAGCAGCTTGAGCTTGATACGGAGTTCGACTCCGTTGAAACAGAGGAGACCGGTGGGGAAGACCTTGCAGACGAAGAAGATTTCGAATTTGCAGAAGAGGATACTTCTCTTGACGGGGAGGACTCCGAATTTGAGTTCAGCGTTCCCGATATAGACGATATTCCCGAACAGACGCTGGGGGCAAACTCGCTTCTTGCGGGATTTGCTTCTGTTCTTGAGGAGACATATTCTCCGGAGGAGAGCCAGCTTATAGCTGCGGCGGTCCTTGAAGCAAACGGAATAGATGCGCACACGGGAGAACCCATTCAGGCGCCACAGGAAGTTGCAGACGAAGCTGAATTTGCAGAGGACGACCTTGAGGAGCTTCCCGAATTTGAAGGTCTGATGCGTGAAAATCTCTCTGACTTTGAGGAAATTACACCTCCCGATGTTGCCGGGTTTGACGCGGAGGAGACCTTTGTTTCCGACATTAGAGCCGATGACGCGGAGACGGCGGCAGACCTGTTTGATATTCCCGAAGAGGAGCTTCCCGCAATGCTTGAAGAAGAGGACGAAGCAGTCCTTGCCGAGCAGGAGGCGGCCCCGTCTCAGCTTTATACATTTGACACTCCCGTCGTTCCTGCTCCCGAGGAAGAATATTATGCGGACGACGAGTCAAAGAATCCCCTTGCCTTTGATATGGACGACGAGGGGCCCGCAGTTCCCGATGAATCCGCGTTTGACGGTGTCGACAACGCAGAGGATATCGAGGCGCGCATGATGGTTGAAAACAAGTTCTCCGAGCTCAGCGAGGACGAGCTTAATCTTATGGTTGCTCTCGGTTACGAGAACCAGATCGCCGATGAGGACAGCATCAAGAAGGCTGACGAGATCGCAGAGAAGAATAATTCCGAGATCGTTGACCCCATTGACGTTGACAATTCATTTGCCTTTGACGGCGTGGAGCTTTCCTCCTCCGATCAGTTCCGTGCGGTGAGGAACAGATACAAACAGGAACACAAGGTAATGAAGTTCCGCCTTTGGGGAACTCTTATCATTACATTGGCCCTGCTGTTCTTTGAAACCTTTACGGCCCTGGCTGACGCGGGCGTGGTAGCGCCTTTGGGCGGTGCATTGAATATTAACAGGTATCCCGTTGTAAATATCATGATCTCCCTCCAGCTGGTCGTTCTTGCCTGCGCTCTTTCCTGGCATAGATTGCTTGTTGGGCTTAAGGACGCCGTAGTCTTCCGTCCGTCGCCTATTTCGGTGACCTCGGTAGCTATCCTTTGCTCGGTCATCTATGACGTTATAATGGCCATTATAGCTCCCGGTCTGGGTCTTCGCACCTATAACCTGACCGCTGCAGTATTCTTGCTCGGTCTGGTGGTCAGCGACTACCTGAATCTTTCAAGAGAGATAAGAGCTTTCAATACACTTTCGACCAGAAAGCCCAAGTTCGCTCTTGCCAATTTCACCGATTCGAATCTGTACGGCAACGACGCATACGGCTACGAAAAGAACTTTGAAGTTCAGAACGTTGAGTTCATCGAGAACTACTTCAGAAGAACCAACGTAAGCACCTTCAGCAGCCGCCTGCTCAACCTTATTATCTTCCCCTTTGTTGCGCTGTCCGTTATCCTCGGAATCGTTTCCTATATGTCAAACGGCGTGGCAGTTACCGCATTTAACATTTCGATCCTTACCGTTATGGTAGGAATGCCTCTCTCGGCTGTCTTTATCCTCTGCTATCCTATATTTGCGGCGGTCAAGCGATTGTTCAAGAAGGATGCGACCATTATCGGCGACCCCTCCGTTGAGGAATATTCCGACGCTACGTCGGTGATCTTCCGCGACAAGGACGTCTTCCCCATGGCGGCGACCATTATGAGAGGTATCAAGCTCTACGACAACGAGGACGTTTCCATTTACTACGTACTTAGCAATCTTACAAAGTTCTACTCAAGAGTCGGTGGACCTTTGAAAGAGATTCTGGCGCAGACTACCTCCGAACTTCCCGAAGAGGGCTGTTGTGAGCTTTTGCGTGTGGAAGAGGACGGCGTTGAGGCTGTTATTGACGGCAGCATCAATATTCTCGCAGGTCAGAAGACCTTTATGGAGAGAAACGGAATCTTCGTTGACAACGATCCCGATGACATAAGAATGTCAAGCGAGGGCGTTTCGGCACTGTTCGTGGTGCTTGACGGCAAGCTTTGCGCCAAGCTCTATGTTCAGTACGATATCGACCATTCCTTTGAGGATATTATCAACGCTCTTGCTTCCGAGAACGTTGACACCTATATCAAGACGGCAGATCCCTGCATTGATGACGCGCTTCTTGCATCCAAGCTGAGGATCTCACGTTTCCCCGCAAGAGTCATCAAGAGAAGCACGGACGAGCTTCCCGACAGAGTTGTGGAAAGCGCGGACAGCGGTATCATCTCCAGAAATACGCTGGACGGTATTGCCGATGCAGTTGTGCTTTGCAACAGAATAAAGAGAGTCAGAAAGACTTCCCGCAGCGTTTGCGCGGTCTCCGCGATCATAGGAATTCTCGTAATGGTATTTTTGGCGCTGTTCAGCTCCACTCCCGACATTCTGTCGATCTATACCGTGCTCTACCAGATCTTCTGGCTGATACCCATGGTACTTTTTACAAAACTGTTTATAAAATAACCTGTTCAAAACGGCGGTCAAAGACCGCCGTTTTATTTTGCTTTACCCTCGCACAATGTATAAATTTTTGTAATGATTTTTGGCAAAATGTTCATTGACAAAGCTGCGGTTTTGTAGTATAATTTACCTGTATAACCGTTTGCTTTTGCGGAACGGGCGAAAACTCCAAAAGGGAAGGCGGCATGTGGCAAAATGGCGGCAGATAAATGCAAGACAGTGCTTGTAACGTCCTGTAAGGGCGGGGTCGGCAAATCTACGGCTGTTGCCAATATTGCTATGTCCTTGGCGAAGCGAGGCAAAAAAGTCCTTGCCGTTGACTGCGATTTTTCAAACCGCTCTCTTGACCTTATTTTCGGTTGCGAGAATTCGGTTTTGTACGACATCTGTGATGTCCTTCTGGGCAGAGTTGATGTGGAACGCGCAATTATAAAGGACGAACGGTCGGAAAATTTGTTTTTCTGTCCCGCCCCCCTCGAAACCGACGAGGATTTCAAGCCCGAAGCGTTAAAAGAAGCGCTGGATGCGGCAGCAGAGGCGCTGGAGCTTGATTTTATTTTGATCGATACTCCCGGCGGCGCAGGCAAGCCCTTGGAGCTTGCGGCAGGAGCGGCACAAAGCGCGCTTATCGTCGTTTCCCACCAGCCCACGGCTGCAAGAGCTGCGGAAAAGTCGGGGATTTTGCTTGATAGATACGGAGTTGAGGATCAGAGACTCATTATCAACAGCTTTGATTACGACGCAGTGGAATCCAGCAAGAGAACGGGTGTAAACGAGCTGATCGACCGAACGGGAACGCAGATAATCGGCATAATCCCCCAGGAATACGAGCTTTCCTTGGCTCAGGAAAAGGGAATACTTGCATGCCAGGTCAAAACACCGAACATGAAACGTGTTGTAAAGGCGTTCGACAACATAGCTGCCCGACTTTGCGGTGAGACAGTCCCGCTTTTGGGAAAGGTCTGCAAGGCAAAGAAGAGAAGGGTAATGCTTGAAAGCTGACGATGAGGCTGCTGCATAGGGCGGCAACCTGAAACCGAATATACGAGAAAGGGTTTGATAAAATGCAAATTGCAATAATCGCACACGACACAAAAAAGGAGCTCATGACACAGTTTTGTATCGCATATTGCGGCATACTTTCAAAGCATAATTTGTGCGCCACGAGCATAACTGCAAAGTATATATCGGAGGCTACGGGCCTTGAGATCGAGCGTCTTATGACGGGCGACCATGGCGGCGAACAGCAGATCGCTTCCAGAATTGCATACGACGAGATCGATATTCTGCTCAATTTCAGAGGAACGAACCCCGACAGTGCTTACGATATGCAGGGACTTGATCTTATCAACATGTGCGACCGTCACAACGTCCCCGTTGCGACTAATATCGCTACCGCCGAGGTGCTTATTACCGCCCTTGAGCGCGGCGATCTTGACTGGCGTGATATCGTTAACCCCAAATCCTCATATAACCAAAGCAAAAAATAAAAAACTGTTGACAAAACGCACCACATGGTATAAAATATAAGAGCAGGACACGTCCGCCTGAGCGCAAGGCTAAAGAGAAGGGGTCCCCCGAAAGGGTGGCTGAGAGACCCCGCCGCGTGATAGGAGAGGATACCACCCGCCCGTGTGAAAATAAATAAAAATTGAGTTAAAGCTCGGGTGGAACCGTGAGGAGTATATCCGCACCCCGGACATTTTATGTTCGGGGTGTTTTTTATTTTGTATATAATTAAAGGAGATGAAATATATGAACGTTAAGATCAACGACAAGTTAATTTCCTGTGCCGACGGCGCAACCATATACGACGCCGCAAAGGAAGCAGAGCTTATTTCCCGCGAGGTCATCGCCGCATCTGTTAACGGCAAGACCGTCGCGCTTACAACACTTCTCTGCGAGGGTGACGAGTGCAGACTTCTGACGTTTGCCGACCCCGAGGGCAAGCACGTTTTCCGTCACACGGGATCTCATATTCTCGCGCAGGCGGTCAAGAGACTTTACCCCGACGTGAAGCTTACCATCGGTCCCGCGATCGACGAGGGCTTCTACTACGACTTTGACAGCGACACGGCTTTCTCTGCCGACGTGCTTGCAAAGATCGAGGACGAGATGAAGAAGATCGTAAAGGAGAACCTCAAGATCGAGCGCTTTGAGCTTTCCCGCACTGAGGCTATTGCCTTCATGCAGGAGAAGAACGAGCCATATAAGGTTCAGCTCATTGAGGAACTTCCGCAGGATGCTGTTATCAGCTTCTACCGACAGGGTGAGTTTACCGATCTTTGCGCAGGTCCTCACCTGTTTTCAACGGGCGCAGTCAAAGCGCTCAAGCTGACACAGTGCACGGGAGCTTATTGGAAGGGTGACCAGAAGAACAAGCAGCTCCAGAGAGTTTACGGTATCGCGTACCCCTCAAAGGACGAGATGAAGGAGTTTTTGGCAGCACAGGAAGAAGCAAGAAAGCGTGACCATAACAAGATCGGCCGCGAGCTCGAATATTTTACAACTGTTGACAGCATCGGTCAGGGTCTTCCCGTAATGCTTCCCAAGGGCGCAAAGGTCATTCAGATACTTCAGCGCTGGATCGAGGACGAGGAGGCAAAGCGTGGCTGTATGCTCACAAAGACTCCTCTTATGGCAAAGTCCGATCTTTATAAGATATCGGGGCACTGGGATCACTACCTTGACGGTATGTTCGTTTTGGGCGACCCCACGGACGACGCAAAGGAATGCTTTGCGCTCCGTCCTATGACCTGCCCTTTCCAGTATCAGGTCTACTTAAACAAGAAGCGCTCCTACCGCGACCTGCCCATGCGTCTGACCGAAACCTCCACTCTGTTCCGTAACGAGGATTCGGGCGAGATGCACGGACTTATCCGCGTTCGTCAGTTCACTATTTCCGAGGGTCACTATATCCTCCGTCCCGACCAGCTGGAGGAAGAATTCAGAGGCTGTCTTGAGTTGGCAAAGTACGTGCTTGACACGGTCGGAATGCTTGAAAACTGCACGTTCCGATTCTCACAGTGGGATCCCGCTAACCCCAAGAACAAGTACGAGGGTACGGCAGAGCAGTGGGAAGCGGCACAGGCGGCAATGGGCAAAATTTTGGACAACCTCGGCTTGAGCT
>JAZRTK010000043.1:0-25528 GCA_045651985.1 Eubacteriales bacterium
GTGGGATCCCGCTAACCCCAAGAACAAGTACGAGGGTACGGCAGAGCAGTGGGAAGAGGCTCAGAGAATTATGGGCGAGATCCTTGACAATCTCGGCGTAGAATACACCGTCGGTATTGATGAGGCGGCGTTCTATGGACCCAAGCTGGACATTCAGTACAAGAACGTTTTCGGTAAGGAAGACACTATTGTAACGATTCAGATAGATATGCTTCTTGCCGAGAAGTTTGGCATGGAATATACCGACCAGAACGACAAGAAGGTGCGTCCGTACATCATTCACCGTACCTCTCTCGGTTGCTACGAGCGTACGCTTGCATACTTGCTTGAAAGATACGCAGGTGCGCTTCCCATGTGGATGTCTCCTACGCAGATCAAGGTCCTTCCTATCGGAAACGAGCAGACAGAATACGCCAGAGCTTTTGCCGCAAAGTGCGAGGCTCTTGGCATGCGTGTCGAGGTGGACGAGCGTAACGAGAAGATCGGCTACAAGATCCGCGAGGCTCAGCTTCAGAAGGTGCCTTACATGATCATTATCGGTGCAAATGAGGTGGCTGAAGGCAAGGTTGCCGTAAGATCCCGCCGCGACGGAGATCTTGGCGCTGTGGATATGGACAAGTTCATCTCCGACGCTGTTACAGAGATCGCAGAAAAGAGAAGATAAAAAAAGTCCCCCGCAAAGCGGGGGACTTTTCTTATTATTTTTTTTCCTCTAAAGTGGCATAGATCAATTTTTGCTCCTTCGGCTTTTCGTCCGAGAGGGTAAGGGCGTCAAGGAACTTGCGCTCGGCATGCTTAAAAAGATTTTCCTTTGAAGCGTGGAGGATAGCCAAAGGCTGTCCCATTTCCACGAGATCACCTGTTTTTGCCAGCAACTCAATTCCTGCGGACAGGTCGATAACGTCGGTCTTGCTTACGCGGCCTGCACCCAAAAGGGAAGCGGAGACTCCTACCGCCTCGGTGTTCATGCGGGCGATATATCCCGATCTTTCCGCCTTTACAGTGTGCTTGAAAGGCGCGTCGGGCAGGAGAGAAATATCGTCAAGAACGCGGATATCACCGCCCTGGGCGGCTATCCATTCCTTCATTTTTGCAAATGCCGTGCCGCTTGAAATGGCATTTTCAACTCGGGCTTTTGCCTGGTAAATATCCATCTTGTGACTTAAACATATCATGTTTGACGCCAGAGCAACACAGACGTCGTAAAGGTCACCACGAAGTCCGTCGCGCAAAACTTCCACCGCTTCTTTTACTTCAAGTGAGTTGCCTATTTTGCGACCGAGCGGAACGTCCATGTTAGTGACCAGCGCGCGGACCTTTCGACCACAGTTTTTGCCTACTGCAATCATTTGCTCTGCCAGTCGCACGGATTCCTCGGGTGTCTTCATAAATGCACCGCTTCCCGTTTTAACGTCAAGAACGATAGAGTGTGCCCCCGCCGCCAGCTTTTTGCTCATAATGCTGGACGCGATAAGCGGAATGCTGTCAACGGTAGCGGTCACGTCGCGCAGAGCGTAGAGTTTTTTGTCAGCCGGTGCAAGATTGCCCGTCTGACCTGCCACGCAGATTCCGACACGTCTTGAAATTTCAAGAAATTCGGAGGGCGCGATCTCGGTGCGATATCCCGGGATCGATTCAAGCTTGTCGATAGTTCCGCCCGTGTGACCAAGACCCCGTCCCGACATTTTTGCGACCACTCCTCCAAGGGAAGCGACCGTGGGCGCAACGATAAGGCTGGTCTTGTCGCCAACGCCGCCCGTGCTGTGCTTGTCTAGGGACATCTCGCCGAACTCGGAAAGGTCAACACAGTCGCCTGACTTTGTCATAGCGTCGGTAAGTATAGCGGTCTCCTTTTCGGTCATGCCCCTCAGGCAGATAGCCATGCAAAGCGCAGATGCCTGGTAATCGGGCACGTCGCCGCGGGTGTAACCGTCGATAAAGAAGCGGAGCTCGGCGTCTGTGAGCTCAAGTCCTTCTTTTTTTCGTTGGATTATATCATAAATTCTCATGCTTACACCTTTCACATCATGCTTGAATCGAAGGTCAGGGGAAGAATTTGGTCAAAGGTTTTTGAAACCATCTCGCCGTCACGGAGCAGTATCACCTCAAAGTCCTTGCCGCAAAATTCCGACATGACCTGACGGCATACACCGCAGGGCGGTGAAAACCCGTCGGGGTCGTCTGCTTTACCGCCCACGATAGCGATTTTGGAAAAATCACGTTTTCCCTCGCTGACAGCCTTGAAAAAGGCAGTCCGCTCGGCGCAGACCGTAGGAGAAAATGAAGCGTTTTCAATGTTGCAGCCAAGATATACCGTGCCGTCCGCACATAAGAGTGCCGCACCCACGGCGTAGCACGAATAAGGACTGTAAGACATTTTGCGCGCCTCGCCCGCAAGTTTTACAAGTTCTTTGTTGTCCATATTTTACCCTTTCTTTATAAGGTCGAAAAAGCTCTCGCCGGAGCAGTCAAAATCAACGCCCAGCATATCCGCAACAGTTGCGGCAATGTCCGAAAAGGACATGCGTGTGCGAAGATTTTTTGGTTCGATTTTCTTTCCGAGAAGAAGCATTGGGGTGTATTCTCTTGTGTGGTCGGTGCTCACGTCGCCCGGGTCACAGCCGTGGTCGGCGGTAATAATAAGAGCGTCGTCCTCTCCCATTTGAGATAGGAACGAGGGAAGCCAATCATCAAATTCGGCTATTGCTTTTGCATAGCCGTCTATGTCGTTTCGGTGTCCATAGACCATATCAAAGTCCACAAGATTTATAAAGCAAAGACCGTTAAAATCACGCTTTGCTGTGTCAAGGGACACCTGCATACCTTCGGTATTTCCGTGGGTGATGATCGTTTCGGTGACACCCTTTCCTGCGAAGATATCGGTAATCTTTCCAACCGCGATAACGTCGCGCCCCGCTTCCTTCACCGCGTCAAGCAGAGTCTTGGCCGTAGGCTCGATCGAAAAATCGCGGCGGTTTGCGGTGCGAGTGAAATTTCCGTTCTTGCCAACGAACGGACGGGCAATAACTCTGCCCACGCCGTGTTTCCCGCAGAGTATTTTGCGCGCGGCGCGGCAATATTCGTATAGCTGTTCCACGGGGACTATATCTTCGTGTGCGGCGATCTGAAAAACGCTGTCGGCACTGGTGTAAACGATAAGGTCGCCCGTTTTGAGGTGCTCTTCGCCGTAGTCGCGTATAACGTCGGTGCCCGAATACGGCTTGTTACAAAGCACTTTGCGACCTGTGGCTTTCGAAAAAGCGTCGAGGATCTCGGCAGGGAATCCCTCGGGGTAGGTGGGAAGCGGATCGGGGGAAACTATGCCCGCGATCTCCCAATGGCCGATAGTAGTGTCCTTTCCTGCAGATTTTTCCCGCATTTTCGCGTGAGCCGCTTCGGGGCAGGGGACAGCACCCATATCTTCAAGACCTTCTATGTTGAAAAGTCCGAGACGCCTCATGTTTTGTGCTGAAAAGAACTCAGAGCGAGCAATGCTCTTTACAGTATTCGTCCCCGAGTCGCCAAAGGCAGGAGCGTCGGGGGCTTCGCCGATACCGAAGCTGTCAAGAACTATGAGAAAAACTCTTTTCATTTGTGCGTTCCTTTTACATTGAGATTGCCGTTTCAAGGGAAAGCTTCATCATGTCGGTAAAGGTGTTCTGCCGCTCTTGGGCTGTTGTAGCCTCACCTGTCACAAGATGGTCGGAAACGGTGAAAATGCCAAGTGCGCGCTTACCTGCCCTTGCGGCGTTCATGTAGAGAGCCGCAGATTCCATCTCAACCGCGAGAACGCCCATTTTTGCCCAAAGGGCACGGGACTGCATGCCTTCGGGAACACCCTCGGAGTCGCCGTAGAAAACGTCGCTTGACAGCACGTTTCCAACGTGATAGGAAAGCTTCATCTTTTCCGCCTGTTCAATGGCTGTGCGAAGGATCGTGTAGTCGGCAATAGGTGCAAAGGTGCCGGGGAGGTGGTAATTTGATGCGTAATTGGAATCTGTGCAAGCGCCCATGCCGATAACGATATCGCGAACATGAACCTTTTCGCTCATACCTCCCGCAGAGCCGACTCGGATTATGTTTTCAACTCCGAAGAAGTTGAAAAGCTCGTATGAATAGATGCCGATAGAGGGCATGCCCATACCGCTTGCCATGACCGAAACGGGAACGCCGCGATAGGTGCCCGTGTAGCCCTGAATTCCTCTTACGTTGTTGACCAACTTTGGAGCGTCAAGAAAATTCTCGGCAATAAATTTTGCGCGCAGGGGGTCGCCGGGCATAAGCACGGTTGCGGCGAAATCCTGAGGAGTTGCGTTTATGTGAGGTGTCGGATAGTTGCTCATGTGTATCTCCTTTCAGTACGTGCCTTCGGGCGCGATTTCGCTTTTTGCGATCTTAACTATTCTGCTGGTGCCGAGACGGTCAGCGCCAAGCTCAATGAATTTCTCGGCGTCATCCAGTGCCGAAATGCCGCCCGCCGCCTTTATTTTAAGTTCGGGAGAGATATTATCGGCAAAGAGCGCAACGTCGTGGGCGGTAGCACCGCCCGTAGAGAAGCCCGTGGAGGTCTTGATAAAGTCCGCGCCCGATTTTGAGACGATATCGCACATGATCTTCTTTTCCTCGTCGGTCAGCAGGCAGGTCTCGATAATGACTTTGAGGATCTTGCCGTTACATTCCTTCTTGACCGCTTTTATTTCGTCAAAAATAAGGTCAAGCTTTCTGTCCTTGAGCCAACCGATATTTATGACCATGTCGATCTCGTCCGCGCCGTTCTTTAAAGCATCTGCCGTTTCAAAACATTTGACGGCTGTGGTGCTGTAACCGCAGGGGAAACCGATGACGGTACAAATTGCGAGCTTGCCGCCCACATATTCCTTTGCCTCTTTTACAAAAGATGCGGGAATGCAGACCGATGCGGTCTTGAATTTAATTCCGTCGTCGCAGATCGCTTTGATCTCGTCCCACGTGGAAGCGGGTGCGAGCAGGGTGTGGTCCACTTTTGAAAGTATGTCCTGAAGCTTCATATATTCCTACCGTCCTGTGAATTGTTTTACATTATTATTCTACCATATAAAATTGAAACATACAAGACTTTGAAGGACAAAAAATAATTTTTCTTTACACGGGCGGATTTTTGTGATATAATAGATAATGTATAGGTGTGCATACATGAAAGGGGGCGTCGGAATGGAAGAAAACAAGAGGGGCAGAATTGCGAGAACTGCCGTATTTATGGTCGTTGTGACCATCTGCTCAAAGCTTCTGGGTATGCTCCGCGACGTGTTGCTGGCAAACGGTTACGGGACCACCGTGTCCGCAGTCGCTTATGACACCGCGAGCCGACTGCCTGTCCTTATTTTCGATTTCGTCATTGGCGGAGTTATCACCGCGTCCTTTATCCCCGTTTTCAACGAGCTTTTGGTAAAAAAGGGAAAGGACGAGGCTCTGAAATTCGCCAATCTGTACGTGAACGTGATACTTGTTGTCACCTTTATCATAAGCGCTCTGGGAGTCCTTTTGGCAAGCCCGCTTGTGACCCTCCTTGCGCCCGATATTGGGGCGGATACGCACACCTTGGCAGTTGCGCTCAGCCGAATCATGTTCCCTATGATAATCTTTGTGGGACTTGCCTTTTCCTTTGTGGGAATCCTGCAGTCCTTTGGGAAATTTCTGCTCCCCGCCGTTATCAGCCTTGTGTCAAACGTCATAATGGTACTCTATTTCCTCACCTTGGACAGCCGTTTCGGTATTTGGGGACTGGCAATAGCCATGGTGCTCGGCTGGGCGGCGCAGGCGTTCGTTCAGATGCCCTCGGCGTACTCTCTTGGATTTAGATTCAGACCTTGTCTGCGCTTTGGCGATCCATATCTGAAAAAGTCGCTGCTCATGGCTCTGCCTATTCTCGTAAGCACTTGGGTACAGCCCTTTTGCAACCTGCTCAATACCCGTTTTGCGTCCTCCATTGACGGCGGAAGCGCAATTACGGCTATAGGATACGCCAACAGACTTTACATTGTCATCGTGGGAGTTTTCTCATTCGTTGCCACCAATCTGCTCTTTCCTTTTCTGTCAAAGGCGGAGGCTCAGGGAGAGATGGAGGAGTCGAGAAAGATCGCAAATATGTCGGTCAGGCTCCTTCTGCTGGTGATGCTTCCCATAACCGTCGGAATTTTCGTCCTCGCTCTGCCCGTTTGCACGCTCATCTATCAGAGAGGTGAGTTTACGGCGCGGGATTCGGCCGTGACCTCGCAGGCGCTTGCCTGCTTTGCCCTCGGTATGCCTTTTTACGCGGTGAATGAGGTATATACGAAGAAATTTTTCTCAAAGCAGAACACCGTATATCCCATGATAAGCGCCCTTTGCGCTATTGCGGCGAATTTTGCGGCGCTCTATTTTCTGGCGCCCGCTTTAGGTGTCCGTGGGATCGCACTTTCGGGTGCTGTTGCAGTCATAGTCAACGTTCTGATCAACCATATTTTACTTGCAAAAAGCGGTGAAAAGATCATCACTGCCGCCGATACCGTCGAGTTCTTGAAGCCCGTTTTTGCGTCCATTGTTATGGGCGCGGCGGTGTATTTTGTTTACTCAAAGCAGAATTTCGGTGTGCTGCTTGGCACGGCCCTGTCCGTTTTGACGGGTATTGTTGTGTACGGAGCAGTCTGCGTTTTGGTGCGTCAAAAGGACATTTGCGACGTTCTGAAAAAACTTGCGGGAGGACGCAAAGATGGCTAAAATAAAAGTGATCCACGCTATAACCGACACCAATATCGGAGGTGCGGGCGTGCTCCTCCTTTCATGTCTGCGACACTCCGACAGAGAGCGCTTTGATATTTCCGTGGTGCTTCCGCGCGGCGCGGCACTGTGTGAGCGTGTACGAGCCCTTGGCTTCAAGGTCCTTGAGATCAACGGCGGGGCGGACAAGTCCTTTGACATTGGCGCAGTCGGCGAATATAAGACGATTTTTCGGAAGATAAAGCCTCATATCGTTCACACCCACGCGTCCTTTTCGGCGCGTATTGCTGCGAAAACGTGTCACGTGCCAAAGGTCTTTCAGACTCACCATTGCGCTGTGCCAAACGGCGGACTGAAATCCAAGTTTCCGTTCAAAAATATTCTTGCGGCAATTGAAAATCGCCTGACCGACCGCTTTATAGCAACTGCGGACGTAGCAAGAGAAATTCTCCTTGAGAGGGGAATCAAGGAAGAAAAAATAACCACTGTCATAAACGGCTCCGAGCCGCTCAGGCGCGTTTCGGAGGAGGAGAAGGCGGCGGTTCGTCAGAAATACGGCGTACGTAGCGATGATTTTGTGGTAGGCATAGTTGCGCGGCTTGAAGAAGTCAAAAACCACCGTTGCTTTTTGGAGGGCGCGGCGGAGGCGTCGAGAGCCCATGGCGAAATGCGTTTTCTCGTGGTGGGCTCGGGTTCCCTTGAGGACTCGCTTAAAGCCTACGCGGGCGAGCTGGGAATTGCCCACAAGGTTATTTTTACAGGCTTTACGCCCGATACTGCGCCGATTATGAGTATAATGGACGTTAACGTTAACGCCTCGGATTCCGAGACCTCGAATCTTGCTCTTTCCGAGGGATTTAGCATGGGAATTCCCGCCGTGGTGTCCGACTGCGACGGAAACTGTGCCATGATAGAGGACGGCGTGTGCGGTCTGACATTTGAAAAAGGGAACAGTGAGAGTCTGGCAACCGCCCTTGAAACGCTGTTCGAGCGACGCGAGCTGCTGTTGAAAATGAGTGCGGCGGCACGGCAAAGATACCAACAAAAATTCTCCGCGTCGGTTATGACGGCGCGTCTTGAACGGCTTTATCTGAAAGAACTGAAAGGAGCAGGGCAGGGTGAACTTAAGTGAAAAATACCCACTTCTCGGGACGATAAACACTCCCGAGGACCTGAAAAAAATACCCGAAAATAAAATACCCGACCTGTGCTGTGAGATTCGCTCTTTTTTGGTGGAGAACGTGAGCAGGACAGGCGGTCACCTGGCGTCCAATCTGGGTGTGGTGGAGCTGAGCGTTGCCTTGCATCGGGTCTTTTCCACACCCAAAGATCATATAATTTTTGACGTAGGACACCAGAGCTACGTCCATAAAATACTGACGGGGAGACGTGACGCCTTCGACACGCTCCGACAGGGTGGCGGCATCAGCGGCTTTGAAAAGCGCAGCGAGAGCGAGCACGATTGCTTTGGCGCAGGTCATAGCAGTACCTCCGTTTCGGCGGCGCTGGGCTTTGCTCATGCCGATAAGCTGTCAGGCTCTGACGCCTATTCCGTGGCGGTCGTTGGAGACGGTGCCATGACCGGCGGTATGATCCACGAGGCGCTGAACAACTGCTCAAGCGACCTGAGGCTTATTATAATACTCAATGAAAACGAGATGTCCATATCACGCAACATCGGACGCTTTGCTGCCAGCCTTTCAAAGCTCCGTTCTACTGTGGGATATGCAAAGACCAAGAAATTTACCCGCCGTTTTCTGCTCAGGATCCCTATTGTGGGAAAGGGGCTTTTCCGCTTGGTGAGAGCCGCGAAAAAGCGGGTCAAGAACGCCCTTTACGGCAGTAATTATTTTGAGGATCTGGGACTTTTCTACATGGGTCCTATTGACGGAAACGACTACGAGCAGGTGGAAGCTACGCTGATGAACGCAAAAATGCAGCCCGAGAGCGTGGTCGTTCACCTGAAAACAAAAAAGGGACTTGGTTACAAGCCTGCGGAGAATGATCCCGGCGAGTACCATTCGGTGTACCCCGAGAGCGCTCAGTCAGGAAAGGAAAGCTTTTCAACTGTGTTCGGCGACGAGCTGCGCCGTCTGGCGGACGGGGACGAGAAGATATGCGCAATTACCGCGGCTATGTGCCACGGCACGGGGTTGACGGCGTTTAAGGAAAAGCACGTCGACAGATTTTTCGACGTTGGAATTGCCGAGGAGCATGCGCTGACGTTCAGCGCAGGCTTGGCGGCGCAGGGAATGAAGCCCGTGGCGGCGATCTATTCCACGTTTTTACAGCGCGCATATGACAACATAATCCACGACGTTGCATTGCAGTCTTTGCCCGTGGTCATGACAGTTGACAGAGCGGGCTTAAACGCCTCGGACGGAGCTACCCACCACGGAATTTTCGACGTGGCGTTTCTATCCCAAATTCCCGATATGACTATCTACACACCCGCTACCTATGACGGGTTGCGCCGAAGTCTGGTTGAGGCTTTGTCTATTGGTAAGATGTGCGCGGTGCGCTATCCCAGCGGTAAAGAAGTCCCGAAGATAAAGGAGGCATTTTACGAGGGGGGATTTGGCTGTGACGAGATAGGAGTTCGGAGCACCCTTCCCGAAAGCTCTGCGCCCGACCTGCTTATCGTGACGCACGGCAGAATAGCCTCACAGGCGCTTTTTGCAGCGGAAGCGTTGTCCCAGCAGGGGATGACCTGCGGAGTCGCACTTCTTGAAAAGCTCAAACCCTACGGCGAGTGCGCGTCAAAGCTCTTGCCCTATCTGCCAAAGCAGGGAGGTGCGGTCATTTTCTTGGAGGAAGAGATACGCGCAGGCGGTATGGGGCTTTGTCTGTCCGACGAGATGAGAAGGCGAGGTATGCTCGGAGGCTATAAGTACGAGATAATGGCTACCGACGACAGCTTCGCCGTGCAGGAAAAGAACGAGAATATCTACGATACTGCTCGAATTTCCTCGCCTTTTATCGTCAAAACAGCCCTTGATCTTACCAAAAACTCATAAAAACACGCCAAAGTGTTGACAAACGGGGAAAATTGTGGTAAAATCTCCCCGACGTGTATATATTACGCAAAAAACAAGAATTCGGAGGACGTAATTTAAAATGAGCGATGGCGACAGTGATGATACTGATTGTCACCTTATGAAAATTACATAGAATTATCGGCATAACTGCGCTTCCTTCAATGGAATGACGCAGCTATGCCTTTTTGCGTTGGTGTTTTCTGGAAAATATAAAAATGCCGCTTTCGCGGCAGAATGGAGTTTTATTTATTATGGACGTTGGCTTACAAATTGCGCTTCAGGTGGTTTTTCTGATCATCTGCGTTCTGCTTTCCTGTGCCGATTCAGCGTTTGTTTCGATGAACGACAAAAGAATGCTCGAACTTGCGGCAGCAGAAGACAAGAGGGCAGTGCGCCTTTCAAAGATAGCAGATAAGCCCGAGGGCTTTATCACGGGCGTAAGAGTTGCCCTTTCTATGACGGAAATTTTGGGCTGCGGTCTTTCGGTGGCATTTTTTGCGCCGAAATTTTCAGCCTCGCTTATCAAGCTCGGACTTGAGAGCGCAGCCGCATACGTTGTTTCGGTCCTTTGCGTGGGGCTTTGTGCGGGCTTTGTATTTTTGCTTCTTGGCGACCTGCTTCCCTCAAGGGTTGCGGCAAGAAAGGCGGAAAAGACCGCTCTTTCCATGTCGGGTTTCATTGTTTTCATAACGGGTCTGGTTCGCCCATACGTTGCGATCCTCAACGGCATCTCGGGTCTTCTTTCGAGACTTTTCGGTGTAAATCCCCGCGAGATCGTTGAGGAGGACAGCGAGGAAGAAATCAAGATGATGGTGGACGTGGGAACTCAAAAGGGCGAGATCGACACCCAGGAGCAGGAAATAATCCGCAATGTATTTGAGTTTGACGATATTACCGTGGGTGAGCTTGCAACTCACAGAACCGAGATAGATTTTCTTGAGGCAGAGCAGACCGAGGAGGAATGGGAGGAGACGATCAATTCCACCCGCCATTCTCTTTATCCTATCTGCGAGGGCTCTATTGACAACGTGGTGGGTATACTTAACGCAAAGGACTATTTCAGACTTAAGGACAAATCGCGTCAAAGCGTTCTTGAAAACGCGGTGCGACCTGCTTACTTCGTGCCCGAAACGGCATACGCCGACGTGACCTTGAAGCAGATGCGCCACAACCGCCGTCATTTTGCTATCGTCCTTGACGAGTACGGCGGGACTATGGGTGTTATCACTATCATTGACCTGCTTGAGCGCCTTGTTGGCGACCTTGACGACGAGGAGACTCCCGAGGACGAAATCGAAAAGCTTGATATCGAAAAGCTTGACGACGAGACTTATCGCATAAGCGGTGCCGTGTCCCTTTCCGAGGTGGCGCAGACCCTGGGCGTTGTGCTCCCCGTCGAGGAATTTGAGACGTTTGGCGGTTACGTTTTCGCAGAGTACGGAAGCATTCCCCAGGACGGAAGCGAGATCGAGCTTGACGCAGGCCCTCTCCACGTAAAAGTTACTCTTATCAGTGAACACAGAGCTGAGGATACTATCGTTTCTGTAATTCCTCCCGAAAATGAGGAAGAAAACCAAGATAAAGAATAAAATATCGTGAAAAATTTGCCGCAGTCTATTGAGTTTATAAAGAAATTGTGGTAAAATACTCAAAGCTGTTTATAAATCGGAGGAAAATATAATGAACAAGTTGACAAAAAATGCGTCCTTTGATGGCGTAAAGGGCCCCGTTCTGACTATCGTTATGGACGGCGTGGGAATAGCTCCCGCAACCGAGGCGAATGCGGTAGCGTCCGCTTACACACCCACTCTCGATATGCTTATGGCAAAGTACCCTATGGTATCACTTCGCGCTCACGGTACGGCAGTAGGTCTGCCATCCGACGACGACATGGGTAACTCAGAGGTTGGTCATAACGCGCTTGGAGCAGGACAGGTCTTTGCCCAGGGCGCAAAGCTGGTCTCCCAGTCTATCGAAAGCGGCAAGATGTTCGCGTCGGAAACATGGCAGGACCTTATTACAAACGCAAAGGCAAACAATAGCACACTTCACTTTATCGGTCTTTTCTCGGACGGTAACGTGCATTCTCATATCGACCACTTGAAGGCAATGCTCGTTCGCGCAAAGGAGGAGGGCACATCAAAGGTAAGAATCCACATTCTCATCGACGGACGTGACGTTGGTGAGACCTCGGCGCTTGATTATATCGAGCCCTTTGAGGAGTTTATCGCTTCTCTGCGCGCTGACGATTTTGATATCAAGATCGCGTCGGGCGGCGGACGTATGAAGATCACAATGGACCGTTACGAGGCTGACTGGAGCATGGTCGAGGCAGGTTGGAAGACACACGTTTTGGGCGAAGGCAGACAGTTCTGCTGTGCAAAGAAGGCGGTTGAAACTTACCGCGAGGAGCTTCACGTGATCGACCAGGATCTCCCTCCCTTCGTTATTGCCCAGGACGGAAAGCCCGTTGGTACGATTGAAGACGGCGACAGCGTTATCTTCTACAACTTCCGCGGCGACCGTTCCATTGAGATCTCCAAGGCGTTCGACGACGAGGAGTTCACAAAGTTTGACCGCGTTCGCTATCCCAAGGTGGTTTATGCAGGTATGCTTGAATATGACGGCGACCTCCACATTCCCCATAAGTACTTGGTATCACCTCCCGAGATCACAAACACGATGGGCGAGTACCTTGCAAACACGGGCGTTTCCCAGCTTGCTATCTCCGAGACTCAGAAGTACGGTCACGTAACCTACTTCTGGAACGGAAACAAGAGCGGAAAGTTCTCCGAGGAGCTTGAGACCTACATCGAGGTTCCCTCCGACGTGGTTCCCTTTGAGCAGAGACCCTGGATGGAGTGCGCCGAGATCACAGACAAGCTCATCGAGTGTCTGGAGAGCGGCAAGTATCAGTACTTGCGTGTAAACTTCCCCAACGGCGACATGGTAGGTCATACGGGAAGCCTTCTGGCAACACGCTGCTCCATGGAGGCTCTTGATCTTCAGCTTGCAAGAATACTTGCAGTTGTAGATAAGCTCGGCGGCGTTGCGCTCATCACAGCCGACCACGGAAACGCGGACGAGATGTTTGAGCTCGACAAGAAGACGGGTCTGCCCAAGGCAGGCAAGGACGGAAAGTTCAAGGCAAAAACAAGCCACACGCTCAATCCCGTTCCTTGCTTCTTCTACGACAACTTCTATACAGACAAGTATTCCGTCAAGGCTGACAACGGAAAGTTCGGTCTTTCGAACGTGGCAGCAACCATGGTAAATCTTATGGGCTACGATGCCCCCGAAATGTGGGACGAATCCATCATTGAAATAAAGTAATATTGATCGCCCGAACCCTGTCGGCTTCGGGCGATTTCTTTTGCAGGCTATTGACTTTGGAAGGAAAAAGTAATATAATATAAAAAAGTTTCATTTAAAACTAAACCGGAGGTCCTCATGCGTTCAAATCTGAGAAGGATGCTGTCATATTATAAGCCCTATCTGGGCGTTTTCTTTGCCGACCTGTTTTTTGCCATGCTGTCGGCGGGTATTGCGCTTGTGTTCCCGCTGGTGGTGCGTTACGTTACCTCCACGCTCATATATCAGCCCAGGGAGGAGCTTGTTTCAAAGATACTCATTATCGGTGCCGTTCTTGCGGGACTTGTGCTGATCGATCTTTGGTGTAAGTTCTATATTGCAAGCGAAGGTCACGTAATGGGTTCCAAGATCGAGCGAGATATGCGCGCCGAAATATTTGGTCACTTCCAGCTTTTGTCCTTTTCATATTTTGATGACCAGAAGGTCGGCCAGCTTATGTCAAGAATCACCAACGACCTTTTTGATATCTCCGAGCTTCTCCACCACGGTCCCGAGAACATAATTCTGTCGGCAATAAAGCTGGTTGGAGCTATGATAATCCTCACGGGCATCAGCCCGACCTTAGCGCTTGTGGCTCTTGCTATACTGCCATTCATGTTCGCCTTTGCTTATGTTATGAACGGCAAAATGCGAAAGGCTTTTCGCAACAACAGAGTGAAGATCGCCGAGATAAACGCGCAGATTGAGGATAATTTGTCGGGAATCCGAGTGGTAAAATCCTTTGCCACCGAGGATGTGGAGAACAAGAAATTCGCCCGCGGAAACGAAGCGTTTTTGAAAGCGAAAAAGAACAGCTATTTCTACATGGGCAGCTTCCATGCGGGTCTCGGCTCCTTCACGACGCTGATTCAGGTGGCTATCATCGTGGTGGGAACTATCCTGGTGTCAAATACAGCCATTGACGTCACCGACCTTGTTACTTTCCTGCTTTACATAAGCGTCTTCACCGATCCTATCCGCACGCTCATCGACTTTACCGAGCAATTCCAGAACGGTTACAGCGGATTTGAGCGTTTCTGCGAGATCATGGCGATAGAGCCGGATATTGCGGATAAGGAGGGCGCGCAGACACTTGAAAACGTCCGCGGCGATATTAAGTTTGAGAACGTAAGCTTTTCATATAACGAGCACACCGACAAGGTACTTTCCAATATCAATTTGGACGTTGCGGCGGGGTCGTATACGGCAATCGTGGGCTCGTCGGGTGCGGGCAAGACCACCCTTTGTTCCCTTATCCCCCGTTTCTACGACGTGACGGACGGGGCGATCAAGCTCGATGGAAAGGACGTTCGCGACGTGACCCTAAAGAGCCTGCGCCGACAGATCGGCATCGTCCAGCAGGACGTTTACCTCTTTGCGGGAACGGTCTATGAAAATATTCTCTACGGACGTCCCGATGCTACCGAGGAGGAGGTCATAGAGGCGGCGAAGAACGCAAACGCCCACGAGTTCATCACGAGCCTGCCCGACGGATACAATACCGATATCGGTCAGCGCGGTGTGAAGCTTTCGGGCGGTCAAAAGCAAAGACTATCGATTGCCCGCGTCTTCTTGAAAAATCCTCCCGTGCTTATTTTCGACGAGGCGACCTCCGCTCTTGACAACGAGAGTGAGAAGGTGGTGCAGGATTCTCTTGAGAAGCTGGCGAAGAACCGCACCACGCTGGTCATCGCCCACCGCCTTTCCACCATCCGCAACGCCGAGCGCATAATCGTGCTTTCGGAAAACGGTATTGAGGAGGAGGGAACTCACGATAACCTCATAGAGAAGAACGGAACCTACGCACACCTTTACAAGATGCAATTTGAGAGATGATAATTTGGGTGCTTTTGACCAGCCCCCTTTGAAAAGGGTGCTGGCCCCCAAAAAACTTCAAAAAAGGAAAACGATGGCTAAACACCATCGTTTTTTCGTCTCTCTCGGTAGGGATCGGCGCCTCGACGACCCGCCTACAAAAAATATTGACAAATCGTCTTTTTTATGATATAATAAGCACAGACAACAAGATCGGAGGTGCTTTGAGATGTACAGCGTAGCTTTTAAAGGGCATTGCTTTGCGTCACATGGGCATCTTCTTTCATGGAGGACAAGAATAAAACGTATTAAAATTGGCGCATAAGCAATACTCACAGAGTTGCTTATGCGTTTTTGTCAATTTAAAGGAGAACATTAATGAAAAAACAAATTCTGATATTTCTTCTGGTCTTTCTTACTCTTTTCCTGTTTTCCTGCAATTCGATGACAAAAGATGATAACAAAGATTATCAAACGATTTCGGAGACCGAAAAGGACAAGAGCTCTCAAATCGGGACGGACACCAAAGAGTCATTGACCGAACCGATTCCTCCTGAAACGGCTGACAAGCCGTACCCTGCCGGTTACTCATTGCAGTATGGCTCTCTGACTATTCTTGCAATCGGTGAAATTTGCGAACTTGAATACGTTACCTCAGAGCACCAACCGGAATGTGTGGGCGTTGGCGTAAATATCGTTAACGACTTTGAAGAAGCATTCAACACAAAAAATTACGAAGAAAAACGTTCGCAAAGAATGGGCTTTGTGACAGAGGAAATGCGAGAGGGAATTTCCGGCAGATATGACGATGTTATTTTGATCGAATCGTCAATGATTGGTGAAATCCCCGTCGGCGCAACCGTATTTGCTCCGCTGTTCGGGAAATCCTTAAAAAACGATTCCTCAAAAGAGACTGCTTCTTTTTTCGAAATACGACCTCTGCTTCTTTTTTCGGAAAGAAATGCCGAAAGTATTTACGGATGTGAAAGGATTTTGGAAGCTGCATACGTTATAGACGGCAAGATCTCCATTCCCGAGAGAATCAAAAAGGGCTCGGGTTTGCCGGTGACCGAAGGGAATTTGTTTATTTACACCTTTGAGAGAGCAAATAGTAATCTTATGAAAGTTGGTCGAGAAAATCTTCTTTTCCACGACGGAATGACAATAGAGGATCTGAAGAATTATATCCGAACCGCAACGAATGAATTTTGGTTTAGATCACTTACGGAAAACGAATAACTATAACAAAACCAAGCCCCCTTTGCGGGGGCTTGACCTCTCAAATTCAAAAACGCCTGCCGAAACGCAATTATTGCTCACAGAAATTAGGAGGAAAACATTATGAAGAAAATACTGATGCTGGTTCTTGTTCTGGTTCTGCTGTTATCATCTTGCTCAAATGCTTCAAAAGAACCTGTTGAAACGCAACAGCAGCCGTTGGATACCGAAACGAGCGTGCCTTCCGATTCTTTTTATGAAAATTATTCTGCTACCCCGATACCGCATAAAGCATATTCTATTGATGACTTGGTGGCGGAAATAAAAGACATTAAAAACGGAAAGTACACCGAGAGCGGCTTAGACGTTTCCTCTCTCGACGAATTGATCGTGCCCGACGTTGAAATCGAGGGATATAAGCTTTGGACTGCAATGGTGAATGAATATAACTTTCAATATGTTTATATTCCAACATCGAGCAAAATAGAAAACAACATGCAGGTTGATTTTGATAACCATATCGTTATATACATAGCACGACCGGAGTTTGTCCCGAATAAAGAAAATCCTTTGCAAGGTATAGTTAATCAGACGGGTGTACCTATCAATGAAGAAGGATATATAAACCTCGGTAATGATCGGGATATTGCTTTCGCCTACGGGCAGACTTGGGCTTCCGTTCGCTATCCGACAGCGCTTACATACGATGAAGCCAAGCAATACTGCAAGTTGAAGACAATAAAAATCGATTGATTTTACCCCCGCGGCTCTGTGAACAAGACCGCTAAAGACGGACAATAGCCCCCTTGATATGGTAGAATTAAAGTACCATATCAAGGGGGAAAATTATTTGCCAAGAAAGTGAAAAATTCCACGTCACGTAGGTTCCTTCCGTTTTTTGCTATGCAAAATCCACCTCCTTCCCGGAGGAATGCTAACATTGAGGACGTCCGTCCCTATAATAAACATAAAAATTTCAAAAAACACTTGACAAGCAACAAAAGAAATGTTATAATGGAGAGCCGCTTGTTGGTGGGCTTTTTTAAGCGCGCAATTTTTGCGCCGCCTATGACAGCGAGTCTTATAAAGAAAGAGAGGTGCTTTTCGTGTTTGCAATAATCGAAACCGGCGGAAAGCAGTACAAGGTCAACGAGGGTGACATCATTTTCGTTGAGAAGCTCGAAGCGAGCGAAGGCGACACTGTTACATTTGACAGAGTCATGGCATTATCCACAGGCGATAACTTCGTTGTAGGCGCTCCCACAGTTGAGGGTGCAAAGGTTGAGGCTAATGTCGTAAAGAACGGCAAGGGCAAGAAGATCTACATTCTGAAGTACAAAGCCAAGAAGAACGAGAAGAAGAAGATGGGTCACAGACAGCCTTACACTAAGGTTCAGATCACAAAGATCGAGGCTTAAGCTTCATGACGAAAATCGTTTTTTTTAGGAGTAACGGAGTCTTTTACGGCTTCGAGGAGCAGGGTCACACGGGGTATGGCGAAGAAGGGGACGACGTTCTCTGCGCCGCGCTTTCCGCGATGACGATGCTGATTATCAACACGATCGAGATCAGCTATGCTTCGGACGTTGAGTACAATATAGACGAGGCGACCACCGATATCAGCGTAAAGTCCAAAGCCGCTCTCATTGAATATGAGGACGACGAGAGGAAGAGATACGCCGTTTCGGGAATCTTCCAGTCTTATTATTACCAGCTCAACGATATGCTTGAAGAATACTACGATTTTCTCTCGGTAGAGGTTGTCGATAAGCCCTATTGACATATCTCACTTCAGGTCCGGAACACACGGTGTGCGCAATTCAAAAAATAACGGAGGATATGAATAATGTTAAGACTCAGCTTACAGTTCTTCGCCCACAAAAAGGGTGTAGGTTCTACAAAGAACGGCCGTGACAGCGAATCCAAGCGTCTCGGTGTAAAGAAGTCTGACGGTCAGGCAGTTACAGCCGGCAATATCATTATCAGACAGAGAGGTACAGCAGTTCATCCCGGTAACAATGTTGGTATCGGTAAGGACGACACTCTGTTTGCTCTGATTGACGGTAGAGTAAAGTTTGAGCAGAAGACAAAGTCGAAGAAGCAGGTTAGCGTATACGCTGACTGATTTCCGACTTCAATAGAGCGGGTGCCAAACGGCACCCGCTCTATTTTTTATATTTCGTCCATGGGTATCTCTTTTGCCAGAGCGGCGTTCTTGTAGCGCTTGTCGCCGCTGACTTCCTTTATAATCTCAATA
This sequence comes from Eubacteriales bacterium, assembly GCA_045651985.1. Lineage (GTDB taxonomy): Bacteria > Bacillota > Clostridia > Oscillospirales > CAG-272 > SIG710. The sequence continues at coordinate 18,415 of JAZRTK010000043.1, forward strand.
CCCGCGGGAACGGTGAAATTCTCGTCTTCCGAGGACAGCTCCACTTCCATTATGGCGCGGTCGCCCCAAAAGGGGTAAATATCGATCTCAAAGGTGTGTTTTTCGCTTTTTAGCAAAAGTCTTTCCTTTTCCACGGGGCGGCGCGCCGGATCGGCGCTCTTTAGCAGAGTTTCGTATTCGTTCAGTGTTATCTCGCCCTCAAATTCGTCGCACGTTAGTATCGTGCGGCGAATTTTTTCTGTTTTATAATATTTTGTGCCGTCCGCATAGCTTCTCTTTCTTACGCGGCGGGTGACCCCGAGTTCACTTTTAAGATACGTCTGAATGATAGCACTCCTATCGCAGACGGGAATGGTGAGAAGAACAGCTTCCGAGGGATAACGGATAAGAAATTTTCTTTCGATCTCAAGGTTGTTATTGTTACTCATTTTAACGTTCCTTTGCAATTATTTTTTCATGAAAATCATGGCCTCAAGCATCAGTGCGGCGTCGCCTCTCGACACGGGTGCGTCGGGGGAAACGTATCCGTTTTCATGCTTCAAGATCCCCAGGTTACTCACGGTGTAAATTGCTTCCTTTGCCCACGCAGGCAGGGAAGTGGCATCGGCAAAAACGGGACGCACGATGGGGGCTTCCACCGTCTTCATGGACGTGATTATATTATTGATGACCACCGCCGCCTCGGCGCGGGTCACGTTGCTGTCGGGCATAAAGCACAGCTTGCCGTCCATGTCCGTGCCGCCCACAAAGCCCATTTTATACGCGGTGTTCACGTAGTCGCGGGTCTCTTTTTGCAGGGAGCTGACGTCGGTGAAATAATCTGACAGATTCTCGGCGGGAGAGGAAATTCCCGCTGCCTTCATGGCACACATGACGAATTCGGCTCTTGAAATGCTTCCGTCAGGGTCAAACTGTGTCACGCCGTCCGAGACAGCACCGCTCATCAGCGAGTTTTCAGCCATTGTGAGAGCGGCGTTATAAACGTCGCAGTCGTCGATATCGGAAAAGACCACCGAGGTCTGCTTTTCGCTGACCGATACCGAAACAGTGGCGCTGGCAGAGTAATTTCCGTAGAAGTCGCGGGCAACGTACTCAAAGGAATCTGCTCCCGTATATCCCGCTGTGGGGGTATAGGTGAAATGTCCGCTTTCTCGGTCCGAAAGAACGACCGCGCCGTTGGCAGGATAGGACACTATCTCAAAACAGAGCTTGTCGCCGTCGGGGTCATACGCCTGGAGTGAGCCTGTGGCGGAGTTTTCTTTATGCGTGCGGACTGTCAGCGATGCGTCGGACGCCAGGCTGAGAGTGGGACAGTAGTTTTCTTTGTCAATAAAGAAAATATTGCACTTTATGGGCAGGCTGTCGTCGGCGGAGAATGTAAAATAGCTTTCCTTTATGCTTTTGTCGGCGGGAATGAAGCAAAGTGTGTCAAGGCTCTTGCCCTCCACCGTCTGACCTTCCTTGACCGCACCGCCCGCAACGGTCAGAGCTCCGTCCTCTTTGGGAGGCAGGGATTTAATGGTTACCGAGCCTATTTTGGACGTGTTCAGTGCCCGCATAAAATCCTGCGAGGTAAAATTCATATTTTCGCCTGACGGCGCGGTCTTTGCCATGTCTGTCTTTGACGCGAGAATCTCAAGGGCGGGAGATACAGGGGTGTCCGATCTCGCTGCCGACACCCAGACCGAGAGCGACAGCCCAAGGACCAACACCGCAAAAAATAAATAACGTAAGCTTTTCATATAGCACACCTTTCCGCCGAGTGATGGGGATTCCTTGTCCTCGGCCTCTTTCTACAACAAATTTATTTCCGAAATAGGGAAAATATACCTGCTTAAAGGATTTGGTTTGAGGGAAAGATATGGATATATGAAAGGGGATATTTGCCGTGGGAAAACTTAGCAGTATATACGAGAAAAACGTAGCGGAGCTCGACCGCGCGCTGCGTGTTGACGAGAGCTTTGACATGCTCCGAAAAAAGCTGGTGGTGGGAGACGGGGAAGTGACCATGTACTACATCGACGGATTTGTCAAGGACACCGTCATGCAAAAGCTTATGGTGCATTTTCTGTCGCTCAAATCAATGGGGACGGCGGAGGCTTTTCAGATAGAAAACCTGCCTTACGTTGAGACCCAGGTCTGCTACGACACCGACGTCATGATACAAATGGTCATGAGCGGTGCGACCCTTATGCTTGGAAGCTCCTTTGGCGCGGCGGCGATAGTCATAGACTCAAGGGAATATCCCGCCCGCGTCACTGCTGAGCCCGACAACGACAGGGTCATGAGGGGCGCGCGGGACGGATTTGTTGAAACTCTTATCTTCAACACCGCTCTTATCCGCCGCCGAGTCCGCGACCCCGACCTCACCGTCTACCATACCACGGTGGGAAGCGTTTCAAAAACCGACGTGGCACTCTGCTACATGGAAAACAGATCCGATCCCAAGTATGTTGAATATTTAAAGGAAAAGCTGAAAAAGATCAAGGCGAAGTCTCTGACAATGGGACATCAATCCTTGGCAGAATGTCTGGCAGGGTCGGGGTGGTTCAACCCGTTCCCCAAGATACGCTGTACCGAACGCCCCGATACCGCAGTGTCGCAGCTTCTTGAGGGGTGCGTCATACTCATATGCGATAACTCCCCCGAGGCTATGATACTTCCCACCTCGGTGTTCGATTTCATGCAGGAGACGGGAGATTTTTACTTCCCGCCGCTGACGGGCACCTATCTGCGTCTGGTACGGCAGATAGTCTTTTGGTCAACGCTTGTCATAACCCCGCTTTGGTATCTGTGCATCATGAATGCGTCCGTTCTGCCCGAAGGGCTGAAATTCCTCGTGCCCACGGAAACGGCGGCTCTGCCAATATTCGTGCAGATACTGCTGGTGGAATTTCTGCTGGACGGTCTGAAGCTTGCGTCCATGAACACCCCCGATATGCTGTCAAACTCTCTTTCGGTGGTAGGTGGACTGCTCCTGGGAGACCTTGCGGTAGGGATGGGGTGGCTTTTGCCCGAGGTGATACTGTGTATAGCCTTTGTTGCCATCGGAAGCTTTACACAGACCAGCTACGAGCTTGGATATGCGTTCAAATTTATGAGGATCTTAATTTTAATCTTAACCGCGTGCCTAAATATCTGGGGATTTGCACTGGGACTTGCGGTGTCGTTTGTGCTTATCGCGTCAAACAGGACGGTAAACCGTCGCCGCAGTTATCTGTATCCCCTGATCCCATTTAACGGCCGCGCCTTGCTGGGACTTATAATACGCCCCAAGAAAAGTTCGGATTCTTAATTTATTTTACCTTATTTTCACACAAACCACAAGGGGTTAAGCAAAAAAATGTAAACAAAAATCAAATCAGGGCATATTCTGTATTGATTTGACGGGGCGGCAAAGCGACGCCCCGATCTTAGCGAAAGGATGAGCGTCATGGAAGAAAAATATTTTGCCGCCGCAAATTCGGGTGAGGGGTTCGTCAGTTATTTTGGCGAAGTGTTCAGGGAGCAGGAGTTTGAGCACGTTTATATAATCAAGGGCGGTCCCGGTACGGGAAAGAGCTATTTTATGCGGCAAGTGGCCCGTGAGGCGGAAAAGCAAGGGGAAGAGGTGGTCTATTGGTACTGTTCTTCAGATCCCGATTCTCTTGACGGTATAACCGTCGGTACACGCTTTGCCATGGTAGACGGCACGGCACCGCACGACATGGGGTGCAGTACCCCGGGAGCGATTTCAAATATCATTGATCTGGGTGCTTTCTGGTCTGTTCCGTCACTTGCGAAAATGAGACGGGATATTGAAGTCCTCAACGCCGAGAAAAAAGGAGCGTATAAGCAGGCGTATAGATTTTTGTCGGCTTACTCACAGATGTCCGACGCCGTGCAGGACATTGTCTTGCCTTTTGCCGACGGTAAAAGGCTTAAGGACGAGGCGCGCAGACTCTTGTCCGAGCTTCCCGACGGAGAGGGCTATGAGATCTCTACCGCCCTTTGCGATTCGGTGGGAATGAAAGGTCGGGTGAGGTTTGACACCTACGAAAAATTCGCTCAAAAGACCGTGAAGATCGCCGACTTTTTTGAGACCGCCCATCTCCTTTTGGCGGCTGTCGCCTGCGAGGCAAGGAGAAGGAACATGAAAATTAAAGTCTCTTACGACCCCATTCAGCCGAAGCGTATGGACGCACTTTGCATCGAAGGAAGGCTTGCGTTTTGCATTTCCGACGGCGGCACTGTTGAAATGAAGGATTTTATCGGCGGTGGCTTTGCTGAGAGGGAGGCGGAGAGGATACTTGAGCTCCGCTCGGTCATCTTTTCCGAGGCGGTGTCTTCGCTTGACAGCGTGCGTCGGACACATTTCAAGATAGAAGAGATATATCAGTCCGCTATGGATTTTGCCGAAAAGGAAAAATATACGGAAAAATTTATCCGTCGGGCAATAAAAAGACCCGAAAGGACTTGAAAAAATTGGGGGAATAGTGTAAAATACACATAAACGTTAAATTTCGGAGTGTAAGCATGAAAAAGATTTCCCCGAAGGTCAGAAATATAATACTTGCTGTGGCACTGGTCATTGCGGCATTGTCCTATCTGTACGAAAACTGTATTCGCAAGCCCGTGACGGTGGACGGCGAGATAGTCGTTCACGCCATTGACGTGGGACAGGGTGACAGTACCCTCATAATGGCGCCCGAGGGAAACCTGCTCATCGACGCGGGAACCAATTCTTCCGAAAACTGTCTGCTTGCCTATCTTGATACGCAGGGCATTGAAACGATAGATTATTTCATTCTCACCCATCCTCACGAGGACCATATCGGCGGTGCCGACGCGGTGTTCGAAAATTATACGGTCAAAAACGTCATAATGACTTTCTTTACGTCCACCAGTAACGCCTATGACGCTGTTCTTGACGCTTTGAAGGAAAATGTTAATACAAACGTGATCGAGTGCGAGGCGGGCGCGGAGTACTCTGTAGGAGAAATGACGATAAAGCTTCTCGGACCGGACCCTGACGATCTCGGAGACGATGCAAACAATTCCAGCATCATAACCAAGATCACCTACGGCGAAAGCTCGCTTATGTTTACGGGAGACGCCGAGTACGGAGTTGAGGCTCGGCTTATATCCCGCTGGGGAAATGAACTTGACTGTGATTTTATGAAAATGGGACACCACGGCTCAAGCACCTCAAACTCTGACGCATTTATGGATATGGTCTCGCCATACATGGCGGTCATCTCCTGCGGAGAGGATAATTCCTACGGCCACCCGCACCGCGAGATCGTGGCTATGCTGAAAGAAAAGAATATTGAATATTATCGAACAGACAAGGCTGGCAGTGTTACCTTTGTCTGTGACGGAGAAAAGATCTACAAAACGGAGGAAAAATGAAATGTACGATTTTTCTGAGCTCGAAAAATACATAGACTCACTTGAAAGCGTCGGCGTGGGAATGTCAGATTTGAAGGTCATGATAAACCATGAGGAGGTCTTCCACCGCGGCGCAGGATATTCCGACGCGGCGCAGACAAAGAAAATGGACGGCGACGACATTATGTGGCTTTTCTCCACGTCAAAGGTCATTACCTGCGCGGCGGCGATGCGTCTGGTCGACCGCGGGGAGCTTTCGCCCGACGAGCCCCTTGATAAATACCTGCCTGAATACGCACAAATGACCGTCAGAGAAGCTGACGGAAGTGTCAGACCCGCGCAGCGTAAAATAACTATCCGCGACCTGTTTGCCATGAGCGCGGGATTTAAGTACGATCCTTTGCACCAGCTGAGACGCGTGTTCGTTGCTTGCCATGGCGGCGGGGAATCTCTCGATTTGGTAAAGGAGCAGGTGCCCGAATCTCTTTTTGAGCTTGGACAGCGTGATCTGATATCCGTACGCGAATTTGCACGCGCGGTGGCGAAGCTTCCTCTGCACTTTGAACCCTCGACGCACTATGCATACAGTATCTGCCACGATATTCTGGGCGCGGTCATTGAGGTCGTTTCCGGCATGACTCTTGGGGGATATATGAAAAAGTATATCTTCGATCCTCTGGGAATGAACGACACGGGCTTCGTTTTGCCCGTGGAGAAGAAGAACCGCCTTGCTATCGGATATGACTATATTAATGTAACCAATACGTCAAAACCCACCTTTGAACGGTGCGAATATAACCTGGCACCCGGTTTTGAAAGCGGCGGTGCGGGAATCTGCAGTACCGTAAACGATTATGCTAAGTTGATTGATACTTTGGCTTGCGGAGGCACGTCTGGGGACGGCTATTACCTTATGAGCCCCGAAACAGTTGCACTTATGGGTACGAATCAGCTCACTGCTACCGCTCTTGCTGACTTCTGCTCCGAACCGAGAAAGTACGGATACGGCTGGGGCTACTGCGGCAGAGTGCATATCCGCCCTGAGGTTTCCCTGGCTCTTTCTCCTGCGGGCGAATTCGGCTGGGACGGCGCGGCGTCAACCTATTGCTTGGTAGATACCGAGAATAAGCTGTCCGCATTCTTTGGCACTTACATAAGAGGACAGAACGCTTATATGTATAATCGCGTTCATCCTCATATCCGCGATCTGATCTATAAAGCTGTGAATAAATAAGCAAGACCGCCGCTCCTTAGGGGCGGCGGTCTTGCTGTGGTGATCTTGCACAAAAACCGCCTGTGAAAACTATCGTTTTGCACCAAAAGGTAAAAAGTATAAAAAGGTCGAAAAAAGTTGAGAAAAGACCTTGACAAATGGGTGTCAAAGTGATAAAATAGGCAGGTCGCTTGATGAAACGACTGTGTCACCAAAAAGCTTTTGAAAAGAACTTTAAAAAATTTTAAAAAAATTGAAAAAAGTGCTTGACAAGAGGGGAATAAGGTGATATAATAGACAAGCTGTCCCGAAAAAAGCGGGGGAACAGCGGATTGGTCATTGAAAATTGAACAACAAGAGATGAAGTACAAAGCATATGCAAATGTGTGAAAAGACGAATCTCGCAATTTCTTGAGAATACTACTCAAACAAAAGTAAAACGAGCAGATGAAGCTCTAAAAAAGGTTTTAAGCCGAAAGGCTTGAGATAGAATTTTTTAGAGAGTTTGATCCTGGCTCAGGATTAACGCTG
>JAZRTK010000044.1:0-30165 GCA_045651985.1 Eubacteriales bacterium
CATTTCCGATACAACAAGGCAAAGCGCAACAGAGCTTATGCAGGCGGTAGGCTATGTCGACCTTCTTATTCCTCGCGGCGGTGCAGGTCTTATCAACGCCTGCGTGCAAAACGCTATCGTACCTTGTATCCAGACAGGCACGGGTATCTGTCACGTGTACGTTGACGGTGAGGCTGATCAAGAAAAGGCGCTGAAGATCATCGAAAACGCAAAGACGAGCCGTCCTTCGGTGTGTAACGCCGAGGAGGTATGTCTTGTGTCCGAAAAAATCGCCGAGGAATTTCTGCCCAAGCTGAAAAAACTCCTCTGCGACGACAGGACGGTGCAAGGAAAGCAGCCTGTTGAACTCCGCTTATGCGAAAAGGCGGCAAAAATAATCGAAGGCACGTCGGCAACGGAAAAGGATTTTGACACCGAGTTTCTCGATTATATACTTGCGGTAAAAGTGGTGTCGGATGTAGATGACGCCATTGAGCACATTGGTCTGCACTCCACGGGACACAGTGACGGGATAGTTACGGAAGATGCCGCAACTGCCGAAAAATTTACTCTCTCGGTTGACAGCGCGGCAGTATATGTCAATGCATCGACGAGATTTACCGACGGCGGCGAATTCGGACTCGGCTGCGAAATGGGGATATCGACCCAGAAGCTCCACGCAAGAGGACCTATGGGTCTGGAAGAGTTGACCACCTATAAATACGTCATCACGGGCAACGGAAACGTCCGCTGATATGAGAAAGGCAAGAAAATGAAATATAAATTCGGCTTTATTGGAACGGGGAATATGGGCTCGGCTTTGGCAAGCGCCGTTGCTTCAAAGGTCGGCGGCAACAAAGTGCTCGTATGCGATAAGGATACGGCAAGATCGCAGGCTGTTGCCGAAAAGCTTGGTGCAAATGCGGGCGATATTGCGACGGTTGCCGCAGAATGTAAGTATATCTTCCTCGGGGTGAAGCCCCAGATGATGGCAGGAATGCTTTCGGAGATTTCCGACGTCCTTAAAAAAAGACAGGACAAATTCGTTCTCGTTACCATGGCTGCGGGACTTGCTCTTGATACGATTGCCGAAATGGCAGGTGTCAGCGCACCCGTTATCCGCATCATGCCAAACACCCCCGCGTCGGTAGGAAAGGGAATGATCCTTTACTGTTCCAACACATCGGTTTCCGATGCGGACGAGGCGGAATTCGTTGACGCCATGTCGGGTGCAGGCTCCATTGACAAGCTCCCCGAGACTCTGATCGACGCGGGAAGCGCCGTCTCGGGCTGCGGACCTGCTTTCGTTTATCTGTTCATCGGCGCTATGGCTGACGGCGGCGTAAAGTGCGGACTGCCGCGCGACAAGGCACTCAAATACGCGGCGGAGACCGTTATCGGCGCTGCCGAAATGGTTCTCAAAACGGGCAAGCACACGGAAGAGCTGAAGGACGCGGTCTGCTCTCCTGCGGGAAGCACCATCGAGGGTGTCTCCACACTTGAAAATTTCGCATTCCGCGCATCGGTTGAGACTGCCGTGGTCAATTCCTTTGAACGCACAAAGGAACTTGGTAAAAAATGACACAAAAAACTTTTTCTATGAACTTGATGAAAAGTACTTGAAAAAATTTTATTGACTTGGTATAATAACTGATAGGTGTGCCGAATTTTGTTTTTTAGGCTACAAAAGGCATAAATTTCCCTTGACCTATACGTCATACGGTCAAGCAAAGGCGGTAAAATATGCGATCAATAAAAATGATTCACAATAGATTTCTCCTTATCCTCGATGCGATACTTGGCATCGGGGCTTATTGCCTTGCAGTCGTTTCCTATTTTACGCCGTCAGCATTTCTTGAATGTCTGAATGATTCCAAGCTGTTCTTTGTTTTCATGCTTGCGGTATTCTTTGCGTTCATGAAGTTTGGCGGGGTTTATAACACCGACTGGATCAACGCAAACGAAAATAACTATTTTAAGTTGATGATGTCGGTGGTTTTGTCGGTTTTTGCCACCGGAATTGCGGGAGCGATCCTCTTTAATAAAAGCGGTTTTGCGATCGGACGCGATTTCAGGTTCTATATGCTCTGCGCAACTCTTTACGGAGGATTTATCTGCGCCGAGAGATTCGTGCTCAGAATTGCCGTAAAAATAGACAGCCCTCAGAATCATAAGGGCGACAAGAGAGTTCTTATCGTCGGCGCGGGTGCGCTTGCGGTAACTCTTTTGCGAGAGATCGCAGCTAACCGTGCTATCAAATATTCGGTAGTAGGACTTATCGACGATGATGCGTCAAAGCTCCATACAAACGTGTGCGGAGCTCGGGTGCTTGGAACTACCGACGATCTGGGTGCTATCTGCAAAAAGTATAATGTGGAGGAGATAGTTTTTGCTATCTATCGCATCACCAATGCTCAGAGAGTCGCTATTCTCGATAAGTGCTCGAAAACAGGCATAAAGGTAAAGATACTGCCCGGTATGGAAGCCAGCTTTCTTGACGGTGAGGGTGCGGACCTCGTGAGAAATATCCGCGACGTTGCAATAGAGGACTTGCTTGAACGTGATCCTATACGCCTTGAAAACGACAGACTTATGCAGGATATCGGCGGTAAGGTCGTTCTCGTTACGGGCGGCGGAGGATCTATCGGATCCGAGCTTTGCCGACAGATAATGAAATTCGGACCCGAAAAGCTTGTTATCGTTGATATTTACGAGAATACGACCTACGAGCTTCAAATGGAGCTGAACCGCGAATATCCCGGCAATCAGCCCGAGGTGCTCATCGCATCGGTTCGTGACGTAAAGCGCCTTGAGGAGATATTTGAAACCTACCGTCCCAAGTACGTATTCCACGCGGCGGCGCATAAGCACGTTCCTTTAATGGAATTTTCACCTGCCGAAGCAATAAAGAACAATGTTTTCGGCACGTATAATACCGCAAAATGCGCGGACAAATACGGCGCGGAGCGCTTCGTGCTCATCTCTACCGACAAGGCGGTAAACCCCACAAACGTAATGGGTGCCACCAAGCGCCTGTGCGAGATGATCGTGCAGACAATGGCGACGACGAGTGAAACGAACTTTGTTGCGGTGCGTTTCGGAAACGTGCTTGGATCTAACGGCTCGGTAATTCCTCTGTTCAAAAAGCAGATATCCGAGGGGGGACCCGTTACGGTGACCCACCCCGAGATCACCCGATTCTTCATGACTATCCCCGAGGCGGCGCAGCTTGTGCTTCAGGCGTCGGCTTACGCTAACGGCGGAGAGATATTCGTGCTCGATATGGGAAAGCCCGTAAAGATAGCTGATCTGGCAAAGAAGATGATATCCCTTTCGGGACTCCGACTGGGTGAGGATATCGACATCGTTTACAGCGGTCTCCGTCCTGGTGAAAAGCTCTACGAGGAGCTTCTTATGGACGAAGAAGGACTGAGGAAGACTGCTCACAGTAAGATCTTTGTGGGACAGCCTATCGAGATCACTCCGGACGAGCTTCAAGCGAAGCTTGACGTACTGTCCGAAGCGATAACAAAGGACAACCGCGCCATAAAAGAAGCGGTGGCGCAGGTGGTCCCTACATACGTGATGAAAAACAACTAAATTAAATCCCCCTTAACGGGGGATTTTTTTGCAATCGCACTTTTAGGGGCTTTTGGGCAATTTGACCACCAAAAAGCATGTGGAAAAATAACCAAAAATCAACCATTTGTAAAAAATAGCAAATTAAAACGAAAAAAATGCAAAAAAACATTTGACAATTTGGTAAATATGTAGTATAATATGTAAAGCATATATTTTTAATGGGGATTTTGCGCCAATTTTACGAAAGCAAAATAACCAAAACCCATGAGACGGAGAGTTTATGCCGAGATTTTTTGTCCAACTTGATAAAATTGATTTGGTACATAAGACCGTGCGGATCGAGGGGGAGGACGCTCACCATATTTCAAGGTCACTCAGAATGGCAAAAGGCGAGCGAATCACCGTCTGCGATATGCAGGGGCGCGAATATGACTGTGCAATACGGGATTTTTGCGATGACAGCAGCGTAACGGCAGAAATAAGCTCCTTTTGCGACTGCACAAGTGAGCCGCCTTACGAGGCTACTGTTTATCAGGGTCTTCCCAAAGGAGACAAGCTTGACACGGTCATACAAAAATCGGTTGAATGCGGGGCGTTTGCCGTTCGCACCTTTGAGAGCAGCCGTTGTATAGCCCGTGACAAGACCGAGTCGGGCGACAAAAAGCTTCTGCGCCGCAAAAAGATCGCACTTGAGGCGGCAAAGCAAAGCGGTCGGGGACGAGTCCCCGAGATAATGCCCACGCTTTCCTTCAAAGAGGCTGTGGATGAGGCGGCAAAAGCGGATATTCCTCTGTTTTGCTATGAGGACGAGCATACTGTCAGTCTCCGTGCAGCGTTGAAGATCAGGCTTGGGGAAATAAAGGATGCGGGGCGGGCAAAGCCCACCGTGTCCGTTTTGATCGGCTCCGAGGGAGGTTTTTCCCCCGATGAAGCAGAGTATGCAAGAGATAAAGGAATGCTCACAGTCGGTCTCGGCCCGAGAATTCTCAGGACCGAAACAGCCCCTGTGTTCGTTCTCGGATGTCTTGCGTACGAAATGGAAATGACTGAATGAAATCACAACTATTTGCCACGGTTTGGCAAGGACAATGAAAGGGAAGTCCTGCGGGACAAGGTTTTTTGAAATGTCGAAAAAGGGTAATACCGTAAAAATTAAGAGATCGGAAATTCTGTATTACAGAATGCTTACCGTTATTGTCGCGCTTTTTGCGGTGATAACGGGTATACAGTACGTAAGTAAAAGCGCGGAGCCCGATCCGATCTTTCCGCTGATCCTGACAGGCTGCTTTGCAGTGCTTGCCATTGCATCCGTAGTGGTGGCGCTGATATTAAAAAAGAAAAATAAGAAGGAATTTGCAGTTCTCGACTGTCCTTTTCTTGCAGGTCTGTTCACCTGCCTTGCCTTGACATTCGCTATGCTTTGGTTCAACACCGCAAGCCCCCGCAGACTTATCCTTTACGTTAGCATCTGCGCGCTGACTTATCTTGTCTGGTGCCTCTTTGACCGCGAGACCTTCAGCTTCTCTGTATATACGTTCATCGGCGGCGTGGTGCTCTCGCTTCTGAGAAAGGCACTGCTGACCGAAAAGATAATAGTTATCATTTTCCTCGTGCTTTACGCGTTGGCGGCGGTTGCCGTTACGGTGATCGGAAGAAAAAGCGATGTAAAGATAGGTAAGCAGGTCATCTACGGTAAGAGCTTCAAAGCTTATCCCTATTACATATCCGCGGGCATCATGATCGCGGGAATTATTACCAACCAACTTATTGCAGGCGGTGTGATCTACGCACTTGCGGTGCTCGGAATCTACTACATGGTCTATACGGTCGTTAACGCTTTGACCAATATGTGAGGAACTCACGAAAATATCTGATTTTTGCATTACGCCTCGGCGGCAGAGCCGAAAATGACGGACAAAACGTCAAAAAAAGAAAGGAATGGGCATAAAATTATGTCAAACAGATTGTTCCACGGAGTAATACACCAGATGAAGGACGCTATCGACAGAACGATAGGCGTTGTAGATGAAGGAAATGCAATTATCGCTTGCTCTGAGCTTACCAAGATCGGCGAGCACAGAAAAGAGTTGGCGGAAGCACCTATGCGCATGCAGGAGTCTTTCGTTTGCGGAGGATATACATACAGAGTTATCGGAGTTGGCTCAAACAAGTCCGAATACTACGTTTTCGTTGAGGGTGAGGACAAGGCTGCGGATAAGACCGCGCGTCTGCTCTCCATATCTCTTTCCAACATCAAGAACCTTTACGACGAAAAGTACGATAAGGGCTCGTTTATCAAGAATATTATCCTTGACAACATTCTGTCAGGTGATATTTATATCAAGAGCAAGGAGCTCCACTTCAACAGCGAGGAGAGCAGAATCGTTTTCCTTATCAAGTTTGACGGAAAGACCGAGATCCTGCCCTTTGAGATGCTTCAGAATATGTTCCCCGATAAGTCCAAGGACTACGTTATCAGCGTAGGGGAGAACGATATCGTTCTCGTAAAGGATATCAAGGCGGGAACTGACGTAAAAGAGATCGAGAAGATGGCGACCAATATCGCCGACACACTCCAGTCCGAGTTTTATGCAAAGGTCTCTATCGGTGTTTCCACGGTCGTTGACAACATCAAGGACTTGGCAAAGGCATATAAAGAAGCTCAGGTCGCTCTTGAGGTCGGAAAGGTATTTGAGACCGAAAAGAGCATCGTAAGCTATGAAAATTTGGGTATCGGACGTCTTATCTACCAGCTTCCCACAACACTCTGCGAGATGTTCCTGCAGGAGGTGTTCAAGAAGGGCGGTCTTGAAACTCTCGACCGCGAGACGCTCCAGACTATCCAGGCGTTCTTTGAAAACAATCTGAACGTTTCCGAGACATCGAGAAAGCTGTTCGTTCACAGAAATACTCTCGTTTACAGACTTGAAAAGATCCGCAAGCTCACGGGCCTTGACCTGCGTGAGTTTGAGCACGCCATTACCTTCAAGGTTGCGCTCATGGTTAAGAAGTACTTAAACTCCAAGCCCGCAAAGCTGTAATTATTTGACCTCAGTCAAGCTTTTTAAGCTTATATGAGAAAGGAAAAGATTTTTTACAATGATTCGATTCAATAATGTAAGAAGCATTTACAAAAACAATAACCACGTGGCACTTGACGGTGTCAGCTTCGACATTAAAGACGGAGAGTTTGTCTTTATCGTCGGAAGCTCCGGCGCAGGAAAGACGACTATGACCAAATTGCTTCTTTGCGAGATGACACCTACCTCGGGCAGTCTTGAGGTAAACGGCTTCAATCTTAGCCGTATGTCCCCCCGCAAAATATGCAAATACCGCCGCAGCCTCGGCGTTATCTTTCAGGATTTCAAGCTGTTCCCCAAAAAGACCGTTTACGAAAACGTGGCTTTTGCCATGCAGGTCATCGGAACGCCCAAGTTCCTGATCGAGCGCCGCGTCCCCGCGATCCTTCGTTCAATGGGGCTTATCGAGAAGGCAAAGCGATTCCCCGAGGAGCTTTCGGGCGGTGAGCAGCAGAGAGTTGCGATAGCAAGAGCTCTTGCAAACAGCCCCGATATCATCATCGCGGACGAGCCCACGGGTAATATCGACCCCCATTTGGCGGAGGATATTATGGACCTGTTCGTGTGGATAAATCAGAATCTGCACAAGACCGTCGTGGTAGTAACCCACGCGGAAAACCTCGTAAATAAATATAACCACAGAGTTATCCGCCTTGAGGGCGGTAAGGTGGCATCCGACAGAGTGGGAGGTATGTTCGATGAACAACAATAATCAGAACATGACACCAAACGGACAGCCCCAAAGACGCCTTATGCCAATTAAGGTCAAGAAGTCCTACAACCCCGCAATTTTTGTAGGCGAGGCGTTCAAAAACCTTTGGCGCGACGGCATCATGTCGCTGGCTTCGATACTTGTCCTTGCCAGCTGCCTGGTGGTCCTTGGCTGCTTTGCTCTGCTGGTGTTCAATATCAACGTAAACATGAATAATCTTGCTTCTCTCAACGAGATCGTTGCGTTCACCGAGTACGATATGGACGAGGAAGACGCCAAAGCTCTCGGCGAGGAGATAAAGAAGCTTGACAACGTAGAGGAAGTTGAGTTTATCTCAAAGGTTCAGGGACTTGAGGATTTGAAGGCTACGTATCCCGAATTTTCCGACCTTTTTGACGAGTTCGAGGAGGACGGAACGCCCGATACAGAACAAGCTCCCGACACCACCCCCGAGATAAGTGACACCGAGGCGGAACCCGATACGCAGGAGCCCGCTGATACTTCCGAGACGGCAGATGACACAGATGAGGCGTCAACACCCGACGATCCCGATAGCGCGGAGCCCGCTGACAGTGAGCCCGTTGATACTCAACCGGAAGACACTGAGCCCGAAACTCCCGCAGTCACGGAAGCTCCCGAAGATCCGAGTAACAAAAACCCCTTGGCTCATTGCTTCAGAATCAAGTACAAGGACAACGCAAAGGTTGCCACACTTGAATTCAATCTTAACGAGATGGAGGGGATCCGAAAGGTAAATAATCGTCAGGATCTGGCAATGTCCCTTGAGAATCTCAAAAACGGTATCTCCATGGTATTTATCTGGTTTCTTGTCGTGCTTTTCGTTGTCAGTGTATTCATTATCATCAATACAATAAAGCTTGCGGTCAACTCCCACATGGAGGAGATCCGCGTAATGAAATACATAGGAGCTTCCAATTGGTTCGTTGTTACCCCCTATATTATTGAGGGTACGATAATCGGAATCTTCTCCGGCGTTATTTCATTTATTGTAGAATGGGGAATTTATTACAAGCTGGCGTCTATCATTTCGGGCGATGCGCCTATAATCGAGCTTATCTCCTTTGACGCTATCCGCCTGCCCGTAGCCCTTGCGTTTATAGGTCTGGGCGTGCTGACGGGCGTTGTGGGAAGCTGCATTTCTCTGAGAAAGAATCTCAACGCATAAAAAGACGAATAATCCACCAAGCATATGTCAAAGAATGAAAGGAGCGGTTGTTATAAAAGCGATCTGTCAAAAGATATTTGCAAAGAAAAAACTCATCGGCACACTGTGCGGCTTTCTCGCCTTCGTTATCGCATTTTTAGCAGTCGGACAGTTCCTTGCAGTCAGAGTTCGGGTAGAGGCGGCTACGGACGCCAATCTTCAGGCAATGGAGAATAAGCTGGACGCTCTGAAAAAACAGAAAAACGAAATATCAAAGAAACTTACTGCTGCAAAAAGCAACAAGGCGGAAGCGGTAAAATATAAGTCCTATATCGACCAGCAGATGAATATCGTAAATGAGGAAGTTACCACCATAAACGAACTTATTTCCGAGCTGGACCGCAAGGTAAAGGACAAGGAAGCCGAGATAAAAGCGGCTAAGACCGAGAGAAATAAGCAGCTTGAGAACTTCAAGCAGGTCATGCTTCTTACATACGAGGGCGGCAACGCCAGTTACATTGAAATGGTGCTGGGTGCCGAAAGTTTCTACGATTTCCTGACCCGCGTCGAACGTGTTTCCTCGCTGATGGACTATTGCAACACCGTCATGGAGGAAATGAAGACACTGGAAAATCAACTCAGCATTGCAAAATCTGACCTTGAGACATCCCTTGCCGCTCAGCTTGAATACAAGTCGGAGCTGGTCTTGCGCGAGGCGGAGCTTGAAGATCTTCAGACGGAAAATGAGAATTACCTGAAGAATCTTGAAAAGGATATTTCAAGTTACACAAGTACGTATAATTCTTACGCTGCAGAGGAAAAGAAGATCGACGCCGAGATAGAAAAGTACTTAAAGGAATTGCAGGAAAAAGAAAACTCCGCTTACGTTGGCGGTGAGTTTATCTGGCCCGTTCCCAGAAGCTGGGCTCGTATCAGCTCCCCTTACGGCTGGAGAACCTTGAACGGTAAGCGCGAGCACCATAACGGTATCGACATTCCTGCAAGTAAGGGAACGAATATCTATGCCTCAAACAGCGGTAAGGTCATCACGGCTACCTGGCATTACAGCTACGGTAACTACGTTATCATCGACCACGGCGGTGGAAAGGCGACCCTTTACGCACACGCAAGTAAGCTCAACTGCAAGGTCGGCGATCAGGTAAAGCAAGGTGACGTTATTGCATACGTCGGAACTACGGGTCACTCCACCGGCAACCACCTGCATTTTGAGGTAAGAATCAACGGTGCAAAGCAGAATCCCTTAAATTACGTAAAGCAACCCTAATGGAGGAATCTCTTGAATAAGAAAATTTCACTTTCCGTATTTATCCTGTCAATTCTTTTGACCGTGCTGGTAGTCTTTATGACTACGTACGTTGCTTTGGCTGAGGTCTTCCGTGACAAGTACGGAGAGCTTGCAAAGGACTTGGCCGACGGAAACGGAACGGTCATTTCCGACAGCAATATGACCTCCGATGAAAAGTTGGAGATCATAAAAAGCATCTTCACCCTCTATTCCTACTACGACCTTGACGACGAGGCGCTGATAAACGGCGCGCTCAAGGGTCTGGCACAGGGAACGGGTGACAGATATGCCGAATATTATACGGAAGAGGAATTTTCCGCTATGATGGACGATTCAAACGGCGATATGCAGGGAATCGGCATCAGCATTATCCACAACACCGAGTATAACGTCATAGAGATCATCAACGTCTTTGAAAATTCTCCCGCTCTTGAAGCCGGACTCGAACCCGGATTTCTTATAACCTACGTGGGCATCGGTGATGATGCCACGCCCGTTGACGAGCTCGGTTATACCAACGCTGTTCTTGCTCTGCAGGGCAAGGCGGGAACTCTTTGCGAGTTCACGGTCAACTGCGGCGATAATTACGGCGAGATAAGAGAATATTCCATTGAGCGCGGATTTGTCAAGGAGCAGACGGTGACACACCGCATCTGCGAGACGGACAAGAGCGTGGGTATCATAAAGATCCTCGAATTTGACGCAACTACTCCCGATCAGTTTTTTGCCGCCATTGACGACTTGAAGGCAAACGGTGCACAAAAGCTGATCTTTGACGTCCGTTATAACCCCGGCGGAAATCTTGATTCCATTTGCGAAATTCTTGATTTTCTGGTTCCCGAGGGACCGATTATCCGCATAAAGGACAAGAGCGGAAAAGAGGAGACTATCGATTCGGACAAGAGCGAGTTTGATATGCCCATGGCAGTTCTGTGTAACGGAAGCACCGCTTCCGCAGCCGAGCTGTTTACCTCCGCTTTAATGGACTACGACAAGGCGACCTCGGTGGGCAACGTCACTTACGGAAAGGGAAGTATGCAGACTACAATTCCCTTGACAGACGGAAGCGGAGTCAAGCTGACCACAAAGATGTATTTCCCACCCTTCTCGGAGGGCTACGACGGTATCGGAATTACGCCGGATATCGAAATTGACATGGACGAGTCCACGAATGGCATCAGTATTTATAAAATCACAGATGCGCAGGACACTCAGCTCCAGAGAGCCATTCAATATTTAAGTGAAGGTAAATAATTTAAATTTTTATATATTTTGCGCCGCCGAGGCGGCATAGGAGGACACAGACATGGCAAAGGAAAGTCAGATGCTTTACACAGAGGACGGTCTGAATAAGCTCAAGGCCGAGCTTGACGACCTTAAGAACGTACAGAGACCCAAAAACCTTGAGGCGATCGCGGTGGCGCGCTCCTTCGGAGACCTTTCCGAGAACGCGGAGTATGATGCGGCAAGAAACGAGCAGGCTCAGATCGAGGCAAAGATCAAAGAGCTTGAATACCTCATTGAGAATGCGGTTGTGGTCGACGAGGAAACTCTTGACGCTAGTATCGTAAGCGTTGGCTCTTACGTAAAAGTTAAAAACAAGGAAATGAAAAAGACCTTTGAATACAGCATCGTAGCCCCCAATCAGGTGTCGGCGGCCGACGGACTTATTTCCGATCAGTCTCCTATCGGTAAGGCGCTCATGGGTGCAAAGAAGGGCGATGTCGTAACCTTTGAGACCCCCAGAGGAACAGCCCGTCTTGAGGTCCTCGACGTTGCAAGAGCAAAGCTTTAATGCTTATTTGATTTGACTGAAAGGAAATTTTAAAAATGGCAGATCAGCAGATGACCCCAAATGAAGGCGGGGAAATGTCCGCAAAGGAGCTGAACGCGCTTTTGCAGGTGCGCCGCGATAAGCTCTCCGAGCTTTGCGAGGCGGGACAGAACCCCTATGAAATAACAAAGTACGACCAGACTCACCACGCACAGGAAATAAAGGACGGGTTTGAAGCCCTTGAAGGACAGAACGTATCTGTCGCAGGCAGAATGATGTCAAAAAGAGTTATGGGTAAGGCATCGTTTTGCAACGTGCAGGACCTGAGCGGCAGTATCCAGTGCTACGTTTGCCGCGACTCCTTGGGTGAGGACGAATATAAGGGATTCAAGAGACTTGATATAGGTGACCTTGTTGGTATCAAGGGTACTGTTTTTAAGACCAAGACGGGGGAGATTTCCGTTCACGCACAGTCCGTAACGCTTCTTTCAAAGAGCCTCCAGATCCTCCCCGAGAAGTTCCACGGACTGACCAACACCGATACACGTTACCGTCAGCGCTACATCGACCTTATCATGAACGCTGACACAAAGGCTACATTCATTAATCGCTCCAAGATTATAAGCGCTATCCGCCACTACCTTGACGGACAGGGCTTTATGGAGGTTGAGACCCCCATGCTCGTGTCCAACGCGGGCGGTGCGGCGGCAAGACCCTTTGACACTCACTTTAACGCACTTGATATCGACGTAAAGCTCCGTATATCTCTCGAACTGTACCCCAAGCGCCTTATCGTCGGCGGACTTGAAAAGGTCTACGAGATCGGCAGAGTTTTCCGCAACGAAGGACTTGATACACGCCATAACCCCGAGTTTACACTCATGGAGCTTTACCAGGCGTATACAGATTACCACGGCATGATGGACTTGACCGAGAATCTTTACCGCCATCTTGCGCAAGAAGTCCTTGGAACGACCAAGATTACTTATAACGGCATTGAAATGGATCTGGGTAAGCCCTTTGCCCGTATTACGATGCTTGATGCTGTAAAGCAGTACTCGGGCGTTGATTTCAATGAGATCAAGACTGTCGAGGAAGCTCGCGCAGTAGCAAAGGAACACCACATAGAATACGAGGAGCGCCACGGCAAGGGCGATATTCTCAACCTGTTCTTCGAGACCTACGTTGAGGAGCATCTTATCCAGCCCACGTTCGTTATGGACCACCCCGTAGAGATATCTCCGCTTACAAAGAAGAAGCCCGAGAATCCCGATTACGTTGAGCGCTTTGAGTTCTTTATGAACGGCTGGGAGATGGCAAACGCATACTCCGAGCTGAACGACCCCATTGACCAGCGTGAACGCTTCAAGGCACAGGAAGCAATGCTCGCACAGGGTGACGAAGAAGCAAATACCACCGATGAGGACTTCCTCTACGCGCTTGAGCTCGGTATGCCTCCCACAGGCGGAATCGGCTTTGGTATTGACCGTATGGTAATGCTCCTAACCGACAGCCCATCTATCCGCGACGTTCTTCTGTTCCCCACGATGAAGCCGCTTGACTGAATTACGAGGTGATGACTGATGGAAAAGAAACTTTATAGATCTAATACAGATAAAAAGCTTTGCGGTGTTTGCGGCGGACTTGCCGAATATCTTAACGTAGACCCAACCGTTGTTCGACTGCTTTGGGTATTGGCTGCTCTCTTTGTGGGCTGCGGAGTTTTGGCGTACATCGTTGCCGCTCTGGTCATTCCCGAGAAGCCCAATAATCTTATTCAATAAAATTAACACCCTATGATCTGGAGATCATAGGGTGTTTTCCTATTCAATAGGGGCGGCAACTCGACGACTCGGAAAACGAGGGAATAAAGCAAAACGATCGTCTGGCGGGGGAAATTATATTATCCTTAGGTGGCGTGTCCCAGATCATGCTCACAAGATGAGAAGATAGATAATATTTTTCTTTATGATACATAAAAGTCCCAAATTTTCAATCGCTGTAAATAAAGTGTTGCAGAAAGTACCTTTTTATGGTATAATTAAGATAAACAAACCAAAAAGTGACAGGAGTCCCTAAAATGAAACTTCTTATCAGCGCAATGACAAAATACGTAATGGGGCTTTTGCTGGTTGCGGCACTTTTGTTTGTCCCCGCGGGGACGCTTGATTATATGAACGGCTGGCTTTTTATCGGACTGCTTTTCGTACCCATGCTCCTGCTTGGAGTCGTGCTGTTTGTAAAATCTCCCGATCTCCTGCAAAAGCGTCTTGATGCAAAGGAAAAAGAAAATACCCAAAAGGGCGTGGTTGCCCTGTCGGCTCTGCTTTTCCTTGGAGGCTTTATTGTGGCGGGGCTTGATTTCCGTTTTGGCTGGACGAACGTGCCTGTGTGGTGCGTTATTGGAGCTTCAATCGTTCTGCTCGTGTCCTACGCGCTTTACGGGGAGGTCATGCGGGAAAATGCTTACCTTTCAAGAACTGTTGAGGTGCAGGAAAACCAAAAGGTGGTTGACACGGGCTTGTACAGCATCGTGCGACACCCCATGTACGCAACGACTGTCTGGCTTTTTCTTTCGATTCCCGTCATTCTCGGATCTCTTTGGGCGTTGGTCTGCTTTTTGCCCTACGTTGCCGTTATTGCCGTACGGATCGTGAACGAGGAAAAGGTGCTCTGCACAGGGCTTGAAGGCTATTCCGAGTATAAAAAGCGAGTAAAATACAGAATCATACCGTTTGTTTGGTGAGCAGATTGCCATTTTTCAAATAATGAGCGCATGGCGGAGATTTTTGACCACAGATAGGATTAGCACACATTTAATTTCAAATTTGTAACAAAATTTAATCAAACATTGTAAATGGCTGTATGCCATGGTAGAATGAAGTAAATAAAACATTGTGAGGTTTTGATATGATAAAGAGCATATTTACGTTTTCCGACGCGACCTACTACTGGGATCTGAGCGACTGCCGTATCAAGGGAGCAGAATATTCGGTCTGGCTTGACGGAGAGAAAGTACTGTCAACCGACAAGACCGATTTTACTATCAAAAACCTTGAGGCGGACAAGTCCTACAACATCGAGGTGTTTGCCAAAAAGGGCGACGAGAAGCTGATTTTTATAGCGGAAAAGTTCCGCACAAAGAAGATGCCCGATTTCGTAAACGTCCGTGAGCTTGGCGCAGTCGGTGACGGCAAGACCGTTGAAACTGCGGCATTGCAGAAGGCGATTGATGCTTGCGGCGAGGGTCAGACTCTCTATTTTCCCGCAGGAACGTATATGACGGGCTCGTTAAAGCTTCACAGCAACATGGATATTTATCTGGACGAGGGTGCGACCATTCAGGGTACTGCAGATCCCGACGACTATCTGCCCAAGATAATCACTCGTTTTGAGGGACTTGCGGTGGAGACCTACAGTCCACTGCTACACATCGGAGACCTTGACTTTGAGGGCGGCACCAACACCGAAAACATCATGATTTACGGTAAGGGTGCTATTTTGGGCGGTTCAAGGGCTCTTTGCGATGCGGTTATCGACAGCGAAACTATCCGTCTTGCGGACTACCTTGAGTCTCTGGGTGACGAGCTTAAGACCTACGAGTGCTCAAGGACCATTCCCGGACGCGCAAGACCCCGTCTCTTGGGTATTTTTAATACCAAGAACGTAATTCTCAGCGGTCTTACTATCGGCAACGGTCCCTGCTGGAATATCCATTTCGTGTTCTGTGAGGACGTGCTTACATATAACTGCAAGATCGTTTCCCACAACGTATGGAACGGTGACGGCTGGGATCCTGATTCTTCGGTGAACTGTACCATTTTCAACTGCGACTTCGAAACGGGAGATGACGGTGTTGCAATAAAATCGGGCAAAAACCCCGAGGGCGACGTTATAAACCGTCCCACCAAGAACGTAAGAGTGTTCGATTGCCGTTTGCCCATAAGCCACGGTATCGTTATCGGAAGCGAGATGTCGGGTGGTATAGACGGAGTTTACGTTTGGGACTGCAACGCAGAAAGCTCAGGCTCGGGCTTCACTGTCAAGGGTACGAAAAAGCGCGGCGGATACGTAAAGAACGTGTACGTCAATAACTGCAAGCTCACCCGAATCTCTATCCGCTCCGTCCCCTACAACGACGACGGCAAGGGCGCAAAGCATCCCCCGTTTTTCAGTGATTGCTATTTTGAGGATATCATTCTCACGGGGCACTACGTAGATGGAAAAGGCGATCACGAGATCGAGCCTATATCCTTTATAGGAGTTGACGACGGCGAATACAAGATACACAATATAAATCTCAAAAACATAACCATCGACACCAACGGCGAGTGCAAGGACCATAATATAGTTCTTCGCAGTGTCAACGGACTCAATATCTCAAATCTCTCCGTAAGATAAAATGATTTTTCCTTTCCCCGAGGGCAAATACCCTCGGGGAAAATTTTCTTTTGAAAACTTTTATTTTCCTCTTGACAAAAGAGAAATAACGTAGTATAATGTGTAAAGCAAATTGCTTTACAGCTGATTTTGGGCGGTGAAACTGTGTTTGAAAAGAATTTGAATATGGGTTATCTGCTCGATTTTTACGGCGAGGTGCTCAGCGAAAAGAAAAGGAACGTACTTGATTGGTATTACAACGGCGACCTTTCCCTTGCCGAGATCGCAGAGGAGATTGGCATATCTCGTCAGGGCGTCCGTGACATTATCAAAAAGACCGAGGAAGAGCTGCTTTTCTTTGAGGAGCGTTTGGGTCTTGCGGGCAAGGCGAAAAAAGCCGCCGAGTCCATTCAAAAAGCAATTTCACAGCTGGAGGATATTGAGGGGGCGGAGTCAGTCCGCGCAGAGCTTGAATCCTTGTCCGAAATATTAAAATAAGAAAGGAACGCACAAATATGCCTTTTCAGAGCCTTAGCGAAAAGCTGAATAACGCTTTCAAGAAGTTCAGAAACAAAGGCAAGCTGACCGAGGCAGATGTCAAAGCGGGCATGAGAGAGATCAAGCTGGCTTTGCTGGAAGCGGACGTCAACTTCAAGGTCGTGCGTGAATTTATAAATACCGTATCCGAGCGCGCGGTGGGCGCAGAGGTCCTCGAAAGCCTTATGCCCGCGCAGCATGTGGTGAAGATCGTAAACGAGGAGCTTACAAATCTCATGGGTGCCACCCAGAGCAAGCTCAATATCTCGCCCAAGCCTCCGACCGTCGTTATGATGGTAGGTCTCCAGGGCGCAGGTAAGACCACCCACGCAGGTAAGCTTGCGGGCCTTTACAAAAAGCAGGGCAAGCACCCGCTTCTGGTCGCCTGTGACGTTTACCGCCCCGCGGCTATAGAGCAGCTTAAGGTGGTGGGTGAAAAGCTCGATATCCCCGTTTTTACCCTGGGCGATAAGACTTCACCCGTGAAGATTGCCGAGGAGGGCGTAAAATACGCTATCCAAAAGGGCTACGATATGGTATTTATTGATACCGCAGGACGCCTCCATATAGACGAGGAACTCATGGAGGAGCTGAGATCAATAAAAGAGAAGGTAGAGCCTGCCGAGATACTTCTGACCGTGGACGCTATGATCGGTCAGGACGCGGTGAACGTGGCATCCACCTTTGATTCGCTTCTTGATATAACGGGCGTCGTGCTTACCAAGCTTGACGGTGATACGCGAGGCGGCGCGGCACTGTCTATCAGACAGGTGACGGGTAAGCCCATTAAATTTATAGGTACGGGCGAAAAGCTTGATACTATCGAGCCCTTCCACCCTGACCGTATGGCGTCGAGAATTCTCGGCATGGGCGACGTGCTCTCCTTAATCGAAAAGGCAGAACAGGCATTCGACGAAAAGAAGGCGGCAGAGCTTGAGGCTAAGATCAGAAGTCAGACCTTTACGCTCGACGATTATCTTGATCAGTTCGCCCAGATGAAGAAAATGGGATCCCTTGAGCAGATCATGGGTATGATACCGGGCATGAACGCGTCTCAGATGAAGGACGCGAAAATCGATGAAAAGCAAATGGCAAGGACAGAGGCCATCATCAAGTCCATGACCAAACAGGAAAGAGAAAAGCCCGAGATACTCAACGCAAACCGCAAAAAGAGAATAGCGGCAGGCAGCGGCACCAGCGTCGAGGAGGTAAATAAACTTCTCAAACAATTTGAGCAGGTGCGCAAGATGATGAAGCAGCTTTCTGCAATGAACCCCAATAAGCTTGGCAAGCTTGGAAAAAGAATGAAACTTCCGTTCTAAAAATTGCGGATTTCAAATAAAATTTTACTTATATTTTTGGAGGATTTTACCATGGCAGTAAAAATCAGACTCACAAGAATGGGTGCAAAGAAGGCTCCCTTCTACCGCGTAGTTGTTGCGGACGGCCGTTTCCCCAGAGACGGTAGATTCATCGAGGAGATCGGTTACTACAACCCTCTCACAAACCCCGCTGACATCAAGATCGATGCAGACAAGGCAAAGAAGTGGATCGCAAACGGCGCACAGCCCACAGACACAGTAAAGGCACTTCTCAAGAAGTCCGGCGCAATTGACTGATAAATCAAGCGGTGAAGTGTAATGCTTGATTTGAAGGAAGTATTGTGCGACATAGCCCGCGCTATCGTTGACGAGCCCGATATGGTATCGGTAAAGGAGGAGGAGAACGGTGATACCGTTACTCTGACTCTTAACGTAGCTCCCGACGATATGGGTCTCGTTATCGGCAGACACGGCAGGATCGCCAAAGCTATCAGAAGCGTTATGAAGGCGGCTGCAAATAAGACCGGTAAGAGAGTCAACGTTGAGATCAGATGATTGACGTGCCAACGGCAACCGAACGAAAAGAGCGGATTTTTCCGCTCTTTTCGTTGCATAAGGGGAAATAAATGGAAATAAAAATTCTTAAAGAGATAAAAAAAGATGCTATACGTTCGGCGCAAAAGCTATTCGAGAACTTGGCAGAAATAGCAAAGCTGACCGAAGTCCATATAAACTCACTGCCCAAATCGGGACTTATGGGAAATTCGGACGAAACGGAAAAGAAAAAGAGCGTCCCATGCCACTATAAGTTCGTCAATGGCTTGGACAAAATTTTGACGGATATGGGAGAGCAGAGAAGCGTACTTCTGCAACTTTCGGAAAAGCTCGACGAGCTTTCGTCGCAGGCGGAGTTCGAAGAAATTCAGTTGATTTCAGCCGCGGGTAAAATGCTTTTTGAATTGCTTGGAAAAATTGAAGAAACAGAGAAAGTGAGCGGTAGATTTCTCGGTACGCTGGATCGCGCCTCGGACGCCATAGGCAAAGGCGAGAACGCCGATTTTCGCTCTGCTGCGCGGCTCTGCCGAGAGTATTTTGAATTTATCACCAACACGGCTTCGTATATTGACAATTTGAAGTTTTTTTGATAAAATATAAAATGGAAAACAATGTGCCCATGACGAGACGTCGGGACGAAATTATGCAAACTTTACAGGGGGATCAAAATGGGAAAGAAGATATTGCTTATAATAAATCCCGTAGCGGGGAAAATGAAGTCCAAAAACGCGCTTTTCGATATAGTTCAGACCCTTTGTGATTTTGATTGCATTCCTACTATTCACGTAACGAAGAGAGCCGGCGAAGCGGCCGAAGTTGCTGAGCGCGAGGCGGAAAAATACGACGTTATCGCCTGTTGCGGCGGTGACGGCACGTTAAACGAGGTTATAAACGGAGTCCTTGCATCGGGCAAGGAGGTCAATATCGGCTATATCCCCACAGGTACCACCAACGATTTTGCGTCCAGCGTGGGAATCCCTACCTCTATTCAGAAGGCCGCCGAGCTTATTGCTACGGGTGAGCCACGTAAGATAGACGTCGGAATGTGCCGCGACAAGTATTTTTCCTACGTCGCTTCATTTGGCGCATTCACCGCTGCATCCTACGGCGCGTCGCAGGCGGTAAAGAATGTACTGGGGCACTTTGCATACGTTCTTGACGGTATGACCGAATTGACAAAAATTAAGCCCATAGACCTGAAATTTGAGGTAAACGGCGAAACGTACGCAGGCGAATATTGCTTTGGCGGAATCACAAATTCCACCTCGGTCGCAGGCATCGTAAAGCTTAAGTCTGATCATGTGGATATGTCGGACGGTCTTTTCGAGGTGGTAATGGTCAAGATGCCCAAGAACATAGCCGATATCAATGCGATAGTCACGGCGGTGACAACCTCGAAATTCGAAAACTGCCGCATGATCGACTACTTCAGAACCGAAACCATTAAAATTACATTCCCCGAGAACATGTCCATGACCCTTGACGGCGAGGAATTCAGGTGCGGCGGGAATATAAGAATTAAAAATCTGAAGCAGAAAATAAGTATTATAAAATAAGAAAGGAGAGAGAAAATGAAGGTCATTATCGCTGAAAAGCCAAGTTTGGCACGAAATATAGCATCGGCGATCGGCGATAATCAGTCAAAGCGTCAAGGATATATACAGGTGGGCGACTACCTTGTTACCTGGGCGTTCGGACACCTTTTCTCTCTTGCGGATATCGAGCACTACAGTCCCACGGAAAATCCCCGATGGAGCATGGCAAATCTTCCCTGTATGCCTAAAGAATACCACTATGAACTGAAAAAGGGCAGTGATAAAAAGGTTGACGAGGGAGTTTTGCGCCAGTTTGAGACCATTCGCACCCTTTGCCGCCGCGAGGACGTTGACCAAATTATCAACGCAGGAGACGCCGATCGAGAGGGCGAGGTCATCGTTCGCCTTTGCATACGCAAGGCGTTTGATGACTGTGAACTGCCCGAAAGTAAACGAGTAATGCGCTTATGGCTCCCCGACCAGACCCCCGAGACTGTCCGTGCCGCTTTGGCTGAAATGAAAGAAGACGCCGAATACGACAACCTGGCAAACGAGGGCTTTGCCCGCACCTTCATCGACTGGCTCTACGGTGTGAACCTGACCCGATACGCCACTCTGCGTACGGGAACTCTTTTGCGCGTGGGCAGAGTCATAATTCCCATAGTTAAGGCAATATATGACCGCGATATGGAGATACGCAATTTCGTTCCCGGCAAGTATTTTGCTGTTCGGAGCTGCGCCGAGACGGGCGGTGAAGCGGTAGAGCTGACCTCAAAGCAGAAATTCGACGTGCAGGACAAGGCAAAGGCAGAGCAGTATTGCGCCGAGCTTAACCGCCGTGGTGCCGTTGTGACTTCGGTAAAAAAGAAAAAGGAAGTTATTGCCCCCGGCAAGCTCTATTCACTTTCAAAGCTCCAGAACGTGCTGGGAAAGAAATATAAGATGTCGATGGCGCAGAGCTTGGAGATCGTTCAGAAGCTCTACGAGGAGGGATATCTGACCTACCCGCGTACAAACTCCGAGTATTTGGCAACGGCGGAAAAGGACAAGATGAAGAAGATAATCGCGAGCCTTTCCAAAATAGGCTACCCGGTGGTCTTCAAGGACAAGAAGACTATATTTGACGATTCCAAGATCGAATCTCACTCCGCTATCACGCCTACATATAAAATTCCCCACAAAGACCGACTGAACGAAAACGAGAAGGTCGTTTATTCCACAGTCGTGCGTCGCTTCGTTGCGGTTTTTTGCGCGCAGGATTGCACGGCACATAAGACCGAGATAAATATTGCGGTAAACGACACGGATACGCTGGAGAGCTTCACGCTCAAAGGCTCGGTGATTTTGGAAAGCGGTTGGACTAAATACGACGATTTCAGCCAAAAGGATAAGATCCTGCCCAACCTTGAAAAGGGTGACGCGGTAAATATTGATTTTCAAACAGCGGAGAAGGAAACGTCGCCTCCAAAGCACTATACCATAGAAACGCTGAACAATTATCTGAAAAACCCCTTCCGCGAGGAAAAATCCAAAGTCAGTGAGGAAGGCTCGGACGAGGACGATTATCGTGCGATTTTCGAGGGACTTGAGCTTGGCACCGAGGCGACGAGAACGGGAATTATCGATAACGCCCGCAAGAGCGAGTACATTCTGCTCAAAAAGGACGTTTACACCATACTTCCAGGCGGTGAATTTCTCATTGAATCTTTGCAGAGAATGAATATCAGCATGGATAAGTACAAGACAAGTGAGATAGGCAAGGCCCTCAAAAAGGTCTTCCGCGGAAATATGACCGTCCGTGAGAGCGTTGAGCTTGCCGAGAAGGAGATCGCCGTTTATTTTGAAAACAGCGAGATGCCTGTCGAGCAGGATACCGACACGGGCTTCTTTGGCGACGTGGTGGGCAAATGTCCGCTGTGCGGACGTGACGTCAAGCGCGGAAAGCGCTCCTACGGTTGTACGGGATATAAAGAGGGCTGTAATTTCTCGGTCTGGAGCTATATTTGCGACAGAGCGATCTCCGTCTCTAATATGAAGCTTCTGCTTGAAACGGGCAGGACCTCAAAAATTCAGGGCTTCGTTTCCAAAAAGACGGGAAAGCCCTTTGATGCGGTGCTTGTTTTGCGTGACGGAAAAGCTGAATTTGATTTTTCAAATCAGCCTCAAAATACACCTTGAATTTTTTTTTGAAACTTTTTTCATTTTTTTGTGACCTTTTGGCACCTTCGTGCGTATTATAGGTGAAAGCAGGTCGCAAGCGGAAAGGAAAGTTGCAGTGCACACGACAGACTTTGAAGCGGCGTACGACAGATACGCGGACATGCTTTACCGTATAGCGCTGTCCGACTTGGGCAACTCCCACGACGCGGAGGATGCGGTACAGGATACGTTTGTTGCGTACTTTTCATATAAAGGAAGCTTTGAGACGGAAGAACACCGAAAGGCGTGGCTTATCCGGGTGCTTATAAATAAAGTACGGGACGAGCTGAGACGCAAGCGGGTGCGCTCCTACACCTCCTTTGACGATATTCCCGAGATCGCCTCGGCGGAGGCGGAGGATCGGGGAGTCATAGAGGAGATACAAAAGCTACCCGAAAAGTACAAAACGCCCATAATCCTGCACTACCTTGAAGATATCCCCTTAGATAAGATCGCAAAGATCCTCGGAATCACCCTTTCGGGCGCAAAGATGCGCTTAAAGCGTGGCAGGGATATGCTAAAGGAAAAGCTTGGAGACACAGTGTAAAACGGGCAGTATCTGAAAGGAGCCTTACCTAAGGCATGAAAGACCAAATGAAACCGAGCGTAAAGGAGCTTTACAGCTCTTTGCACGCCCCCGAATCTCTCCGACAGAGAACACTTGAGGCTGTGGAGACGGGAAAGACCGAGCATAAGAGAGCTAAGGTTCTTGAATTTAATTTTAAGACTTTAGGCACTCTTGCCGCTTGCTTCTTGCTCTGCTTCTCACTCTTGCTCTCGGGTCTGCTCGGCGGCGGAGAAGTGAATATATCGCTTGACGGAAGCAGTATTTCGGGCGATGCGGTCATCGGACGGGCATCGAACGTAAGCTACTATCCCTCGGCACTTCCCATGTCTGCAAAATCGACGGACGAAACAAAGACTGCTCAAGCTTTGAAGCTTGACGTTGACGCAAACCGTAGGGTCACTGTCGGCGTTTCGGGCGCAATTCTTGCGCTGGAAAACGAGCAGGGAGAGCTTTGCGCTGTCCCCGCGGATGCCGAGATCGACGGCGAGAGCGCAGTCTACGTTATTTTCGAGGACGCGGACGAAATAAAAGTGACTTTTACTTCAAAAAACGAAGAAAAGACACTTGTGATTACTGAAAATTCGGACGGAGAATACTCCGTTAGAATTAAATAAAAAAGAAAAATTAAAAGAGGTAAATTAAAATGAAAAAGACACTCTCTCTCGTACTTGCACTTGTGCTCGTACTCACACTCGCATTTTCCATGGTAGCATGCGGCGGCAATAAGGACGACGTAAAGGATCCTGAGACAACCGAAACACCCGCAGGCACAGACACACAGGCTCCCGTTGACACAGACGAGACTCCCGCTGATACAGACGAGACTCCCGCAGGCGAGACCTGGGGCAAGACACTTCTGGGCGTATTCAATGACGCTATCGCAGCAAATCCCGCAGCAACGGCTGAGGAGCTTGCACAGACAGTAATCTCCCACGAGAGCATTCTCTTTATGGGCGGTGCTATGCCCATGGAGGCAGGCGCTGAATGGATGCCCGGCTTCAACGAGGTTCCCACAGGTTGGGCAACCTGCGCAAACTTTGGTCCTATGATGGGCTCTATCGCATTCGTTGGTTACATCTTCACACTTGAGGAAGGCGCTGACGTTGACGCTTTCAAGGCAACACTTGAGGCAAATGCAAATCCCCGTTGGCAGATATGCGTAACAGCAGACGAGACCATTGTTGAGAACGTGGGCAACACTGTATTTTTCCTGATGTGCCCCTTCTCCAATAACCCCGATGTTCCCGCTGAGGGCTGATAATTCAAACGACCATTTTTAGTACATTTGCGGCGGATACGGCCTTGCCGTGTCCGCCGCTTTTTTGAAAACGAAATGAGGTGCAAAGATGCTTTTCTCAAGCATAACTTTTCTGTTTTATTTTCTGACGGCATTTCTGATACTGTATTTCGCACTGCCCTTTAAGCTGAAGAACGTAGTTCTGCTTATGTTCAGCCTGCTGTTCTACGCATGGGGCGGCGTCAAGTATGCTCTCTTGATGGTAGTTGCCATTATGGTCGGCTATATTTTTGGTATCCTCGTTGAGAAATTCAGAGAAAAGAAGGGAATCGCCGTTGGCTTGACCTGGACGGCGGCGGCAATTATACTTGCCTTCATGCTGTACTTCAAGTACACCAATTTCTTCATCGATAATATCAACAATATTTTCGGCTCCAATATTTCCTTCCTTAAAATAACGCTTCCCGTCGGCATCAGCTTCTATACCTTCCAGACCATCTCTTACGTTATCGACGTTTACCGCGGTGTACCCGCGCAGAAGAATCTTATTGACCTTGCCGCTTACGTTTCCATGTTCCCTCAGCTGATAGCAGGACCTATCGTCCGCTACGTTGATGTAGCCGCAGAGCTTAAAGAGAGAAAGCACAGCTTTGACATGGCATCAGAGGGCATCAGACGATTTATCATCGGTCTGGGCAAGAAGATAATCATTGCCGACAGACTCAGCGAGCTTTGCGATATGCTCAAGGGGATTGACGAAAAGTCGGTACTTCTTTATTGGGTGTACGGCATCTCCGTGGCAGTCTATATCTACTTCGACTTCTCGGGATACTCCGATATGGCTATCGGTCTTGGTAAGATCCTTGGCTTCAAGTTCCTTGAGAACTTTAACTATCCCTATATCTCAAAGAGTGCCACAGAGTTCTGGAGACGCTGGCATATGTCCTTGGGCTCTTGGTTCCGCGATTACGTTTATATTCCTCTTGGTGGCAACAGAGTTCCTAAGTGGAGACACGTTATAAATATTTTCGTGGTTTGGTTCCTTACGGGCTTCTGGCACGGCGCGGCGTGGAATTTCATAATCTGGGGACTGTTCTTCGGAATCCTGCTCCTCATCGAGAAATTCTTCATTTATAAGTACCTTGACAAGAGCCGTGTTATCGGTCACGTTTACACGCTGCTTGCGGCTGTGCTCAGCTTCGTGGTGTTCAACGCCACCGATATGAAGGAGGCATTCGTCTATATTGGCGGAATGTTTGGAGCTAACGATATTCCTCTTGCAACGTCCGAGATCCTCTACCACCTGCGCAGCTATGCAGTAATATTCATCATGGCATTTATCGGCGCAACGCCTATCGTAAAGAATACGGCTATCAAGCTATCCCGGTCGAAGAAGGTTGGCAAGATCGTGAATATTCTCGAGCCTATCTTCATATTTGCCGTGTTGGCAATAGTCGTGGCATATCTTGTGGACGGCTCCTTCAGTCCGTTCCTGTACTTCAGATTCTAAAGGAGGTTCGGCAAAAATGAGTACAAAAATCAAAAATATTGTGGTTTGCGTTTTAATGGCTGCGACCCTTCTTGTTCTGACGGCGCTTTGTTTTATCCTTCCCAAGCCCGATTTTCTTGATGCAGAGAGACGCGAGCCTGCTGCATTCCCCGACCCCACACTGGAAAACATCATGAAGGACGGCGTTGAATACAACGACAGCTTCATGTCCAAGTTCGAAAAGTACGCTATCGACGCGTTCCCCTTCCGCAACGAATTCAGAACGCTCAAGGCGATATTTGTAAATTACGTTCTTCTCCAGAAGGATAACAACGATATCTACTTCGTTGACGGTCAGACCTCAAAGCTTGATTACCCACTCAAGGACGAGATGACGCAGTTTGCGGTGGATAAGTTCCACGAGATATTCGATATGTATCTCAAGGACAAGACGGATAATATCTATCTGTCCATAATCCCCGATAAGAACTACTTTCTGGCAGAGAAGAACGGCTATCCCGCGATTGATTTTGATAAGCTTGTCAATGACATCAAGAACGGCATCGAGTTTGCCGAGTATATCGACATTTTCGATACGCTGACGGTGAGCGATTACTACAAGACCGATACTCACTGGAAGCAGGAGAATCTGGGTAAGGTGGTGGATAAGCTTCTGGGCTCAATGACGGGCGGCTCTATGGGTGAATACAAGGAAAACACTCTGGACAATCCCTTTTACGGCGTATACTACGGTCAGTCCGCGCTTCCTCTGCCTCCCGATACTATTAAGTATCTGACAAACGACACCATAGATAATCTGAAGGTGACGGTTGCGGATTCTATCACGGGCAGACCTATCATCGGCACTGTTTACAACATGGACAAGGCATTTGGCAAGGACCCTTACGAAATGTTTTTGTCGGGCGCGACTCCCGTTGTTGTAATGGAGAACCCCAATGCCAAGACAGACAAAGAGCTTATAATATTCCGCGATTCCTTTGGAAGCAGTATTTCACCGCTTCTCACAGAGGAATACGCAAAGGTAACGCTTCTCGATATCCGCTACGTACAGACCAACATGCTCGGCAATCTGGCGAACGTATACGGATATAACTTTGAGAACGCAGATGTGCTCTTCCTTTACAGCACCCTCATTCTCAACACCGCAAAGATTTTCAAATAAATTTCATACGAGTGAAAAAAACACACCCTCTCGGCGTATAATACACCGAGAGGGTGAATTTTATGCTAAATGAAAAAAAATATGCACGGGCGGGGTATTTTGCCCACCTGCTTATATGTATCGGCGGTACGGCTGTGCTGCTTTACGTCTTTTTGCGCTTTGGACTGAAAATAATCCTGCCCTTTGCCATCGGTTGGGCGGTGGCGCTCCTTATCTCTCCCGTTGCGAAAAAGCTGGCGGGGAAGAGTGAAAGAGGGGAACGGGTGTGGTCGGTCATTCTGCTTATTGCACTGCTGTCTTTAATAATATTTTTAATAGTCATTGCATCAAACCGACTTTTTCGCGAAGCGAGGCAGCTTCTCGTGCGCCTCAGCGCGGGAGAATTTTCAAACGTCACCGAAAAGATAGGTGAGCTGATAAAAAGGCTGACCCAAAATCTCCCGGGGGCCTTCGACGAGGGCGGATTTTTTGACTTCTCGGAGGAGATAATCACAAACCTTGTATCAAGCGCCGTATCGGGGGTCACCAACGTCCTGACGGGCATTTTGTCCTCCACTGTGCGGGGTATCCCGTCCTTTTTGCTGTTCGTCTTCGTTACAGTCATATCAAGCTTTTATTTCTGCTTTGATATTTCTGTCTTTCACGGCTTCCTGCGAAAAATTCTGCCTCCAAAAATGTCGGCGTCGCTGCCCGATGCCAAAAGACGGGTCATGAGTGTTGCAGGGCGGTATTTTCGGGCTTACGTGCTCATACTGCTCATGACATTTTGCCAACTGTTTCTCGGATTTGGAATAATGCGCGTAAGCTATTCCTTTCTTTTGGCGCTTGTTATATCCTTTGTTGATATTCTTCCTGTGCTTGGAGTTGGAAGCGTGCTTATACCTTGGGCGGTCTTTTCCTTTGTGTCGGGGCGCTTGAATTTTGGGGTGGGGCTTCTTATTATCTACGGCTGTGTCACCGTGGTGCGTCAGATAGCCGAGCCGAAGATAGTGGGCGGAAGCATCGGACTTCACCCTTTGGCAACGCTTGCATCGATGTACGCGGGATTAAAGCTTTTGGGCGTTGCGGGACTTCTGATAGGTCCCGTGACGGCGATCATTGCAAAGAGCTCTTTTGATGTGGCACAGAAGGGGAAAACGTAAAAAACAAAAAAGGACAGCCTAACGCAAGTAGCTGTCCTTTTTTGTTTTAACTAAATTACATAGCTGTGAGCTTCTTTGTGAACTGGCTCTTCTTACGAGCAGCTGCATTCTTGTGGATAATACCACGGCGAGCAGCACGGTCGATCTTCACAACAGCTGCCTTATATGCAGCCTCAGCCTGAGCCTTGTCGCCGGCGGCAACAGCAGCCTCGTACTTCTTGATCTCTGTCTTGAGAGAAGTGCGGAGCATCTTGTTCTGAAGCGTCTTACTTGCAGTAACTTTTACGCGCTTCTTTGCAGACTTGATATTAGGCATATCACTTTACCTCCCTTAAAATTTTGAGATATTCAGACGGAGCGTTTCCTGCCTGAGAGGGTGCAAAAAACGCAGACGTACTTTTCACTTCGCCTATTATAACCTATATTGAGAGAAAATGCAATACCTTTTTTAAAATTTTTTCTTTTTTTTCAATTTTTTTAAACAGTGCGCAATTTGTTTATTGAACGAGAGCGCGCGATGAGCATCAATAAAAAAACACCGGTGTGAAATTTACAAAAAAGTAACATAATGTTGTCAAAAAATTTACCTTGTTTTGCAAAATCGTGAAAGTGACCGAAAAAGAGCTGTTTATTTGTTTATATTTGTGTATAAAAAAGCCTTGACTTTGGGCGAAAGTTGTGATAAAATTTTATACTGCATTATAATTGCTGTAATATGCGATTTTTTGTGGCAAAAGGTATTTTTCTACGGTTTATATTATATGCCGCAAGGTCGGAAATGTTACCTCAATCAACGACATAGAAGGAGTGTAATTATGGTCGTAAAAGAGCAAAAACTCGGCAAAAATGTCAGAATGAGCTTCTCCAAGGCACGCAATACTCTTGAGTTGCCCAACCTTCTTGAGGTTCAGACAAAATCTTACGAGTGGTTCCTGCGCGAGGGTCTGGACGAGGTCCTGCGCGACGTATCTCCAATCATGGACTATTCGGGAAATCTCCAGATCGATTTCCTGTCCTACACAATCGATCCCACACCAAAGTACCCCGTTGAGGAGTGCAAGGAGCGAGACGTAAACTACGCGGCACCCCTGCGCGTAAACGTTCGCCTTACAAACAAGCAGACGGGCGAGGTCAAGGAGACCGAGATCTACATGGGCGATTTCCCCCTGATGACCGATAACGGTACTTTCGTTATCAACGGCGCAGAGCGTGTAATCGTTTCCCAGATCGTCCGTTCTCCCGGTATGTACTATGCATCCGATATCGACAAGTCGGGAAGAAAGATGTACTCTGCACAGGTCATTCCTTACAGAGGTGCATGGCTTGAATATGAGACCGATATCAACGGCGTTATGTACGTTCGTATCGATAAGAACCGCAAGCTCCCCATGACCGTATTTATCCGCGCTCTCGGTGTATCCACCCGCGACGAGATCTATGCGATGTTCGGCGAGGAGGAGTCCCTTGTCGCAACCTTTGAAAAGGACGAAATGGACGACCTTGCAGATCGCAATAAGACTACTCCCGAGGTAGAGGCGCTTAAGGAGATCTATAAGAAGCTCCGTCCCGGCGAGCCTCCTCTGGTCGAGAGTGCGAGAACTCTTATAAATAACTATTTCTTCGACCCCAAGAGATACGATATAGCAGCTGTCGGACGCTATAAGTTCGACAAGAAGATGTCTATCGTTGACAGAATCAGCGGTCACAAGGCAGCTGATACTTTGGTAAGCCCTCTGACAGGTGAGGTCGTATGCGAGGCAGGCGAGGTCATCAGCTACGAGAAGGCTCTTGAGATCGAGCGCAACGCAATAAACGAGTGCCGAATCGTTTTGGATAACGGTACAGTTGTAAAAGTGTTCGGCAACAACACCATCGAGCCCGAGTATCTGCTTGGCTTCGACCTTCGCGATTGCGGCATCAAGGAGAAGGTAAGAATCTCCGTGATGAAGGAGATCATGGAAGAGTGCGAGGGCGACGTTGATGCTATTAAGGCAAAGGCGAAGGAAAGAATCGCCGAGCTTTGCCCCAAGCACATCACCCGCGACGATATCTTTGCGACTATCGGTTATATCCTCAATCTTTCCCACGACGTGGGCAAGACAGACGGTATCGACCACCTGGGCAACCGCCGTATCCGCTCTGTCGGCGAGCAGCTGCAGAATCAGCTGAGAATCGGCTTTACCCGTATGGACAAGATCATCAAGGAGAGAATGACCACTCAGGAGAACGACAAGCTTACACCTCAGGCGCTTATCAACATTCGTCCTGTTGTAACCGCTATCCGTGAGTTCTTCGGCTCCTCTCAGCTTTCCCAGTTCATGGACCAGACAAACCCCCTGTCCGAGCTTACTCATAAGCGCCGTCTGTCGGCTCTCGGTCCCGGCGGTCTGTCTCGTGACCGCGCATCCTTTGACGTTCGT
>JAZRTK010000045.1:0-5639 GCA_045651985.1 Eubacteriales bacterium
CTCCTTGGCTCACAGAACGACATGGCTACGATCCGACTTTGCCCTCGGATATTTTTATCGTGAAACAGCACGATTCGGAACCTCGCTGTCGCCAAGGGCGAACAGCTGATTCTGAGCTGTGAGGGCTTTAAGTATATGGTAATCTTGGCGAGGGGGGATGAATCCCGTTCTTCCTCTTACACCCGAATTATACCACCATTTTCCGCGTCGTTCTGTGACAAGGTCACAAAAATAAAAACACCACGGATTTTCCGTGGTGTTTTTGTTTTACATAATTCCTTTGTATTCTGCCTTGACTGCCTCGTAGCTTTCAAGGTTTCCGATGTCGTAACGGCGGCCGGGCATTTCCATGGCGTGTACCTCGGTCTGCGTGCAGAGCCATGCGATATAGCTACCGGGAGCATCCGTGCCGCACCCGCACTCAATGCCCTTTTGAACCAGCTTCGCATCGTCCTTCGTGTAGTAATAGAAGGGAGGACAGCACCAATGAGTTGCGGGGGTAGTGGATTTTTCGGTCATTGAGAGGACACGATCACTCTCGTCAATTTCAACGACACCGCTCTTTAAGAGCTTCTTCGTTTCGGGCTCGTAGTAGCGCATGATGCAGGAGGTCTTTTTCTCCTGCGCATATGACATAAACTTGGTGAGCGAAAAATCAAGCACGTTGTCGCCCGCAATTACCAGCATATCGTCGTCAAGACCAAGCTTGTCGATGGCAAACTGAATGTCCTTTACGGCACCTAAGCGCGTCTCATTTGTGTCGGTTCCATCGTCAACGACCGTGATCTTCTGGGACTTGGTCTTTGCCCAGTCTTCAAAATGACACGCGAATTTGTGGTTTGAAATGACCACGTATTCGTCCACTGCGCCCGCCGTATCAATGTCGTCAACGAGCCAATCGAGAATGGTCTTGTCGCCCACTTTCAGCAGGGGTTTGGGGAAGTTTTCTGTCAATGGATAAAGTCTCGTGGCGTATCCTGCCGCCAAAATTAAGCATTTCATATTTGCACCTCGCTCACTTCAGCTTGACACCGTCTGCGCTGACGCAGATGTGTACCGAATATTTGCCTTCAAGGTGAGGGAACATCTTCAGATATTCGCGAGTAACCGTCTCCTTGATGCTTTCCTCATAAGCGGGGTCAATGAGCGCCATGCAGCAACCCTTGAATCCCGCGCCCGAGAAGCGACCGCCGTAGATTCCCTCAGTCTTAGTCATGATTTCATATAGTGCTTTCAGCTCGGGTGAACCCGTTTCCCAGTTGTGAATAGAGCTGTATCCGCTTTCAAAGGACAGACGTCCGTATTCTTCAATGTCGCCCCGTCTCCAAGCCTCGGCACCGCGCTCAACGCGGTCAAACTCGGTGTACCAGTGCTCAGCACGCTTCCTCCAGTTTTCAGGAAGCTTGTCCTTGTACTGCTCGTAGA
The DNA here is from genome assembly GCA_045651985.1 of Eubacteriales bacterium. Taxonomy (GTDB): domain Bacteria; phylum Bacillota; class Clostridia; order Oscillospirales; family CAG-272; genus SIG710. Next base: position 1,426 of record JAZRTK010000045.1, read on the forward strand.
TATCGCGGGGAACGTCACGCAGATTTGTCTCCTCAAACTTGCCGTATTCCATGCCCGCATAAGCTTTCAGCGCATATGCCGCGCTCCTGCACTCGTCAACTCGCATGTTGAACGCCGAGCCTGCAAGGCTGCGCTCAAGTCCGCTGAAGAAAATGGCTATCTTGTAGGGCTTCATGTGGGGGTGCTGAGGGATAAGCTCGTAGCTGTCGTCCTTTGTACCAAGGTAGAGAAGCTGATCCTTTCTGCAATATACCTCGCAGGACTGGTCAAGCTTGCCGCAGGCGACGCCTACGTACTTGTTCTCCGCCTCCTTTGAGATGTTGATAAGCTCGGCGGGAGTCAGTTTAATGCCGTTCATGTCGCAGAGCGCGGACAGGAAGGTGATTATTACCGCCGCAGAAGAGGAAAGTCCTCCGATGGGAAGCTCGCCCGCAATTACGGCGCAAAGACCGCGACGCAGAGAATATCTGCGATTGAGGGCGATGGTCGCACCGCGCAGGTGATCCGCCCAGTCGTTTTCCTTGGCCTTGGGTGTTGCTTCTACGTGCCATTGTGCGCGCTTGTCAAACTGGAGAGACTGAATTTCAATAACTCCGTTCTCCTTGGGACCGTAGGCGATGTGAATACCCTTGTCAATTGCAAACCCCGTTATCTTGCCCAGCTGGTGGTCGCTGTGCGCGCCAAGCGGGCAAACGCGGTAGGGGGTAAACGCCGTGTGATCGGGTGCTTTTTTGTATATTTGTTCAAATCTTTCGGCTGCAGTCATATTAATCTTCCTTTATACCTTGTAGAACTCTTTGTACCACCGGGCAAACTTTCTCAGACCTTCGCGAAGGGAGGTGGAGGGCTTGAAGCCAAAGTCGCGCTCAAGGGCGGAAACGTCCGCGTAGGTTATCGGAACGTCGCCCGGTTGCATGGGGACGAGCTTTTTGTGTGCTTCAAAATCGTAGTTCGCGGGCAATACCTCTGCTCGCAAAAGTTCTTCTTGAAGAATGGTCACAAAATCCAGGAGATTTTCGGGATTGTTGTTGCCGATGTTGTAAACGCGGTATGGAGGCAGCGGAAGTCCGTCCTCGCCGTCTTGCTTTTCGGGAGCGCACTGCATTACGCGCTTTACGCCCTCAACAATGTCGTCAACGTAGGTGAAATCGCGCTTGCAGTTGCCGTAGTTGAAGATTTCAATTGTCTCGCCTTTGAGAAGCTTGTTGGTAAAACCGAAGTACGCCATATCAGGACGCCCCGCGGGACCGTAAACGGTAAAGAACCGCAGACCTGTGGAGGGAATGTTGTAAAGCTTTGAGTAGGCATGAGCCATTAGTTCATTGCTCTTTTTCGTTGCTGCATAAAGCGAAACGGGGTTGTCCACCTTGTCGTCGGTGCTGTACGGAATCTTCTTATTGGTTCCGTAAACCGAAGACGATGAAGCGTAGACCAGATGCTCTACGGGATTTGCGCGGCAAGCCTCCAAAATGTTGTAAAAGCCGATGATGTTTGATTCGATATATACGTCGGGGTTGGTGATGGAATATCTTACACCCGCCTGCGCCGCAAGGTTTACCACAACGTCAAATTTGTGCTTTTCAAAAAGGCTCTCGATGAGCGCACGGTCGGCAATATTGCCGCGAACGAATTCCCACTTGCTCTCGGGGTGCTCTGCTGCCAGCTTTTCAATCTCGGATAGACGGTAATCCTTTATGGATACGTCGTAATAGTCATTCATGTTGTCAAGACCGACGATATTTGCCTGAGGCACGGTGCGTAGAAGTTCCTTTACAAGGTTGGAGCCGACAAAGCCCGCCGCACCGGTGATAAGGACGGTCTTGTTGCTTAAAATAACGTTTTGAGTCAGCATATTTCTCCTCTATCAGCGGTTGCCGTACATTTTGTCGTAGTAATTCTGATACTCGCCCGAAATTATGGTCTCCCACCATTCCTTGTTTTCGAGATACCAGGTGATAGTCTTGTGGATGCCGTCGGCAAATTTGGTTTCGGGCAGCCAGCCAAGGTCGCGGTGGATCTTGGTGGGGTCGATAGCATAGCGCATATCGTGGCCCTTGCGGTCAGCAACGTAAGTAATAAGGCTTTCCGGCTTACCAAGCTTTTTACAGATGAGCTTGACGATGTCGATGTTTGCCATCTCGTTGTGGCCACCCACATTGTATATCTCGCCCACTTTGCCGCGGTGGATAATAAGGTCGATAGCCTTGCAATGATCCTCGACGTAGAGCCAGTCGCGGACGTTCTCACCCTTTCCATAAACGGGCAAGGGCTTGTCGTTCAATGCGTTGGCAATCATGAGCGGGATCAGCTTTTCGGGGAAGTGGTAAGGTCCGTAGTTGTTTGAGCAACGGCTGATAGTTACGGGAAGACCGTATGTTCTGTGGTAAGCCAAAACCAGCAGGTCCGCACCCGCTTTTGATGACGAATAGGGACTGCTCGTATGTATGGGAGTCTCTTCGGTGAAGAAAAGGTCGGGACGGTCAAGTGGCAGGTCGCCGTAAACTTCGTCGGTGGAGACCTGGTGGTATCTGTCGATCCCATATTTGCGGCAAGCGTCCATAAGCACCTGCGTTCCCAGAATGTTGGTTTGCAGGAAGACCTCGGGGTTCTCTATTGAACGGTCAACGTGGCTTTCTGCAGCAAAGTTGACCACAATGTTCGGTTTTTCTTCTTCAAACAGCTTGTATACAGCCTCTCGGTCGCAAATATCCTCTTTTACAAAGCGGAAATTCGGCTTATCCATAACGGATGCAAGAGTGGACAGATTTCCCGCATACGTAAGCTTGTCCAAACAAACTATACGGTACTCGGGGTGCTTATCAAGCATATGGAAAATAAAATTTGATCCAATAAATCCGGCACCGCCGGTAACTATAATAGTCATTATTCCGTCTCCTTGTTTTTATACACAAAGTTGCAGTCGCTGTCATCGAGAAGAGGGGCATTCAAATCTTTTGCACTCAGATATTCTTCCTTGATCTCTCCCCAGTCTATATTTATTGTGGGGTCATCAAAGCGGATTCCGCGATCGCATTCGCGGCTGTAAAGATTGTCAACCTTGTAGCAAAATTCAACGTTTTCGGTTAGGGTCTTGAAGCCGTGACCGAATCCGCGGGGAATGAGCAGCATTCTCTTGTTTTCAGCAGACAGTTCAACCGCAACCCACTTTTTATAAGTGGGACTGCCTTTACGCAGGTCTACAGCTACGTCCATTACAGCACCCTGAATTACTCTGACCAGCTTTGTCTGGCTCATGGGGTCGTTCTGAAAATGAACGCCGCGCAAAGCACCCTTTTGAGCTGTAAAGGACTGGTTGTCCTGAACAAAATTGAAGTTTAGCCCAATATCCTCGAAATTCTTTGTAGACCACGTTTCCATAAAATACCCGCGGTGGTCTCCAAACACTTGCGGTTCAATAATGTATACGCCGGGAATGGCGGTTTCGATCTTTTTCATTTTTCACCTCTCAGTAAACGAATTTTCCGTCGGCTACGTTCTTGAGATGCTCACCGTAAGGACTTTTTCCATATCGCTCGGCGGATTCAAGGAGCTTTTTTCTGTCTATCCAACCGTTTTTGTAGGCGATCTCCTCGGGCGCGGAAATCTTTATACCCTGTCTTTTTTCAATCATTTGAACAAAGTTTGCCGCTTCTACAAGACTGTCCATAGTTCCGGTGTCAAGCCAGGCAAACCCACGTCCGAGAAGTTGGACGCTCAATCTATCTGCCTTTAAGTACATATCGTTAAGCGTGGTAATCTCAAGCTCTCCACGAGGGGAGGGTTTTACCTGCTTTGCCATTTCGGAAACGCCTGCAGGATAGAAGTACAGTCCTGTGATGCAGTAATTGCTCTTGGGATTTTTCGGCTTTTCCTCAACAGAAAGGACCTTTCCGTTTTCGTCGAACTCTACGATACCAAATCTTTCGGGGTCGTTTACATAATAACCGAAAATAGTAGCCTTGCCGTTTTTGGCGTTTTCGGCAGCGTTACGCAAAATTCCGCCAAAACCGTTGCCGTAAAAAATGTTGTCACCGAGCACCATGGCTCCCGCTTCACCGCCAAGGAATTCTTCGCCCAGTATAAATGCCTGCGCCAAACCGTCGGGGGAGGGCTGGACTTTGTATGTAAGATTAATGCCAAACTGACTTCCGTCACCCAGCAACGACTCAAAACGCGGAGTATCGGTGGGGGTGGATATAATCAGAATATCTCTG
>JAZRTK010000046.1:0-29788 GCA_045651985.1 Eubacteriales bacterium
AAGGATTTCTTCCTTGGTGGGCTTGTTTTCAAATCTTACGAACACCGCTGCGGTGTGACCGTCGGTTACGGGAACGCGAAGGCACTGTGTTGTGATAACAGGCTCACTTGCAGGAACAATCTCACCGTTTTCTACTCTACCCCAAACGCGCAGGGGCTCTCTTTCGCTCTTTTCCTCCTCGCCGCCGATGAAAGGAATTACGTTATCTACCATTTCGGGCCACTCGTTAAAAGTCTTGCCCGCACCGGAAATTGCCTGGTAAGTAGTGGCAACGACCTGCTTGATACCGTACTTGCGCAGAGGTGTGAGCATGGGAACGTAGCTCTGGATAGAGCAGTTGGGCTTAACTGCAATAAATCCCTTTTCTGTGCCAAGTCTCTTCTTCTGAGCGGCGATGATCTCGAGGTGCTCATCGTTGATCTCGGGAATCACCATGGGAACGTCGGGGGTCTTTCTGTTTGCGGAGTTGTTGGAAACTACGGGGATCTCTGCCTTCGCGTACATCTCCTCAAGTGCCAGAACCTCGTCCTTCTTCATGTCAACGGCGCAGAAAACAAAGTCGACCAGCGGCTTCATCTCCTCGATCTTCGAAGCGTCGATAACTACCATCTTCTTTGCAAATTCGGGAATGGGAGCCTTCAGCTTCCATCTGCCGCCAAGTGCCTCCTCGTAGGTCTTACCCGCAGAACGGGAAGACGCGGCAAGCGCAGTTACGTTAAAATAGGGGTGATTATCAAGAAGCGTCAGAAATCTCTGACCTACCATACCTGTAGCGCCGATAACGCCAACGTTAAGCTTTTTCACGGTTGTATCTCCTTAAAAATAAATTTCGATTGTAGTATTGTGAATATTATACATCGCAATGAATAATATTTCAATATAATAATTGCATAATTTTTTGATCAATTTTCCACGTTTGTTACATATTCTCGATAAATATCGCTCTTTGTAACCCCACGGTCGCGAGCTGCGGACTTCATGGCTTCCTTTTTGTCCTGTCCCTGCCCTATGTAAAAATCCACATGCTCGGTGACCGACAGAGAAAGCAATCCTTCTCGGTTGTCAGACGCTTCCTTCTCAGAACAGCCCTCAAGGACGAGAACGTATTCGCCGCGGGGCTCGTGCTCCTCGTAAAAGCGCACCGCGCCCGCCAGGTCGGTGCGGAAAATGTCCTCGTTGAGCTTTGTCAGCTCACGGCAGAGGGAAATTTTTCGCTCTGCGCCAAAAATTTCCGCCATATCCGCAAGCGTCTTTTTCAACTTGTGGGGTGCCTCGTGGAATATGACCGTCCGCTCCTCGTTTTTCATCTGACGGAGTCTTTCGCGACGGTCCTTTGCCACAGCCGACAAAAAGCCTTCAAATACGAAACGGCGGGTTGGGAGTCCCGAAAGTGTCAGCGCAACGATCGCGGCACAACAGCCGGGAATTGACGTGACCGGAATTCCCCGCTGAGCGCAAAGCGCCACCAGGTCCTCGCCCGGATCGCTGATAGCCGGCGTTCCCGCGTCGGTGATCAACGCACATGATTCTCCTGCCAAAAGTCTTGCCGCAATAGCTTCGCCCGCCTCGATACGGTTGTGCTCGTGGTACGCCACCATTGGCTTTCTTATATCAAGATATGTGAGAAGCCGCACGGAGTTTCGAGTGTCCTCGGCGGCAATAAAATCCACCTCCGACAGTACCTTTACGGCTCTCTCCGAAAGGTCCGCCAGGTTTCCGATAGGGGTGGCGACAAGGTACAGAGTACCGCCCACCACCTTGTTCTTTTCTTCGTTACTCATCTTCCTCCACCATTCTGAGGAATTCCTCCTCGTCGATGATCTTAACGCCCAAGGCTTGCGCCTTTGTGAGCTTTGAGCCTGCTTCCTCGCCCGCCAAAACGACGGAAGTCTTCTTTGACACCGAGCCCGACGTCTTTCCGCCGTTTTCCTCGATTATAGCCTTTGCCTCGTCACGGGTCATTGTAGGCAGAGTGCCCGTAAGCACGAATGTCATGCCCTCAAATTTTGCGGATTTTACCTGCTTTTTCACGTCGGTCTCAAGTCCCGCCTCAATGAGCTTTCGGCAAAGCTCACGGTTCTGGGGGTGAGAGAAAAAGTCGTAGACCGACTCGGCTGTGATTTCCCCAAAGTCCTCGATCTCGCAAAGCTCATCTACCGTCGCATCATAGCAGGCGGAAAGGGTCTTGTAGCGCTTTGCCAGGAAGTTTGCCGCCACCTGACCGATGTTACGGATACCGAGAGCAAATATCAGCCTTTCAAGTCCCGCGCTTTTTGAATTTTCTATGGCGGTGACCAGATTTTGCGCGGATTTTACGCCCATTCTGTCCAGACTTGCAATATCTTCTACGCGAAGCGTGTAAAGGTCTGCCGCGTCGGAGATCAGTTTGTTTTGAAGCAAAAGCTCCACTATCTGAGGTCCCAGACCGTCAATGTTCATTGCGTCCTTGGATGCAAAATGCTCGATTCCGCGGGCAAGCTGGGCGGGACAGGTACTGTTGGTACAACGGGTAGCCGCACCTTCGTCCTTGTCATAGAAAACAGGCTCGCCGCAGGCAGGGCAACGGTCGGGCATATTGAATATCCTCTGCGTTCCGTCCCTCTTTTTGGGGTCGGAGCAAACGATCTCGGGGATAATGTCACCCGCCTTTTGCACTGTCACCGTGTCTCCGATGAGAATATCCTTCTCGCGGATAAATTCCAGATTGTGCAGGGTGGCTCTTGACACAGTGGAGCCTGCAAGATGCACGGGCTCAAGCACCGCCGTAGGGGTCAGAACGCCCGTTCTGCCCACGGCTACGGTCACGTCAAGAAGCTTGGTCTGCTTCTGCTCGGGCGGGAATTTATATGCTACCGCCCAACGGGGAGTTTTCGTTCCTTCGCCCACACGGCGGCGGTCGGATAGAGTGTCTATTTTGATCACAACGCCGTCAATATCGTATGCAAGCTTTTCACGAAGCTCGCCCAACTGCTCGATATGAGCGATCACCTCGTCGGGATCGGAGGTCTTTATGCGGTTTTCGAGCACCTTAAATCCAAGGTCGGAAAGCCTTGTGAGCGTATCGAAATGTGAGTCCTTGCCGTCCTCCCGCCAGGGTGTGCCCTCCTGAAGATTGAATACGAAAATATCAAGTCCGCGGGATGCCGCTATCTTGGGGTCAAGCTGGCGCAAAGAGCCTGCCGCCGCGTTTCGGGGATTTGCGAACAGTGGTTGTCCTTGCGCTTCCCTTTTGGCATTTACGCGCTCAAAATTCTCTCTTGGCACGTAGACCTCGCCGCGTACGGTAAGTGTCAGCGGTTCGGAGAGCTTCATGGGAATAGAAAACACGGTTTTAAGATTGGCGGTCACGTCTTCTCCTTCAATTCCGTCGCCGCGGGTGGCCCCCTGAACGAAAACGCCGTCCTCGTAACGCAAAGACACCGACAGACCGTCGATCTTCGGTTCGACCGAATACACGGGATCGGGCAGAGCCTCCGCCATTTTAGAGAGAAAATCCCGAAGCTCATCGTATGAGAAAACATCGGTCAAAGAGTCCATTTTCACCGAATGCGTGACCTTTTCAAATTTATCGAGAGGCTTGCCGCCGACTCGCTGTGTGGGAGATGCGGGGTCAAAAAATTCGGGGTGTTCTTCCTCCAGACGGCAAAGCTCGGCGTACATCATATCGTAATCATAGTCGGAGATCTCGGGATCGTCATAAACGTAATACCTCTGCGCGTGGTATAGCAGCTTTGCGCGAAGTTTTTCGATTTTTTTCTTGATTTGCTCTTGCATATTCCGTGATTCTCCTATAAAATATAGATATACGTTTATATTTTACCATTCAAAGGTAAATTAGTCAACAGAAATTTGACCCGGAGACAGACAAAATGAAAATTCTTATAGCATACGCGACCAAAAGCGGCACAGCACGCACCTGTGCCGAAAAATTGGCGGCTCTTTTACCTCAGCACGATGTGACTTTGGCAGACCTTTCAGAGAACGTGGACTTGCGCCCCTCCGACTTTGATTTTACGGTCGTAGGCGGGCCTATCCGCATGGGAAAGTTGCACAAGACTGCCAAGATATTCATAGAGACAAGCTCCTTTGTGCCGTCGAAATTCGCATTTTTTATCTGTTGCGGTCTGGACGCAAACACGGGCGAGTATTTTAAGAAAAATTTCCCCGCGACTCTTCTCGAATCCGCACTGGTATATACCTCGCTTGGCGGTGAGCTGAAGCCCGACAATCAAAGCAAATTCGACAGATTTCTGCTCAAAATGTTCCTCGAATCAAACAGAGAAAATGAAGATTTCGCCATGCCCACCATCTACATAGAGGGGATCGGACGTTTGGCAGATAAGATCAAGGCTCATCTGGGCGAAAAATAACAAAAAAGAGGGCTTTCGCCGTCGTTTTTGTTATTCATAAAAATTCTCAAGAATTCGGTCACGGTCGAAAAGATGCGCGTACTGAAGCTTTTTGTAGGTCTCCACATTCTCGCCCTGCATGGAGTCAACAGGGATAATATTTCCGTCTTCGTCCATTGCGAAATTGGCGGTCATGACGGGGTATTCCTCCATGAGTCCCCGACGGAAAAGCTGGTATTCGCTCAGCTCGATTCCCGCAGATTCGGACAAGAATATATTCAGGTAATTAAGACTTGTGACAACCTCGGTCTGTTCTTCAATATCGTAGTTTGCCCACATCACAAATGGCACAACGTACTGCGCCGCCAGCTCCTCCATGTTAGCCGGAACGCTGGATTTGCCAAACGCGTTGAGGACGGGTGTGGTGACCGTGCCGTTTGGCTGGTGGTCGCCGAACATAAGAACTATCGTGGGTGTGCTGTCATTTTCGTAGGACTTCACCAGCCCCTCAAACGCCTTGTCCGACAGCCTTACAAGTGACAGGTAGGTTGACACCTGCCCCGCGCTTGTGGAACGGATATTGTAAATTTCCACGTCCTGCGTAAAGTTTCCGTAAGTGTGGCCGTCGGTATATCCTCCATGGTTTTGCATGGTGACCGCAAAGACCGCACAAGGATTGCCCGTACTGCGATTTTTGTTTGTCAGTTCCTTTATCATTTCGTAGACCGACTCGTCCGAAATATAGCTTCTGATTCGCTTGGGATACAGAAAATCCTTATTGAAAAAGCTCTCGGAGATTCCAAGCATGGGGTAGACTGTATCCCTCTGCCAGCCCGATGCGTTGTACGGGTGAACGCCGTAGGTCTTGTATCCCAGGTTTGCAAGCTGTGACATGAAATTGGGAGTCTCACCCTTCAGATACTGCTGGTACGGGATACTTCCCGCAGGCAAAAACGCCATGGTGTCGCCCGTCAAAAACTCAAACTCGGAGTTGGGGGTGTTGCCGCCCTTGACCGAGGAATAAGCCCAGCCCTTTACCGTGTTTTCGGTGAGCGAATTTATAAACGGCATGATCTCCACGTCGTCAGTGTCGATGTCTCCGTGGACTTCAATGTCGGAAAACGCCTCGTTCATAATGACGATAATATTGGGCATTTTATTCTCTTCATCAATTTCAGGCTGACCTTTTTCGCGCTCTGATTCTATAAGGTCGTGTGCCTCCTCCATCAGCTTGTCGGGGTCGTATCCGCGAGGCTCCTCGATATTCAGGTATTTGAGCAGAGACGTAAAGCTGAAATAGAAACCGTTTCGGCGGTAGACCACGGTAGGAGTGAACAGATAAGGATAGTATCCCATCTTGGTCTGAAATTTTTCGTCACTTGACTGCTCAACGTATCCACCCATCATAAAAAGACAGAGAATAGCGCATAAAATGCGCACGGGCCACTTGCCGATCCTCGGCTTTTTGGGCTTTGCGAGCAGAATGACCGAGATTATCAGCATGGCTATGTAGACTGCAACCCAGACCTTTATTTTTTCGTTCCAGACGAACTCGTAATTACCTGCCACAGACAACGCCGTGCCAAGGGACAGAACGTCCCAGGGCATTATTGGAGTGAAGCGGAAAAGCATTACCGCATACTGTGTCACACCCAAAACTCCGCACATGAGAGTCGTGCCAAATACCGCCCAGCGGGGCGACCAGGTAAGCCCGAGAATAAACAGCTCAACCAGATACACAAAGAGCAGGTTGTATTCAAACATACCCTCGCTCATGTCCTCGACGCTGTAATAAAATGACTCCTGCATGGTATATGCAACGTAAGGGAATCCCACAAGCGCCGCAACAGTCAACAGGACGCGTATCACATTAATTACCGCCAAAAGCCAGTCGGAAAAATTCCAGGTTTTCATGCGTGCGGGAAGCTCGGCAAAATATTTCTTTACATCGCTCGGTATGCTTTTTACCGATTGAATATCGGCTTTCACCTTGTCCTTTATCCGTTGCCATAAAGGCTTTTTATTTTTCATTTTTTCTTTGTTGCTCAATTTTTCACCTTTCTGTCATATCTGTGACAAAATAACCGTCATATCTCCCTCGAGCGTCAAAATTCCAAGTCCCGCGGGCAGAAAATAGCTGTCACCGCGACATATTTCGTAATCCTCACCGTCAAAGATCAGCTTACCGCTGCCGTTTACGCAAAGCAGGTGGACAAAGCTTTCTCTGGTCACTTCTATTTTCCGCTCACCGTTCACATCAAGCCTTCTGACCTTGAAATACGGGCAGTGGGCGAGAAGCTCGGCGTCACCACGACCACGAGAATATCGAATGGCTTCAATGTCCGCATCAGAAAAGCATTTTACGCACTCGATAGCCTTCTCGGTATGAAGTTCGCGGGGATTTCCGTGCTTGTCAATACGGTCAAAATCGTAGACGCGGTAGGTCAGATCGCAATTCTGCTGGACCTCTGCCAAAAGTACTCCTCCGCCGATAGCGTGTACCAATCCCGCGGGGATAAAATAGGTCTCGCCCGCGTGGACCTCAACGTATTTCAGAGCGCTCCCTGCCTTGCCCTCGATGACAGCACTCCCAAAATCCTCGGGCGTCACACCGTCGGCAAGTCCGTACACAAGCTTTGCGCCTTTCTCTGCCTCGACGATGTGCCACATTTCGGTCTTGCCAACGTCGTTTTCGACCTCGGCGGCGTACTCGTCGTCGGGGTGTACCTGCACGGACAGATCGTGCGCAGCATCAATGAATTTTATGAGAAGCGGAAAAACGCCGCCTGCAAAGTTATCTCCTACGATCGACTTATCAGCGTCGATAACCTCAGAAAGCGTCTTCCCTGCCAAAATTCCGTTTAATACGACGCTTTTTTCCTTTTCTCTCACCGAAAGCTCCCAGGTCTCGCCCGTGCCGCTCTCGCAGTTTTTATTATAGAATTTTCCCAGCTTGTACCCGCCCCAAAGTCTTTCCATGGGAAGCGAACAAAGCCGCATGGGATAAAGATCTTTCTCGTTCATATTTTAAAAAAGTTCGGTTATGTAATCGTAAATCGGACATAACGCTATCGGCAGAAAGATTGCCGGAATATAGTTTATCAGTTTAAATTTTGTGACGCCCATCATGTTGAGGGCAAGTCCGATAATAAATATTGAGCCGACTGCAGTCATTTCACAGATAACGGAAGCAGATAACAGCGGTTCAAGCCAAGAAGCCGCCAAGGTTATTCCGCCTTGTATAATAAGCACCGACCCCGCGGCGAAAATGACACCGACGCCAAACGTCGATGCGTAAATGATCGATGAAACGAAGTCCAGCAAAGCCTTTGCGTACTGAGTGGTGTGTTTTCCCGTCAGGCCGCTTTCCAGCGCTCCCAGAATGGTCATAGATCCAACACAGAAAAGAAGCGTTGCGAAAACAAAGCCTTTTGACACGTTGCCGTGCCCCGCTCCCACCTTGCTTTCAAGCTTTTTGCCAAGTTTATTTACGTAACGGTCAATATCAACAGCCTCGCCGATAAGCGCGCCCACAAGCACCGAAAGAATTATCACGATAGTGTTCTTTCCCTTGATCGCGCCCGTAATTCCGATCCACGCAACGCAAAGAGACATTGCCATCATGACGGAGTCAGCTGTTTTTTTTGATATTCCCTTTCGCAAAAGAAGCCCTATAAGGCTTCCCAAAATTACAGTACCGGTATTCACCAATGCACCGAGTAATGAGAAGTTCATTTGTATCTGTCCTTTGATATTTCAAAAAAGCTCAAAAGAGTGTTGCCACGCAAGCGGCAACACTCTTTTTGCATTTAAAGAATCGCTTTGTGACCGATTATCTTCTGCCTCTGAAGTCGTCGCGACGACGGCTTCCGTTTCTGAGCATCTTGATCATTTCGTCAAATTCCTCGTCACCGACAGTCTCGCCTGCCATGATGCCGCCCTCAGCACGCACGGGAGCGCCCGTTGCGGGTGCGTATGTATGTGCTGCAGGTGCGTCATAGTAACCGGGAACGTCGTATGCAGGAGCCTGAGGTGCATACTGAGGTCTCTGCGCAGGTGCGGGCGCAGGAGCTGCGGGGGCCTCAAAGGTAGGAACCTCGGGAGATTCGTCAGACTTCTCTGCAGATGCGGGGTGCTTTACGGGCTCTGTAACTACGGGAGCGGCAAGGGTGTTCTTGTCGTCTTCCTTCTTCTCAAAGCCTGTTGCGATAATAGTGATTCTCATCTCGTCCTCAAGGTCCTCGTCAAAGGCAACGCCGAAGATAACGTTCGCGTCGGGATGAGCCTCGCTTGATATCTTATTACATGCCAGATCTACGTCTTCCAATCCGATGTCGGGGGAAGCCGTGATGCTGATAAGGATACCCGTAGCTCCGCCGATAGATGTCTCAAGGAGAGGGCTGGAGATAGCTGCCTTTGCGGCAAGCTCAGCCTTGTCCTTACCCGTAGCGGAACCAACACCCATGTGAGCGTATCCTGCGTCCTTCATAACGGAAGTAACGTCAGCGAAGTCCAGGTTGATGTAACCGGGAACGTTGATAAGCTCGGAAATGCTCTGAACACCGTGACGGAGAGTGTCATCGGCGATCTCAAAAGCGTTTGCAAGGGTGATGCGAGTCTCGGAGACCTGCTTCAATCTTTCGTTGGGGATAACGACCAGCGCGTCTACGTAGTCGGAAAGATTGGCAATACCTTCTTCGGCAAAGGTCATTCTTCTTCTGCCCTCGAACGCAAAAGGCTTTGTAACGATACCGACTGTCAGAATGTCAAGCTCTCTTGCCGCCCTTGCAACGATGGGAGCCGCACCCGTACCGGTACCGCCGCCCATACCGCTGGTGATAAATACCATGTCGGCACCGCTGAGCGCATTTTTGATATCGTCCAGACTTTCCTCGGCAGCTCTTGCGCCGATCTCGGGGTTAGCACCTGCGCCAAAGCCCTTGGTTATCTTCTCACCGATAACGACCTGGTTGGGTGTGCTGGAATTTCTCAGAGCCTGACGGTCTGTGTTCACCGCGATGAACTCAACACCTTTGATATTTTCGGAAATCATGCGATTAACGGCGTTGTTTCCGCCGCCTCCGACACCGATGACTTTAATACTTACACCGCTGTCATAAGATACATCGTGTTCAAATGGCATTTTAATATCCTCCGTTTTCTTTTATGTGAATTGTTTTTCTTCAATATAAGGAAACTACATATAGTTTCTCTTATTATATAATAATATATTTTTTATCATTTTGCAATAGTTTTTGCGAAAAAAATAACGGGAAATGGCAGTATTTTTTTGAAAATCGGGTATTATTACCCGATTTTTTCGTTTTTCCTCACAGCCACCACCACTTCCGATACATCGGTCGCATCAACAAACACACCCGTTTGGGTGTGGTAGGATCCTTCCTCCATGACACGCAAGGCCATTTTTATCTTAAGATCCTCGTCCTTTACCTCGCCGAAGGTTATCTTGAAACAGTCTGTTTTCAGTGCATAGCACTCAAATTTGCTCTTGACGGAAAGCTTGTCTATCATGCCGTAAAGGTCGGAGCCCGATACCGCCGAAAGCATCCGTCCGATGTATTCATCAGAACCCTCGTCAGCAAAGGAAAGTACCTCGCCGGTCACGGCGCGGCGAATTTCAGGCAACTCAAGGAGAACTAAACGTAATCCGGTGCAGTAGCTCTTGCTCTCTACCCTTTCAAGCACGCGCAGACCGTCCGACAAAGTATAATACTCCCCGTAAAGGGCAATGTAATACTTTGCGGATGCGTAAACCGGCTCGAAAATTATTCTGTCAGGCAGTTCTCGCCTTACCTTTACGCTTCCGATCTCGGTGTATGTCTCGAGTATTCTCTGTTCGGCTTTTTTTACGTCCACCGACCAGATCTTCTCCCCCGACTTTATTCCCGCCGCGTCCGCCAGCTCCTGCGGACTGTACCGCCCCTCGTTTGCTGTAACAAACTGGGAAACGTTCAGAATTGAGGTGAGGAAGCAAACTATAAGCGCACCCACCACGACAAGAGCTAAGATCAAGCCTGCAACGGTCAGATAGGAGCCTACGCGGGAAATCCCCCGCTTCCGCCTTGTTTTTGCCGTCGGTCTCGACCGTCTGCCCGACGTACGGGGAGCGCGGCCGCCCGTCATTTTGCCCTCCTGCTTGCGACAAGCTTTTTAACTTCTTCGTAGATGACCTTATTTGCGTCGTTGCAAGAGAAGGAATAGACCGCTTCTCCCATTTGACGGCGTCGCTCGCCGTCCGAAAGAAGTGTATCCACGGCTTTTTCAAGCACGCCGTCCGAAAGATCCTTTTCTTCGATAAGCACGGTAGCACCGCGGTCGGAGAGTGCCTTTGCGTTCTTGTACTGGTGGTTGTCGGTGACGTTTGGCGAGGGTATCATGACCGACGCTTTCTTTCTCATGGCAAGCTCGGATACAGTCATAGCTCCCGCCCGTGAAATCACAACGTCAGCCGCTTCCATCTGAACGGGCATATCGTAGATGTATTCGACCAGCCTTGCGTTCTCGCACCCATCAAGCCCGTATTCCTTGTACATCTTCGTTGCCTCCTCCAGCTCGATCGAACCGCAGGCGTGCAGATGATATACCTGAGGGTGATTTTTTACGTAGTCACGCATAAAAGCAAGGCAAGCTTCGTTTACCTTCTCAGCACCCAAACTTCCTCCAAAGGAGAGCACGAAATGCTCGTACTTCCCTTCGATCCCAAGCTTTTTTCGAGCGTCCTTACGATCAATCGTGCCAAATGCGCCCCGCAGAGGGTTTCCAACTCTCAGAATTTTGTCCTTTGCGGTCAGATATTTTTCGCTCTCGGCAAAATTCAGCCAAATCCTGTCAACGTAGGGCTGCAGTTTTCTCACCGCCACACCGGGGAACGCGTTCGATTCGTGTACCGCCGTGGGAATACCCATTTTCGATGCTGCCACAAGCACGGGCCAGCATACGTATCCACCCGTTCCGATAACGATATCGGGCTTGAAATCGCGGACTATCTTCTTCGCTTTCATAGGTGAGACGAAAGCCAGATATGCGGCTTTTATGTTTTTCAGTGACAGCGAACGCTTGAATCCCGCGATCTTCACGTGGCGAATGGGATAGCCCGCCGCCTTAGTCAGTTTATTTTCAATTCCGTGCTCGGTTCCGACAAAAAGTATCTCAGAGCCGGGCTCATTTTCAGCAATAGTATTGGCAATGGCAAGTGCGGGATTTACGTGGCCTCCCGTGCCGCCGCCTGTCATTATAACTCTCAAGGTATGACTCCTTTGACTCATTTTTTCTGCTTTGAATACCGCGATACCGACAGCACCACTCCCATTTCCGCCATTAGAACTAGCAGAGACGAACCACCCGAGCTAAAGAACGGCAATGGAATACCTGTGTTTGGTATGGTGTTTGTGACAACGGCAATGTTAAGTATTACCTGAATGGCAATTTTTGAAATAATTCCAAGGACCAGCAGGTAAGTAAATCTGTTGGGTGAATGACGTGCAATGGAAAATCCGCGCCACACCAGCAGTGCGAAAAGAAATATGATCGCCACCGCGCCCACAAATCCAAGTTCTTCACAAGCGATAGTGAAAACGAAGTCGTTTTGCGGCTCGGAGACGTAGCCGTATTTTTGGTGGCTGTTGCCAAGTCCCACGCCGAAGATACCGCCCGACGCAATAGAATAAAGTCCCTGCACCGTCTGCCAGCCCTTGCCCATAAGGTCACTCCAAGGGTCTTGCCAGATCTGGAGACGCGCGTTTGCATATGGTGTCAGCGTGATCAGGGCAAGAACGCCCGCACCGCCGACAAGCGCAATAGAAGCAATGTATAAGATCCTCGTTCCTCCGAAAAACATCATACAAGCCGCAATGGCGCATATGATGATCACACCCGAAAAGTGGTGTTCGAGCATTACGAGTCCGACTATCAGTCCGAAGATAGCAACGGGAGCAAGGATTCCGTATCTGAAGGATTCCCCCAGCTCTTTCGACTCGATCTTCTCGCGGTACTTTGACATATACAGCGCCAGCATCATGACCACCGCCGTTTTACCAAGCTCCGAGGGCTGAAACGACATTCCGCCGGGAAGTATTATCCATCTTTTCGCCTCGCCCTCGCTGGCACCGAACAAAAGCACGGCAACAAGAAGTGCCACGGCGATAAAATAGACCGTCCAGGTAACGAAGGCGTAGGTCTTAAGCGGGAAGAGCGCCACAAGGGCGATAAGTACACAGCCGAATGCAACGACCAGAAGCTGATTTCGCAAGAAATAATATCCGTCCCCAAATTTTGTTGTAGCGTAAGCATGGCTCGATGAAAATACCATGACCGTGCCGAGAGCAATTATTATTGCCAGGATAACAAGAAAAACCATGTCAACGCTTCCCACCTTGTATCCTTCGGGCAGCTTTGCGCAGTCGTTGCCGTTCATAAGTCTTGATATTACAGACTGCTTTTTACCTTCATGTACGGCAGGCGACTCTGCACCTTCTCTGCGCTTTTGCACGGCATTTTCGCCCTGCGGGCGCGCGCGGCGTGCGGGGGTTTGGGTCTCGTCCACTATGCGTCGGTCGGGATTTTTGGGAGGATTATGCGCAGGATCACCCGACACAGGACGCTTTACAAAATAATCTTCGTTGTTTCCCATTTCGGGTCTCCTTTCAAGATCAAATTAAATGCCAAACCAGGCAAGAACACAGCAAAAAAATGTCACAAAAGAAAAGACCGAAACGATCTTCACCTCGCTCCACCCGCACTTCTCAAAGTGGTGGTGAATAGGGCTCATCTTGAATATTCTCTTACCCGTCAGCTTGAAGCTTGCTACCTGCAATATGACCGACAGAGTTTCAAGAACGAAAACGAGTCCGAAGACGAGGACTATCAAAGGATTACCCAGCATGAACGCCGAACCGACCACCATTCCGCCAAGGAACAGAGAGCCTGTGTCGCCCATGAATGCTCTCGCGGGGTAGAAATTATACATCAAAAATCCCAGGGTGCCGCCCATAAGACAAGCGGAAACAAGTCCGAGTGGCAGGTCCGCGCGGGCAAAGGAGACCGCGCACAAAAGCATACCGATAACAAGCGTTACCGAGCTTGCGAGACCGTCCACGCCGTCGGTAAGGTTCACGCTGTTTACGATTCCCGTGACGATAAAAAGCGCAAAGAGGTAGTAGAACGCTCCGAGCTCAAGCTCGATGCCAAAATAGGGAATATAAAGGGACGTATCGATGTGTCCCGTAATCTTCATTACGACCACGTAGAAGGCCGCCGCCAGAAGCTGAAGGGCGAACTTCTGCCATGCCAGCAGTCCCTCGTTCTGCTTTTTTACCAGCTTTGCGAAATCGTCAATAAAACCTATCATACCGTTGAACGTGGCAAGTCCCAACGTCAGTGCCAAGGGGATGAGCTTATTTGCCTGCCCTTTTGCGCCGTAGTACACGAAAAATCCTGCCATGACCAAAAGAATTGCCATGATAAAGCAGATTCCGCCCATGGTGGGAGTGCCCTCTTTTGACTTGTGCCAGCGTGGTCCTATGTCAAGAATCTTCTGCCCCACCTTGTGGCTTTTGAGTATGGGAATGATCTTTGCACAAAGCAATACGGTCAGAATGAACACAGAAAGTGCCGCCGCGGCTATATTTATTGTCAGTTGCATATTAACTCTCCATTCCTTTTCGAGGGTCATTTTTTACACGCGACCGATGCGGGAAGCGTTTTCTTTCAGGTATGCTATAATTCTCTCAAGCGCCATTGAACGGCTGCCCTTGAAAAGTACCACGTCCCCTGCTTTCAGTCGGTGCAGAAGCATTTCTCCTGTCAGGTCGGGACGGTCCTTGTCCCGATTTACATACACGTTTTCCTGCGCCACTCCGCCCTTGACGGCAGACGCGGCAATTTCAGATGCGCGCTCGCCGAAGGTAAAGAGTAATCTCGTGCTCTTTGCGGCAAGATATGAGCCTATCGAGCGGTGAAGCTCGGGGGATTTTTCACCGAGCTCAAGCATATCGCCAAGCACCGCCACCGACCGCCCGTTTTTTTGCTCTCCAAGTTGTGAAAGCACGTCTATCCCGCTTCGCATAGATTCCGGGCTTGCGTTGTAGCAGTCCTCGATCAGGGTCAACCCCTCAAGCTCGTATATGTTTTGTCTCATTCCGACGTTTTTGAAGTCAAGCAGACCTTGGCGAATATCCTCGTCGTCCATTCCAAAAATCCTGCCTGCCGCAAACGCAAAAAGCGCGTCGTAAACATAATGGGTTCCCATAACGGGGAGCTCGATGTTGGCAATGACCTTTCCGTGTGCTATCATGTCGAATGTCGTCTTTGTGGCCTCACATCGGATATTCAGTGCGCGCAGGTGGGCATCTCGGTTATTTATTCCAACCAGAACGGGCTTGACGTTACCGCAGTCGTATTCGGTCAAAAGCGGTTCATCTCCGTTGAGCACAAGAGCACCGCCCTCTCCAAGACCTTCAAGTATCTCCATTTTCGCGCGACAAATGTTTTCTCGCGACCCCAGCATTTCCATGTGGGAGGTGCCGATATTGGTCACCAACGCCACGCAGGGCTTTGCCACACGGCTCATATGTGCGATCTCGCCGAAGCCGCTCATGCCCATTTCAAGCACAGCGGTCTGACATTCGCCCGAAATCTCAAAAAGGCTCATGGGAAGACCTATAACACTGTTGTGGTTGCCCTCGGTCTTGTAATTTTTATAACGGCGTGAAAGTACGGCGGAAACAAATTCCTTTGTGGTGGTCTTACCCACGCTTCCCGTCACCGCCACCGTATTCGTTTCGGTGTTACGGCGGTAAAATGACGCAATGTCGCCAATGGCTTTTACCGTGTCCTCAACCACGATGAAGTCACAGTCAAGGTCGGCGCAGTCGTCGGGAACACGATGGCAGAGCACCGCACGGCAGCCCTTTTCGACCACCGACGAAATGAAATCGTGTCCGTCCACCCGCTCGCCTGCAATGGCAACAAAAAGCGACTGAGAGTCAACCTCTCTCGAATCGGTACAGACGTTTAAAAATCCGCGTCCCGTCACAGCAGATACAAGTCTGCCGCCACATGACACAGCGGCGTCAGCGCAGCTTAAAATTCCTTTTGCCAATTGCGTTCTCATTTCGTTTCTCCCAATTTATCGCTCTTTATTCGGAATTTTTCTAAAAGAAAAATTCCGAATAAAGAGATTCGTTTTAACCGTAATATTTTTCGGCGAATTCTCGCACCAGCGACTCCTCGTCAAAGGGGAAAACGCCCTTTTCGTTTATTTCGTATTTCTCATGCCCTTTTCCCGCAAGCAGGATTATATCCCCGCGGAGAGCGTTTGATATTGCATATTCAATGGCTTCCTTTCGGTCGCCTATAACCACGCAGGAGCATTTATCCCACTCCACGCCCGAAAGTATCTGCGCCATAATGTCCTCGGGGTGCTCGTTTCGGCTGTTGTCTGACGTGACTATGACCAAGTCTGCCATAGACGAGGCGATTTTTCCCATAACGGCTCTTTTGGACTTGTCGCGGTCTCCGCCGCAGCCGAAAAGCAACACGATCCTCTGCCCCGCCGTGCGGGCGTTTCTTGCCGTTCGCAACAGATTTTCCAAAGCATCGGGGGTGTGAGCGTAGTCAATAAAAACGGAAAAATCCGCACCGTGGCAGATCTTGACACGCTGCAATCTGCCGTCTATTCCCCGCATAGCCGAAAGTGCCGTGCGAATAACGGACGGTGAAATTCCCATTTCCGTCGCCGTGCTTGCCGCCAAAAGCGTATTTGAAACGGTGAACGACCCGGGAATGGGGCTGGTCACCTTAAAAATTGCGGAAATCGAGTTCAGAACGTACTCAACGCCGTCAACGCCGCACTCGCTCACGTGCTCGGCGGAATAATCAAGATCGCCGCCCACACCGCACCGCACCACTCGTCGGCAGTGCCCTTCGGCAAAACGCGCCATTGACTGCCCGTATCTGTCCGAGCAGTTTACGACCGCCGTGTCGCAGGATTCAAAGAGCTTCTTCTTTGCGTCAAAGTATTCCTCCATACCTCCGTGAAAATCAAGATGATCGGCTGTGAGGTTTGTAAAAAGTCCGAAATCAAAGTGCAGAGGTGCAAGCTTTGAAAGAGCAAGCGCGTGGGACGTGACCTCCATTATGACGGTCTCAACACCCTCCATGCGCATCTGCGCGAGTATTCTGTAAAGCTCACCGGGGTCGGGGGTTGTCATGTTTGCCCGTCTGTCAGACGAGCGCAAGTCGATAACCTTGTCTCCGCACAGACATTTTACGGTACCTATAAGTCCCGTTTTGATTCCGGCAGAATCAAGTATGGCTTTGAGCATGAACGTGACCGATGTTTTGCCGTTGGTGCCCGTCACGCCGATAAAATTCATTCCATAAGACGGACACAAGCAAAATCTGTGCCATAAAAAAGCCAGAGCGCGGCGGGTGTTTTCGGTCTCATAGCAAAGAACTCCTTCGGGCAATGCCGTCCTAACTTCTTGACCACGACCGCTCTCGCAGAGGATTGCCACAGCCCCCCGCTCTGCTGCCTCGCGGGCGAATTTGTGCCCGTCCGAATGCAGTCCGTCTATGCAGACGAAAATATCGCCCGCCTTGGTCTCACCCGAATTTGATGAGATACCAAGTATTTCGATGTCCTCGCAGGCTAAATCTTGTTCGATGTGTATATCCCTAAACAGTTCGATGATTTTCAAGCATTTTTCTCCTCGAATTAGACATATTTCATATTGGTTTAAATACTTCCGTCTAATCCAAGGCTTTTTACGCCCAAAATCAGTGTTTTTAACGTCAGATCAGTCCGTACCGTCCAGATACCTGAGTTCAATCGAGACGACCGTTCCCTCGGGAACCTTCTCGCCTGCGGCGGGGGACTGGGATACGACCACGGGGCCGCTTCCGTTTTGAGAATTCGTTGATCCTGTTATAAGGATATTAAGGTTGCTGTTTGTAATCATTACGTTTGCGACTGTTGCGTTCTTGCCCATAACGTCGGGTACCGTGACGTTTGACGTAGGCTGTGCATCGCCTGTGTAAACGTAGAGCTTGCCGTCACGACTCATCTCACTTCCCGCACGGGGAACGAGCTTGGTTACCACGTCGCCGTCTCCGATGACTTCGTAGTCAAGGGAAATATAATCAAGGCTTGCAACCGTGTCCGCCAGACTCCAGCCAACATAGGAGGGAACCTTTCTGGAGAGCTTTTCAAGCTCGGCATCGCTGTACTCTGCCTCAACTCCCATGTAAGGAAGAATGGTCTTCATGACGTTTGCAACGTAAGGAGCAGCTACGATAGAGCCGTAGACCGAGCCGTTTTGAGGCTCATCGACTACGATAAGCACCGCGACCTGGGGATTTTCCGCAGGAGCGTAAGCCACGGTCGAGCCAATTCTATATGATTCGTTGCCGTCTTCGTCGAACTTACCTATTTTCTCGGTGGTACCGGTCTTTGCCGCTATTCTGTAACCCGCAACGTAAGCGTTTTTCGCTCCGCCGTCGGTAGCAACGCCCTCTTCAAGTATCTGAGTGACGGTCTTGCACACGTCCGTGCTTATGACCTGTCTGACTTTTCCGTGATCGAAGCTTTGGATAACGTTTCCGTCCGAGTCGGTTATCTCCTTTACCACGTGAGGCGTTACAAGGTAACCGCCGTTTGCCACGGCGGCAACTCCTCTGATCTGCTGCAAGGCTGTGATGTTGAAGTTCTGACCGAAAGCCGCCGTCGCAAGCTCAACCTGGTTGAAGTTGGCGGGAGCGTGGAAAATGGAATTTTGCTCACCGGGCAGGTCAACTCCCGTTTTGTCAAGATATCCCAGCGCGTCTATGTAATTGTAGAATTTCTCCGAACCAAGACGGAGAGAGATTTCCATCATAACGGGGTTGCAGGACTGCTGCAGTGCTCTGGCAAAATCCTGTGATCCGTGTCCTGTTTTCTTGTGACAGCTGATGGGTCTGCTATAGCCGGGAACAAGATAGCTTCCGCGGCAGAAGAAATGCTCGCCTGTTGTGACTACCTTTTCTTCGAGACACATGGACGTAGTCAGGATCTTAAAGGTGGAGCCCGGCATATAAGTATCTGTAATAGTCTTATTAGTCCAGGAATTTAAAAGCTGAGCGTATCTGTAATCGTTGTATTCGTCCGTTCCCTCCACAAGACCCGATGCGGCTATTCGGTCAAGGTAAAACCGATCGAGAACGTTTGGCTCATTACAATTAAAGGAAGGATAAGTCGCCATGGCAAGTATCTCGCCGTTGTTTACGTCCATAACTATTCCGCAAACGCGCTCTCCTGCTCCGTTGTCCTCGTAGGTGGCTTTAAGCTGTTCCTCAAGAGCGCTCTGAATGTATCGGTCAATGGTAGACACGATGTTGTGACCGTTTTGCGCCTCAACGTAGACCTCGTATTCGGTGGGTATCTCGATGCCGTGGGAGTCGCGGGCTGTCACGTAAAAGCCGTTTGTGCCCGACAAAATACCATCGTACTGCACCTCAAGTCCGTAACGGCCGATGTTCTGGTCTCCGGTAAATCCGAGGACCGACGCCGCCAGCCCGTCGTAGCAGTAGTAGCGCTTCGATGTAGGCTGAACGTGTATCTCATCCTCAAATCCGTTCTCTTCAATAAAGGCGCGAACGCGGTCCGCGTCCTCCTTTTCAACTTCCTTCTTTATCGTTTCGTCAAGTCGGTGTGTCAGCGCCGCCTTTTCCATGACCTTTTCGTATTCGACCCCCTCCAGCAGCTCGGAAAGTCCCTTTGCAATTATCTGCGACGCATTTTCCGTCTCGCACTCGGAGATGTCCTTGGGGGAAATGAAAACTCGATATACCGTGGTGTCGGTGGCTAGCATTACGCCGTTTCGGTCGTAGATATTACCTCTGCCCGCGGGGATCTCGGTCTTTGTGGTCAGCTGCTCCATTACAGCCTTTCGATACTCGTCAAAATTCTCGGTCTGGAGAATGAATATCCGCAAAACAAGGTATGCAAACATCAAAGTAAACGCCAAAAGCACAATTCCGGAACGCCAAAAGGAGCTTGTTCTTACCGACTTTTGCTTGTTTTCCACTCTGAATCATCTCCTTTCCCGAAAAAGTCAAAAATCAAACGGCAAGACCGATTTTCATTTTACCTGCCAACAAAAATCCTCAAATCTCGCCGTTTGTCCCGACCGCATAGGCCGACACTGCTATCGCAGCTCATATTCATATTATTTGTTTCGATCTTGTTTTATGACTGCATCACTTGCCCGCAATGGCACTGAGCAGCGTGGAAAGACCCACGTTTGTCTCAGGCTCGGCAAAGCTTTCGATCATGTCCTCCTCGTCAAGCCTTATGTAGTTTCTTGAGATAAGGTCGCGGCTGACCATTCCCAGCTTGTTGATCGCGATATCCTCAATAACTCTCAGATCGTTCTTTATATCGAGCTCTGTCGCCAGCTTGCTCTCCTCGTTTGCAAGAGCGCTTACCTGACCCTTGAGCTCGGAATACTCGTTTGTAATATCGCCCGTCATTACGGTGCTTCCTACCAGAAGCACCAAAGACATCATGCAGGCAACGATAGTAACGAGGGTCGCCGCAGGAAGTCTTCTGAAATTGCGTCTTGTGGCGCCGACGGAAATGTCAGCAACCTTTTCGACTGCACGTCTCACCTTGCTCGGCTCGTTCTTTATCTGCGAGGGAAGCTTGGCGCTCTTTACCGCGGGCTTCTTTGCAACCCGACTTACAGGTCTGCTCTTAACGGGCGTCGCGGGGTGCTGCGCGCGAATTTGCTGAGTTCTTGCACTCTGCGCCTTTGCTGTGGGAGGTGTGTATCCCGCGTAGTTGGGACGGCTCCGATAGTAGCGGTCAAACTCCTCAAGAGTTCTTGCGCTCACCTGCTGAGCCTGCTTTTTGGAGGAAGCATTGCGGGCAAATCCTCTGCCCTCGTACTGCAGAATAATGTTATTGAATGTAGCCGTGCAGCTGTTGAAATCGTTCATAACAAAATACTTCCTCTCAAATTTTTTATATTAGTGGTTAAAATTCAGATCTTTTCTGCTACGCGGAGCTTTGCACTTCGTGAGCGTGGATTTTCTTCAAGCTCTATATCACTTGGAAGAATGGGTTTTCTTGTAACCACCTTCAGTCTTGGCTTGTTTCCGCATACACAAACAGGGAAATTCTTTGGGCAGGTACAGCCCTGCGCCTGCGCGGCATATGCCTGTTTCACAAGCCTGTCCTCCAAGGAATGGAAGGTGATGATCGCTATCCTTCCGCCCTGGCGTAAAAGCCTTACGGCACCCTCAATGGCGGGGGTTATTACCGAAAGCTCGGAATTCACTTCAATGCGTATAGCCTGGAAGGTGCGTTTTGCGGGGTGAGGGCCGTCACGCCTTGCCGCCGCGGGAATTGAATCCTTTATTATCTCCACCAACTGACCGGTGGTCTCAATGGGCAACATCGCCCGTGCTTTTACTATATTTGATGCTATTTTTGCGCCGAACTTTTCCTCGCCGAAATCAAATATCACCCGTCTCAGCTCCGCTTCTCCGTATTCGTTTACAACTCTGCGTGCCGTAAGAGGGTTTCGGTTGTCCATTCTCATGTCGAGAGGCGCGTCGGCGTTGTATGAAAAACCTCTTTCGGGAGTGTCCAACTGATAGGAAGAAACTCCCAAGTCCATAAGAACGCCGTCTATTTTTTCAATGCCAAGCTCGCGGCAGACCCCCTCGATATTCGAGAAGTTGCTACGCACCAGCGTTACTCGATCGGAGAAAGGCTCAAGCCTTTTTGTCGCCGCTGCGATTGCCGTTTCGTCCTGGTCAATGGCAATGAGCCGACCCGTCGTCAGACGCTCTGCTATGTGGTAGGAATGTCCGCCGCCGCCCGCCGTGCCGTCAACGTATATTCCGTCGGGCTTTATGTCAAGCCCTTCGATGCATTCGTCAAGTAGTACCGAGCGGTGGTTGAAATTTATCGGGGAGCCACCCTGCTCCGCTTTGTTTATATCACACATCGTACTGGCGGAGAAGCTCGTTGAGCTCTTCTGCGTTCTCGTTTGCGATAGTCTCTTCGAAATTCTTTTCGCTCCAGATCTCGGCATAATATCCACAGCCGACGATAACAGCCGTTCCTCTTTCCATCTCTGCGTGAGCGAGCAGCTCGGGGGTCAGCATGATTCTTCCCTGTGTGTCATATCCTGTCTCAAGAGATCTTCGGAACAGGAAGCGGTTTATATCCTGTCTTCTGGAAACGGGGATCTTTGCAAGAACGGAATCCTTGTACTTCTCCCACTCCTCAAGCGAATAGACTATGAGGCACTTACGTTCGAGATTTCGGACCACCATAACGGTGTCGCCCAGCTTTTCTCTGTGCTTTGCAGGTATGAACAGTCTGTTTTTTGCGTCGAGGGAATGTCTGAATTCACCGCAAAGTGACATAAGTTAGCCTCCTTTCGATTCTTTGGTGCAATTTTGGTGTTTTTTCGCTCCATTTTTCGCTCAAATTCAACATTTTGCACCACTTGTATACTTATTATAGTACAAACCATGGGAAAATGCAAGGGGTTTTATGAAAAAATTTTAAATTTTTTTCAGATATTTTGAGAATTTAAGCAGAAAAAAGCGGGAATTTGTAATTTCCCGCCTTTTTTGCTTCGTACCCGTCCCGAACGGTCATTTTCGGGGCGGTTTTTCTATTCTCTTTCGGTTTCCGACAAAGAAAAACGGTGGCGCAAGCCACCGTTTTTCTTTGTTATTATTTTCTCATTTTGTGAAGCATCTCGTTCTTAATATCCCAAAGCTTTTGGGAAAGGTCAACGTAGTAGTTGTGGGGGTTCTCAAATCTGAGCACCTCGTCCCATAGGAACTCGATCTCACGTTTGCAATGTTCTTTTATTTCATGGATATTGGGAAGCTTATAGACCTGTACGCCGCTACGGAAAATAGGAACAAGCAGTTCTCTTGCTGTAAAGTCGGTGAGCACCTTGCGCTTCCAGGTGTGAACGGGGTCAAAGATCTCAAGAGGCTTTGTATCGTCCACGGTCTCGTCGTGAATGCAGACCAGATCTGCCTCTGCCTTTTTGTCCTCGTTGCTGTAAAGTCTGTAGACCTTTTTAAAGTGGGGGGTCGTGACCTTTGCGGCATTCTCGCTTATCTTTATCTTGGGGATAACGTTTCCGTCCTTGTCCTCAACAGCGCAAAGCTTGTAGACTCCACCGAAAACGGGATTGCTCTTGGAGGTTATCATTCTCTCGCCAACACCGAAAGCGTCGACCTTCGCGCCCTGACGCATAAGGTCGGAGATAATATACTCGTCAAGAGAATTGGAAACAACGATCTTACACTCGGTCAAGCCCGCATCGTCCAGCATCTTTCTCGCCTTTTTTGAAAGGTAGGTAATGTCGCCCGAATCAAGACGTATACCGCATTTTGTAATGCCCTTGGGCAGAAGGATTTCCTTGAAGGCGCGAATAGCGTTGGGGATACCGCTTCCAAGAACGTCGTAGGTGTCGACCAGCAAAGTTGCGTTGGTGGGATAAGCCTCGCAGTAGGTCTTGAACGCAGTATACTCGTCGGGAAACATCTGCACCCAGGAGTGAGCCATTGTACCCGTGGCGGGGACTTCATATACCTGGTCGGCGATAGTACAGGCTGTTGCCGCGACACCGCCGATGTAAGCCGCTCTCGCACCCAGAATAGCCGCGTCAGCGCCCTGCGCTCGCCGCGAGCCAAATTCGCTTACAGCCCGCCCCTCGGAGGCGCGGACTATCCTGTTCGCTTTGGTGGCGATCATGGACTGGTGGTTGAGGACCAACAAAATATAAGTTTCAATAAACTGCGCTTGTATTGCGGGTGCGCGCACCACCATAATGGGCTCGCCGGGGAAAACAACAGTACCCTCGGTAACAGCGTAGATGTCGCCCGTGAAGCGGAAAGTCTTCAGATAGGACAGGAATTCCTCGTCGAAGATCTTCTTTGAACGCAGGTATTCAATATCGTCATCGTCAAATTTAAGGTCGTTTATATACTCCACCACCTGCTCAAGTCCTGCGGCAATGGCAAAGCCCGCGTTGTCGGGATTTTCGCGGTAGAACACGTCAAAATAAGCTATAGTGTCCTTCATGCCCGTCTTGAAATACCCGTTTGCCATGGTCAGCTCGTAGAAGTCGCAGAGCATGGTGAGATTTCTTGAAATGTTCTTCATTTTGTCCTCCTGTCAAAGTGGGATAAACCTTTTGTTTGAAAGAATTATACACCCATGGGGTACGTTTTGTCAAGGGTCTTTGGCACATTCCCCTGTCCATAGTCATATTCTGTACCGAGGGCAAAAAAGCCCATCTGACGAAAGGAAGATAGGAAAATGGCAATAAAAATATACATCGATCAGGGTCACAACCCACAAAATCCAAACGCAGGTGCGGAGGGCAACGGCTACCGCGAGCAGAATCTTGTTTACAATATCGGGGTGATACTTGCGCGTATACTTCAAAATTACGGGTACGAGACCAGACTGTCGCGTAAGGACCCAAACGTGATCTTGGGGACGTCAAACGCTTCGTCCCTTGCAATACGGGTAAACGAGGCAAACGCCTGGGGGGCGGACTATTTTATCAGCCTGCATACCAACGCCTCGGTAAACCCCATGGCAAGTGGTTCGGAGGCTTACGTTTACAGCCTCAATTCCTCGGCTTATCCTCTGGCGCAGTCCATACTGGAGCAGCTCAACCTGTCAACGGGTCTGCGTAACCGCGGTGTTCAGCCACGCCCGGGGCTTTATGTTTTGCGCAAAACACAAATGCCCGCAGTCCTTGTGGAACTTGGATTTATCACCAGCCCCGTGGATTCAACTCTCATGGCAGACTCGCCCCAAAGATTCGCTCAAGGTGTAGCCGACGGCATCGTTGACTACATAAATCGGGTTGAGACCTCATCAGTCTCAGCATCGGAGGAGGTCGCGGTTTGGGAGCGGATAGAAGAAACGCCCGACACAGAGCCGAGCATTCCCGACGGCGATTCACCCGACAGCTACGAGCTTTTTATAAAAGAAAATCCACGTCGCGGATATTTGAAGATACAGGCTTTTTCGGGCAGACAGTCCTACCCTATTGAGGGCGTACGGGTAGCCATAACGCGGGATTTTGACGACGGGCAAGTACTCTTTTTTGAAGGAGTGACCGACCCCGACGGAATAATAGACGACATAGAGCTTCCCGCGCCTCCCAGAGAAAATTCACTCGTCTTCCTCACACCCGACAAAACGGCAGAATACGACATGACCGCACTCTACGAGGGAGTTGCGCCTCAAAGGAGCAAGGTCCAGATATACGAGGGCATAAAAAGCATACAGCCCATTCTCATCGGCTCGGAGGCGGACAGATGACCATACCCGAGAATATAACGGTCCATTTGGGTCTGCCAAGTGACCGTTCGGCACCCAACGTAACCGTTCCGTTCATTGATTATATAAAGAACGTAGCCTCGTCGGAAATTTACCCAACTTGGCCCGAAAGCGCCCTGCGCGCCAATATTTACGCGCAAATTTCTTACGCACTAAACCGCGTTTATACCGAGTATTACCGTTCACGGGGCTACGATTTCGACATCACCTCCACGACGCAGTTCGACCAGACCTTCGTTTACGGCAGGGATATTTTCGGCAATGTCGGAGAGATCGTTGACGAAGTGTTCAACGATTACATCGTGAGAGAGGGTGCGGTCGAGCCTCTTTTTGCCGCCTACTGCAACGGCACGACCGTAATGTGCAACGGTCTTTCTCAATGGGGAAGCGTAGCACTTGCCGAGGAGGGACTCACCCCTTACGAGATCCTTCAATATTATTACGGCGACGACATCAACATCGTTTTCAACGCACCGACCGCCAGAAATCTTCCCTCCTACCCTGGCAGACCTTTACGACGCGGGGATTCCTCACAAGATGTTTTAACTATTCAGCGCCAGCTTAACAGAATAGGTCGCAATTACCCCGCTATCGGGCGGATAAACGACCCCGACGGAATTTTCGGACAGGAAACCGAGGACGCGGTACGCACCTTCCAGCGGCTGTTTAATCTGACCGAGGACGGAGTTGTGGGAAAAGCCACCTGGTACAGGATAAAATCTATTTGGGCGGCAGTAAAACGGCTGGCAGAGGTGCAAAGCGAAGGAATCTCACAAGACGACGTGCGTCTGGTATACCCACGTCAGCTTGCCCTCGGAGACACGGGCGACGCGGTGCGCAATCTTCAATATTTCCTCTCCGTTATTGCCTTTTTTGACCCGCAGGTGCAAGACGTTGCGGTGGACGGCACATTCGGTCCCGCCACCGAGGCGGCAGTCCGCGCCATTCAGCGCCAGGCGGGCTTGACCGAGGACGGGATCGTGGGCAGAGCCACCTGGAACGCCATCACAGACACTTACACTCGAGCTTTAAACTCTATTCGCGGCGAATACGGCGAGCTTGCCGACGAGATATACCCCGGAAGAGTTCTCAGCGAAGGCAGCGAAGGCCGTGAGGTCCTCGTGCTTCAACGCTTTATAAACCAAGCCGCCGACCGTTATTCTTACATTCCAAGGGTAAGCGAGGACGGTGTTTTCGGTCCCGGAACCGAGGCGGCAGTACGTGCCGTTCAGAGTTCAAATAACATACCCGTCAGCGGTATCGTAGGCCCTCTCACGTGGGGACGCATTGTTAGTCTGGCAACTCAATAGATTTTCCCCCCGCAAGTTTTTAAACCTCTGCGGGGGTAAAAAAGCAAAAACAAAGCGCAGGATCAAATGATCCTGCGCTTTGTTTTTTCGGTCTGCTTCAGCCCCCGATTCGCCAATCTCTTTTTCAGGGAAACGGCAAGAACCGAGGAACAAAGCACACGCAAGTAATGAAATATATCCTATTTTTAAAAAGTTCCTTACGTCATTTCAATTTTGCAAAATGAACTCAAGGGCTCTATGTTACCCCCACCGAGCCGTGTCGCCGAGAATAGGAGACCCTGCATGTGCAAGGCGGCGTCCTCTCCGAAGCTTTACTGCTTCCAACGTCCGAATATGCGCCGAGACAAGTCAATCGGTACAGCATATCGGGAGGCCTGCAATCCACTTCGGAAGCTTATCCGGACTCCTATAAAGATTTGTGGGTCCAATTTACCCGACAAATCACGGGAACGGCAGGGATTTTAATTAAAACGAGATCAGTTGTCGTAGTCGACTTCGCCAAAAAATGCGTCGTCAAAGAAATCCGCTACTCGGTCGAACTCCTCGTCGTCCTCAATAGAGATGAGCATTTCCTCACCGTTCCCATCCAAAACGACCTCAAGAATGTCGTACTCAATGAGCTGATCCTTGCCCTTTGAGGGAGCAGCGTTCTCCTCCGCGGGTGTGATCGCTCTGTACTGCTTGCCTTCAAATTCGAAGGAAGCAAGAAGCTCAACCTCAAATTCGTTGCCCTCGTCGTCTGTCAGCGTGTAGGTATCGGGAATCTCCTCACCTATCTGCTTGATGTCCTTATCTGCCATGGTTTATCTCCTGTCTTTCTTTAATATTTTACGCTTATATTGTATAATATATTCTCGTCGGTGTCAACCGTTTTTTTGAAATTTCAGGCAAATGCCGTGTCCGCATCAAAATCGAGAACGGTTGAAAGTATGTAGTTGCTGACGAACATTCCCTTGGACGAAAAACGGTAATTTTCGCCCTCTCTGATAACGAAGCCGTCCTTTACGTACTCATCTAAATGCTTTCCGCAAAAGCCGTGAAAATCGGCACCAAACAACGCCTCAAAATCTGCCGCATTGACGCCCGCCTCAAGCCTCATGCGTAGCATAACGTACTCGGACATACGTTCTCTGAAGGAAAGCGTCTTACTGCCCTCAATGAGCTTCATGTTTGTCTCGGGGATCTCAATTCCGTCGATAAAATCGTAGATATTTTTAATGATAGAATATCTCTCGCCGCCGAAATATGAGTGAGCCGCTGTACCGATTCCGATGTACTCGTCGGCGTTCCAGTATTTGTAATTGTGGCGGGAGTGAAGCCCTGCCTTTGCGAAATTGCTGATCTCATATCGGTCGTAACCGCGTTTTTTCAGATAATCTACCGCCCACATATACATGTCGTATTCCGCGTCCTCGCCGGGCAGCTCAAGGCTGTCGCGCATTTCAAAGAAGGGTGTTCCCTCCTCTATCTTGAGACAGTACAGAGACAAGTGCTCCGGATTCATGTCGCATATGTAACCGAGAGTGCTCTGAAAGCTCTGCATGGACTGTGCGGGAATTCCGTACATCAGATCAGCACTGATGTTGTCAAAGCCTGCCGCACGGGCGTCCTTGTACATATTGGCAAAATCCTCGACTGTGTGTATTCTTCCAAGCAGCTCCAGCTCGCTGATATTTGCGCTCTGAAAACCGATGCTCAGACGATTCACGCCCAGCTTTCTTAAGGATTTCAAATACTTTTTATCGGCTGTGGCGGGATTTGCCTCGGTGGTTATCTCCGCGTATTTATTCAGTTTAAAATTGCGCTCTACCGCTGACAAAAGCCTTTCAAATTCCTTGATAGGCAAAGTCGTAGGGGTTCCGCCGCCGATATAGACCGTGTCTATCTCATATCCTTTGCAGCTCTCCGAAATATCCTCCATTTGAAGCATGCAGGAGGAGATGTAATGGTGAACAAGATCGGGGTCACAGCCCGTGCAGGAGTAGAAATCACAATACGCGCATTTTTTCAAACAAAAAGGAATGTGAATGTAAAGCCCCAAAGGCTTCTTTGTTTTCTTCATGCTTTTCCTCCTATCAGTTTTCGTCATCCATTTTGAGCACAGCCATGAACGCCTCGGGAGATACCTGCACCGAGCCGAGCTGGCGCATCTTCTTCTTACCTTCCTTCTGCTTTTCAAGCAGCTTTTTCTTTCTTGTAATATCGCCGCCGTAGCACTTTGCCAAAACGTCCTTTCGCATAGCTTTGACAGTCTCACGCGCGATAATTCTTGAGCCGACCGCCGCTTGAATGGGAATTTCAAACAGCTGTCTGGGAATATTATCCTTTAACTTCTCCGCGATCTTTCTGGCTCTTGCGTAAGCCTTCTCCTCGTGAACGATAAAGGACAGAGCGTCCACCGTCTCGCCGTTGAGCATGAAGTCAAGCTTGACCAGCTTGCTTTCATGGTAGTCGGAGAGCTCATAGTCAAGGGACGCATAGCCCTTTGAACGGCTCTTTAACGCGTCAAAAAAGTCGTAGATAATTTCATTCAAGGGCAGGTCGTAATGAAGCTCGACGCGCTCGGTGTCGATGTACTTCATGTCGATAAACACGCCTCGTCTGTCCTGGCAAAGGTCCATAAGTCCCCCAACGTAGTCGGTGGGGGTGATGATATTGCCCTTGACCATAGGCTCGTAAGCGACCTCGATCTCGTCTGCAGAGGGGTAGTTTGAGGGGTTGTCTATACGAACGGTCTCGCCGTTTCTTTTCTTTATCTTGTAAATTACGCTGGGCGCGGTTGTAATGAGGTCAAGATTAAACTCGCGTTCAAGTCTCTCCTCGATGATCTCCATGTGCAAAAGTCCTAAGAACCCGCAGCGGAATCCAAAGCCAAGAGCAATAGAAGTCTCGGGCTCAAACCAGAGCGCCGCGTCGTTGAGCTGAAGCTTTTCAAGCGCCTCTCGCAGATCGTTGTAACGTGCGCCGTCGGCGGGATAGATACCCGAATAGACCATGGGAAGGGCTTGCTTGAAGCCCGGGCAAGGCTCGGATGTGGGATTGTCCACGAGCGTTACCGTATCGCCCACGCGGGTGTCACCGATGAACTTGATGCTGGCTGTGATGTAACCGACCATGCCCGCGGAAAGCTCGTCGCACTTTGAAAGTCCCAAGGGCTCCATTGTACCAACGTCCACAACATCAAATTCGGCACCCGAGTTCATGAGCCTTATTCTCTGACCCGACTTTAAGCGACCGTCCATTACTCGCACGTAGACCACAACGCCAAGGTAGCTGTCGTAATATGAGTCGAAGATCAGTGCCTTAAGAGGTGCTTCCTCATCCCCGCCGGGTGCAGGAATGTCGGAAATTATCTTGTCAAGCACGTCGCCGATGTTAAGTCCCGTTTTCGCGGAGACTGCGGGACAGCCGTCGGCGGGAATGCCGATAACGTCCTCGATCTCTGCTCTTACCTTTTCCACATCGGCAGAGGGCAGGTCTATCTTGTTGATAACGGGCACGATCTCAAGGTCCGCGTCGACTGCAAGGTACGCGTTTGCCAGCGTCTGCGCCTCAATGCCCTGAGTGGAGTCCACCACGAGCAACGCACCGTCGCAGGCGTGGAGGGAACGGGACACCTCGTAGTTAAAGTCAACGTGACCGGGGGTGTCGATCAGGTTAAAGGTATAGGTCTGGCCGTCGTTTGCCTTGTACGAAAGGGTGACGGCGTGCGCCTTGATGGTGATACCGCGTTC
>JAZRTK010000047.1:0-11501 GCA_045651985.1 Eubacteriales bacterium
TGACCCTCTGCTTGTAAGGCAGATGCTCTCCCAACTGAGCTATGCTCCCAAGGTTTCCGCAGACAAGCCATTCATTTGCTGCGACTTTGACATTATATCATCTAATGTTTGATTTGTCAATACCTTTTTGAAATTTTTTCAAAATATTTTTTGACCGGACTTTACCCGTAAAATAATGGCGTTTAAAGCGGAGACCGACAGTCCCCGCTTTAAAACAAATCACTTTTTGAAAATACTGTCGATCTCATCTTTGCCGAAAACGTGGTGCTTTCCGCAGAATCGGCAATAGAAATCCAGCTCCTCTCCCTTGCCCTCTGCCACCTGCTCCGCGAGCATCTCATAAACCTCGTCCGCGCGTAAAGTTTCAAGTGCTGCGCGCATTTTTTCGCGGGTGCAGTTGCACTTGTATTCGACTTCAAGCTCGTCGAACACATCAAAAGGAATATCGCGCAGGGCAATCTGCGCTATCTGCTCGTTTGTAAGCCCCTCGTCAAAAAGGCTGGACACACGGCTCAGCTCTGCGGCGTTACGCTCGATAAGGTCCACCGTTTGACCGTCCGCAAATGGCAAGAGCTGCACCATAACTCCGCCCGCCGCGCGGCAGGTGCAGTCGGTGTCAACAAGCACGCCCAGAGCACAGACCGTCGGGATCTGCTCGCTTCTCGCATAATAGTCGGCAATATCCTCGGCGATCTCACCGCTGACTATCTCGGTAGAGCCTGCATAAGGCTCTTCCCCGCTGACGTATCGCGCAATGTTCAGCGTTCCCCGTCCCACAGCGCCGCCAAC
Source organism: Eubacteriales bacterium (assembly GCA_045651985.1). Lineage (GTDB taxonomy): Bacteria > Bacillota > Clostridia > Oscillospirales > CAG-272 > SIG710. The sequence continues at coordinate 790 of JAZRTK010000047.1, forward strand.
ATCAAGCTTGCCGTTTGACTTTTTGGGCAGGTCTATTGCAGGATTTTGAATATATCCCTTAACGTTTCCGTAATAATCAGCCACCGCCAGCACCGAGCCCGCAGGTCCGTCACCGCGAAAATTCACGGTAATAGAATCGTCTTTATTTCCCATCATGGCTCCCATCATGGACGTGACCGTCAGCAGTCTGCCCAGCGTCGCCGTGGCCGTGGGAGTAGTTCCGAATTTTGCAATGGCGTCGTTTACTATCGCCTTTGAATTTATAACGTGGATACGAGCGCTTCCGTCACGGGTCATCGCCCTGAGAATTGTTGATTTCATTTTTTCTATTCCTTTTTATTTTTTCGCCCTTGCGGCAATATAAAATCTTGGTGTAGTATCCTCAATTTCCCCGAAATCATAGTCGGAGAACGCGCCCAGGAACTCAAATCCGCACGCATCAAGCGCGCCCTTCAGCTCCTCTAAAGTGTACATTCTCTCCTTTTGCTCTTCCTCGCTTCGCGTGTACGTACCGTCCTCGTTTTCCGAGAACAAAGTGAGGTAGAAATTGCATATTCCCGAATTTTCGTCAAAGCTGTTCTGCCAACCGCAAAAAAACCCGCAGCCGTCGATCTCATCCTCTAAAATATAAGCGTTGTCGCCGTATATTTTGCGGAATTTATATGGGCTGTTGACGTCAAAGAGGAAAAGTCCGTCGGGGTCAAGATAGTTGTGAACGGTCTTGAAGGTCTTTTCCAGGTCGCCGTCCTCGGTCAGATAATTTATGCTGTCAAGACAGCTTACGACCGCCCCTACCGTGCCGTAAAGCTCAAAGGAACGCATATCCTGAAGCAGGTATAGGATCTCGTGTATCTTGTTCAGGTCCTTGTCGTAGTTGCCGTCGGATGCTACCGAAAGCATCTGGGCCGAACCGTCAACGCCTATCATATCGTACCCTCTGCCCGACAGTTCACGGGTCATTTTGCCCGTGCCGCAAGCCAGATCCAGCACAAGCTCGGGACGTTTTTCCAAATAGCGGTCAAAGGACGCTTCAATGAAATCCGCCCACTTTTTATAGTCTATCTCTTCGTTGAACTTATCATACACCGACGCGATAGCATTGTAACCCTCGGTCATCTTGCGTCCTCCGTCAGATCGAGCAGGTCGTAAAGACGGTAGATATCCCCCGCACCCATGACCACCACCAGATCGTCTTTTTCTACGTTGGCTTTGAGATATTTAGCAATTTCCTCGTTGCCCCCAAGGTAGAGCCCCCGCCCGTCCAGAGCCTGTGCCAGCTTCTCGGCGCTGACACCAAGTGTGTCGGTCTCGCGTGCGGCGTAGATGTCGGCAAAAATGACCTTATAACAGCTGTCAAAGGAACGTACAAGGTCGTCCCAGAGAGCAGCCGTGCGTGAATATGTGTGAGGCTGGAACACCGCCCAAAGGTGGCGCTCTCCCATGTGAGACGCGCCGTCGAGAGTGGTCTTGACCTCGGTGGGATGATGTCCGTAATCGTCGTAAACGGGCGCACCCGAAAGGAATCCCTTTAATTCCATTCTGCGCTTTGCGCCGTGGTAATGCAAAAGTCCCGAAACGATATCATCGGGTGAGATACCGCACAGCGTTGCCGCCGCGGTCGTCGCCAAGGCATTATACACGTTATGTTCGCCCGCCACCGACAGCTCAATATGGCAAAGATATTCGCCGTTTCGAAGAACGTCAAATTTGGGTCTGCCCATGTGGTATTCGATGTTGGCAGCGCGAAAATCCGCGTCCTCGCCTGTACCAAATGTGATCAGGTGCCCCTTGTAATCGCGCAGGGCGGTCTTTACGTCCTCGTCGTCAAAATTGGCGATTGCGTAGCCGTCCTCGCCCGTTATAGACGTGAATTTTGCAAAGGAATCGTATATCTGCTCCATGGAATGGAAGTAATCAACATGGTCCATCTCAATGTTAAGCACCACCGCCACGGTGGGATTGAAATCAAGAAAAGAATCCATGTATTCGCAAGCTTCAAAGATAAAATCCTTACCCTGCCCTATATGGTAAGCACCGTCCATTATGTCAAGCTCGGCACCCGAAAGCACCGTGGAATCGGTTTTAGCGTCCAGAAAGACCTGAGCGCACATAGACGTGCAGGTACTCTTTCCGTGCATACCGCAGATACCGATCCTGCGCTCCCACGCGGTCATAACAAAACCAAGATAATCGGCTCTGGAAATACACAAAAGCCCGTTTTCAAGGGCATACTTATATTCGGGATTATCGGGAGAAATGGCGACGGTATAGACCACCGCATCGTACCCCGCAACGTTTGCCGCGTCGTGGCAATAGTGCATCTCGACACCCGCGCGCTCAAGCTTTTCGGTAAGCTTGGTTTTCGTTCTGTCCGATCCGCCTACGCGCAAAAATCCTCTGTTTTTCGTAATGAGCGCCAGAGAAGACATATTTATTCCGCCCGCACCAATAAAAAAGATGCTCTGGCATTTCTCGAGACGGCGGGATATCTCCTCGCTTCCCAGATGTGTATTGTTGACCGACATAAAAGCCCGTACCTTTCCTTGAAATCACTTATTGGCAGCGTTCTGTGAACGCTTCCTAATGTTCATATATTTTGCTGTGGTAAAAATTAACAAAATCACTCTATCGTATTTTTAAAAATTGTTGCTTCAGCTCATTAAATCTCGCCGTTTGTGACGGCGGCGCGAGCAACATCAATTTTTTGCGCAATTTGTGTTCACCCAAATTTCACATTAGTTCACATAAATATTATCGTTCGCTTGAATAAGTATCAAAAACGGTCTGTATAATAAATTTATATGATCTGAAAGTACGTTTTTTAACGGAGGTAATCAAAAATATGGAAATAACAGACGTAAAAGTAAGAAAATTGTTTGATGAAGGACCCATGAAGGCAATCGTTTCCCTCACCTTCGACGGTCAGCTGGCAATGCACGACATCAAGGTCATTCAAACCAGAGATAAAATGTTCATCGTCATGCCCAGCAGAAAGAACCCCGACGATACGTACCGCGACATCGTCCACCCCATCAACGCGGAGTTCAGAGCAAAGCTTGAATCTGCCGTTATCGCCGCTTACGACGAGGCACTGAAAGCTGCTGCCGAAACCCCCGTTCAGTCCGAGGAAGATATCTGATCAGCTCAACCAATCAAATCCCTCTTGCCACTCGGCAAGGGGGATTTTTTGTTTAGCAGTCGGTTTTTCCGTCATACAGCCGCGCACTCCGATTCCTTTTTAGTAACAGTAATACCGCAAGGCAAGGACACCTTCACAGCAAGAGGTGCGACCTCGATTTTCAGTTCCTTTATCCTTTTGATCTCACCGTCAAAGCTTATGTACTGCCCCTCACCGCCAAAGGTCATGTGGGCAGACTTTATCTTTTTGTAAATTATGTAATTCATAGCCTCATGGTCGGTGAGGAATGTGCCCGCCTTGTACTTTCCGATGATCTTGAGACACTTGAAAAGATTCAGGTTTCGCACAAGACAGATATCAAGCACCCCGTCGCGAAGGTCTGCCGCGGGCGCGGACTTAAATCCGCCGCCGCAAAAGCTTCCGTTGCCAAGACAGCCCAAAAGGAACGCCTTTTCGTCAAATGCCTCGCCGTCAAGGGAAACGGTCGAAAATGTTACTCCCGATTTTCGGCAAAATTCAATAACAAGCGCCGCTATGTACTCGCATCCCCGAGGCACCCACTTGTTGCGCTTGATTTTGTTCATTCGCATAGCCACGTAGCAGTCAAAGCCTATATTTATCATGTTTACGGCAATGCGGTCGTTGTAGCGGATAACGTCGGTCGTCACCGCCTCTCCCCTTATCTGCGCGTCAATGTCGATGAACAGCTCGGGGCGGTCGAAATTGCGTACAAAATCGTTTCCCGTTCCAACGGGAACCACCGTGATCTGGGCATTGCTGCAGCCATACATACCGTTTGCCACCTCGCTGAAGGTGCCGTCGCCGCCGCAGGCGTAAAATCTCGCCTCACCTTCAAGGGTCTGGCAGATCTGACGGACATAGTTCTCCGCGTCGCCCTCGCATTTCGTATAGTATATCTCGTAATCTGCGCCGTTTTTCTCTGCTGAAGCGACAATACGTCCTTTCAGCTCGTCCTGGACCTTACCCTGCCCTGCGGCGGGGTTTATTATGAAATAATGCTTCATCTGATCTCCGTTCAGCCGCCCAAGAGACGGCAGAATTTTAATAAAAGGTTGCGACCTCACGCTCGGGCTTTACCGCAAAGGAGGTGGAGTCGGCATATAGCACAGGACCTTTTCCCGTGTAAAGAACACAGGATTCGTAGGAAACCTTTGCTGTCACCGTAACCCATTCGCCCGTTTTCAGACTCGTTTTGTCGGGCAGGCGGCAGACCAGACCGCTGTACGCGATATCGTCGGCACAGCAGGTCATAATAGGCCGTCCTATAATAAATGACTTGTCGTCAAGCTCGGGATTTCTGGATACCAGTCCCTTTATCTTTACTGTCTTCCCGATATAACTCTTCATATCCTCGGATAAATCGCGATACCAAAGGGCAAAGTCCTCGTCCTTGATCTCAATTACGGGAGCTTCCTTGTCAAAGGGAAGCGGATCCTCGATCTCGTCGTATTCTATCTTTCCGTCGGGGTAATCGTAAACTATCGTAGCCCCGCGGCTGAGACCGCGCACGATCTTATGAAATTCCTCCTGATCGACGGCGGGACTGTCTGCACGGTTGAATACCACCATTTCGGCGTCCTGTATCTTGTCTACCACAAGGGAGCGCATATTTGCGTTGTAGGAAGAAAAGGTGGAGCCGTCAAAGAAGACTATCTGCTGAAAGATGCCCCAGCTTTCGGGCATCGCCGCATAAAAGGTCTTCAACTGCCACATTCCGTTGTATTCGACCACAACGCGGTCAAGCCTGTGTTCTTTTGTGACCGCCTCCAAAAACTCGCGCGTCAGATCGGATTCCTTTTCTACGTATTTGAGGTACACGTTCTGTCCCCAGAACGCTTCGGGGTCGTATTCCTCTACCCCCTCCTCGCACACAAGCAGGAGAGTTTTATCACCCGAATTGAATTTCTTGTCCTCCATTGATTCCTGAATGAACTTGGTCTTGCCCGATTCCAGAAATCCCGTGAACAGATATACGGGAGTATTTGCCGTCATATTACACGCCGAACCTTTCTGCTATCGCCTTTTTGTCAAGATTTGCGCCGATAACGCAAAGTCTGCCGATAACGTCGGCACTGCCCTCTCTCACGTCGGGCTCACCGGGTACGTAATCGAAATGCACCCATGTGCCTTCGCCTTCAACGATTCCCTTTGCGCGAAGCACCGTGCCGTATTTATCGGTCTCGGCAAACTCGCAAAGGATCGCTTCAATTTCCTTCATACTAAATTTCTTGGTCGTCTCAACGCCCCAGCTTGCGAACACCTCATCGGCATGGTGATGATGGTGGTGTTCGTGATCGTGGCAACCGCAGGTGCAGTTCTCGTCATGGTCATGGTGGTGTTCGTGATGGTGCTCGTGGTCATGACAACCGCAGGTGCAGTTTTCGTCATGGTCATGGTGGTGTTCGTGATGCCCATGATGGTGCTCTTGGCACTCGCAATCTTCATCATGGTGGTGATGGTGATTATGCTCCTCATCTTCAAGCTCCTTTACGGTGCTTTCAAGAGTCACAGTGCGTCCGATAGCCTCGGCTATCTGCTTGCCCTCAAGGACGGACCAAGGAGTTGTGACGATGACCGCATCGTGATTGTGCTCGCGTAGCAAAGCCACAGCCTCGTCAATTTTTGACTGCTTTGCTCCCTCGGTGTGGCTGAGAATGATACAGCCCGCACTCTCTATCTGGTCGCAATAGAACTCGCCGAAATTCTTTATATACATCTTGCACTTGTTCACGTCTGCAACGGTACAAAAGCCGCCCAGCTGTGCGCTATCAGCCTCAAGGTCACGGACGGCTTTGATAACGTCACTGAGCTTGCCCACGCCCGAGGGCTCGATCAGAATTCTGTCGGGGCAGTACTCGCCGAGCACCTTTTTCAAAGCCTCGCCGAAGTCGCCAACCAACGAGCAGCATATACAACCCGAGTTCATCTCGGTGATCTCGATCCCCGCGTCGCGCAAAAATCCGCCGTCGATGCCGATCTCGCCGAACTCGTTTTCGATCAGCACGATCTTCTCACCCGCATATGCCTCGGAGATAAGCTTTTTTATAAGTGTAGTCTTTCCCGCGCCGAGAAAGCCCGAGATAATATCTATGGTCGTCATTTTAATTCCTCTCTTCTTTTAAAAGGTATATTTATCTAACTATATATTATACATCTTTTAAAGACACATTTCAAGAGGAAATATCTATTTTGGAAAAAAATTGACCCGAGCGTCAAAGCACTCGGGTCAATATATGTATTTTACATCATGCTTTCAAAGAAAGCGGAGGGGTCGGTGACGAGCTTGCCCAGACCGTCTATGACCTCGCGCATCTGTTCTGTAAGACCGATCTTGAGGAATGTAGAGCCAAGAAGGTAGTTGAGAACCAGCGCAACAATAATAACTGCAGGGAAAATGAAGAGCCACTTGCCGCTCTCAAGCTGTGTTGCGTTGATCCTTGCTGTGTCCGTAAGAACGGAAACAAGCATAAACAGGGACGCCAAAACAGAAAGGATAAGGCAGAGACCAAGAGAGAAGAAAGAGCAAATACAAGCAAGGAAAACAAGCGCAGTTGCGGGAATGGAGTAAAGAGAAACTACGACCAGACCACTCTTAAAATCACCTTCACTTGAGCCTGCAATCTTGCTCATGGCAAATCTTACGAGAAGAAGGATGCCAACAAAGACAACCGCTGTGAGAAGTCCTGCAAAGAGAAGTCCCGGAACGTTGAATATCTCCTTTGTAATTTTGCCGTACTTCATGCCGGATTCATTAAGATAGTCACCGTAAGCTTCTTTGACTGTTCTCCACGTGGAAAGTGTAATAGAGTTAAAGGACAGCCATGTGACGAACATGGTAACAAACGCGTAGAGGCCGAGAAGAACTGCGGGGATAGTGAGCTTTCCGTCCTTTACGGCAAGAGTCTTTGCCTCTGCGGGGTTCTTAAAGAAGGTCACGATCACGTTGATAATATCGTTAATTAATGTATTAGCGGGCTTGGGAGGTGCACCGTAGGGCTGTTGAGGTGCGCCATAAGGCTGCTGGGGTGCACCGTAGGGTTGCTGAGGAGCGCCGTAGGGCTGCTGAGGAGCACCGTAGGGCTGCTGAGGTGCGCCGTAAGGCTGCTGAGGAGCAGCGTAAGGTTGCTGGGGCGCAGCGTAAGGCTGCTGAGGTGCGCCGTAAGGCTGCTGAGGAGCAGCATAAGCCTGCTGGGGAGCAGCTTCTGGCTGTGCGTACTGAGGATTTTCAACGGGCTGCGCCGCTGCTTGGCAGGTGCAAACCTCGTTTTCCTGAATAGGTCTTCCGCATTTTGTGCAATAAGGCATAGTTGTCTCCTTTGAAGGTATTTGATATCAAAATATCATCAGTTATATTTTACCACTTAATTGTTTTTTTGTAAAGGGAGTTTTGTTATTTTTCATAAGTTTTTTCTGTTTTATCTCGGGAAAACAGACTTTATGCCCAAAGATTAGAGTCATTTTCAAAAAAACACCCCGCCAATCTCAGCGGGGTGTCGGTTATTTCAGTTAAGGCCAAGGGTAGCGAGGTGAAAATTGGGTACTAATACTCAATATTATTGCTTATCTGAAGATCTTTTGGATCTGCTTGCCCGACATAGCCAATTTCAGCGTTTCGGGAACAAGTGAAAAGTCGGCAACAAGCGAGTGAGGCTTTTTTTCGGGATCGTCCTGGGCCATGGGAACGAAATACACCTGCTTTTTTTGCAGGAGCGCGCCGATATTTTTTAAATTCGCGGAAAGAGCGTCGTTTGAAGCAAGAGCGATAACAAGCGGACGGTCAGAGCGCAGATGCGCCTTTGCCGCCATGGTCACCGCCGTGTCGGTGATACCGTTTGCGATTTTTGCCAAGGTGTTTCCCGTACAAGGGCAGATAACAAGTGCATCAAGGCTGACACGCGGTCCGAGAGGCTCCGCATCCTTGATCGTGTGTATTATTTCTTTTTGGCAGATACCGTAAAGAGTATCCCTAAGATCCTGCGCCGTTCCGAAATGCGTGTCGGTGGAATATGCGTTTTCACTTGCAATGGGTTGTATATCGTATCCTTTTTCTTTCAGCTTTCTTAATATGTCAACGGACTTTTTGTGAGTACAAAAAGAACCGCATAATGCATAGCCTATCATAGACCGTACCTTTCTGCCGTCTGATTTTGACAGGCCCGACGGCATTATATGCCGTCAGGGAAATTACTGTCAATGTATCGGAAAAGGGAGGACAGCATTGCACATCCGGCGCGCTCGGGAGCAAATTTTGCGGGGATCGCAGGCAAATAGGAATAAGAGGACACTTCTTTCAGGCGGGCAGGATCACCGCCAAAGGGTGCCGAGGCAAGTTCAAGATAGACCTTGCCTTCGAGAGTGCCCATGTTTTCTTCGGTGAACACGTGGTACGGCACGGTGTTCAGGACAGCGCAAATCCCGTCGGGAACAGAGAAAAAATTTTTTTCTGCCAAATCTATCTTTAACACCGAAAGCCCGTTTTGGCGTGCGATTTCAAGGGATTCATCCCGCCTTGCAGCCACCGTCACCGAAGACGTGAGTACCTTCAGCTTTTCGCACAAGGAAGCACCAAAACGGCCGTAGCCGCAAACGAGCACGCTCCGCCCTGCTATATTCCCGTCAAAAAGCGATAGGAGATAGTGGATAGCACCGTCGGCGCTGATGTCTGTATTTTCCCTTTCAAACAACTCATCCTCATAGAAATCAAAGACCTCAAATCCCCGCCCCGAAAGCAGATCGCCCAAGGCCGGCTGAAGCTTTCCCGCAAAGATCTTGCACCCCTGCGGCAGACAGCCCACCAGCTTATCAAAAGGAATATCCGACTGCGCGTTTACCCGAAACCCGTCTCTTGACGCAGGCAAAGGCAGAACCAAAAGGTCAGCCTTTGCCACAGTCGGCAAAAGATCGACACGGGGAGTCCCCCCGTTGACAGCGTATTCGGAGACCGTGTATCCGCATTTTCTCAGTTCATCTGCAACCAATCTCTGCCGCGAGTCTCCGCCCACGACCGCAATATTCAAATTCGATCTTTCACCCATAAATAACCTTCCCTTTCTCTCGGTCAATTCTGACCGTGCCGATCGTCGGCTCACTACATAATATGCGCCCGACCCGTTAGGGGTCAACAAGAAAATTTATTTAAGATACGAGGTACTGTGCATGTATAGTCAGATTATAAAGACGAACTTTAATTATAAAAAATATTGACTTTGCCATATCCCCGTGATATAATTAGACATTATAATGGATTTTTCTGCCACAGCGGTAAAAGGAGAAAAAATGAGTAAGGTATATATTCCCGAGGGGTACAAAGCCACCCTCGGTCTCTACGATACACAGAACGCCATAGGAATGCTCAAGCGCCTGTTTGAGGAGCGCCTTTGCTACGTTCTGAATCTAAAAAGAGTATCGGCTCCCCTTTTTGTCGACCCGGAAACAGGTCTTAACGACGATCTGAGCGGCGTTGAGCGCGCGGTGCGCTTTGACATTAAGGAAACGGGCACCGATGCAGTAGTGGTCCACTCTCTTGCAAAGTGGAAAAGAATGGCTCTCCACACCTACGGCTTCCCCGCAGGCGAGGGGCTTTACACCGACATGAACGCTATCCGCCGTGACGAGGAAATGGATAACCTCCACTCGATCTATACCGACCAGTGGGACTGGGAGAAGGTAATAACCCGCGAGACAAGAACTCTTGAATATTTAAAAAACACCGTAAAGGGCGAGGTTGCCGCAATATGTGACACCCTCGATATGCTTAAGGTCCGCTACCCCCAGATCACCGTAGAGCTTGAGAGAAACGTAAGCTTCGTCACCTCTCAGGAGCTGGAGGATATGTACCCCGACATGACCTCAAAGGAACGCGAAAACGCTTATGTCAAGGAGCACAAGACGGTTTTCATCATGCAGATAGGCGACAAACTGAGATCGGGAAAGCCCCACGACAATAGAGCGCCCGACTACGACGACTGGTCGCTGAACGGCGACATCATGTTTTGGGATGATGTGCTGGGTTGCGCCATGGAAATCTCGTCCATGGGTATTCGCGTAGACGAGAAATCCCTTGACGAACAGCTCAAAAAGGCGGGCGCCGAGGAGCGCCGCCGTTTCCCCTTCCACCGAGCGCTGCTTGCGGGCGAGCTTCCCATTACAATGGGCGGCGGTATCGGTCAGTCCAGACTTTGTATGCTCCTGCTCGGCAAGGCGCACATCGGCGAGGTTCAGGTTTCCGTTTGGGACGAGCAGACACGCCGTGTCTGCCGAGAAAAGGGCGTTGTTCTGCTTTAATATTCAAAAAGAAGGCATCGTTTCGATGCCTTCTTTTTCTGTAAAATAACAAGCCGCAGACCGTCGTTTAGTGGTTGCTCCTACAGATGTTTTGATAAATTCATCTCCCTTTCAAAGGGGGACCGACAAAAGGTGCGAGACCGAAGTCTCGCACCTTGATTTTATTTTGGTTGATCCAACTCAAAGAATTATTCAGCCTTGGAAGACTTCTTCTTTGCGATGATAACAACAACTACAACGATAGCAACAACAACTACTGCCGCAACGA
>JAZRTK010000048.1:0-12573 GCA_045651985.1 Eubacteriales bacterium
CAGTGCCGAAAATACTTGTCGGGCGACCGACCGGGAAGATAGGTCAATGCTGACATTAATAGTCGGTGTTTTTAACGCAGAGGGTCCACCTGTTCCCATTCCGAACACAGAAGTTAAGCTCTGCAGTGCTGAAAATACTTGTCGGGCGACCGACCGGGAAAATAAGTCAATGCCGACACTACTCAGGAAAACAGAAATGTTTTCCTGTTTATGTATAGAGGAGAAAGACGGGTAAGCAATAGTTTGCTCGACTGTTCCCTCAAAATGCCTCTTTAGCTCAGTTGGCAGAGCACGTGACTGTTAATCACGGTGTCGTTGGTTCGAGCCCATCAAGGGGCGCCAAAAAAGGACATAGACCGAATGGTCTGTGTCCTTTTTTCGTGTTTCTTCAAAGGCTCGAACCACTCTTGTTTTGCATTAAAAAACAAGAACAGTTTGCGCTACGGTGAGCTTTAAGTTTGGCTGAATGATAACGCAAACCATGGTTCAGAGCCCATCAAGGGGCGCCAAAAAAGGACATAGACCGAATGGTCTGTGTCCTTTTTTCGTGTTTGTCCAAAGGTTCGAACCACTCTTGTTTTGCATTAAAAAACAAGAACAGTTTGCGCTACGGTGAGCTTCAAGTTTGGCTGAATGATAACGCAAACGATGGTTCAGAGCCCATCAAGGGGCGTCAAATGAATACCATCTGAACTTTGATCCGTTAGCACTCGATTTGAGGTGCTTTTTCTAAACACTTGCGCAATATTACTTTCTCAAATCAGTTGCCTATTTTTCTACTTTTTTAAGCCATAGATACGCGGTCTTGATTTCGAAAATCATATATCCACTTGTGTTTATTAGACTTTTTAATCTTTAAACTATATACTTTACATATTCATTGAACTATGAGTAAATAATAATGAAAAATTCAAGGGGGTAAATATGGCACATAGTTTTGAATTTGCTGACAAGCGACCGCCGTATACTGTAACCTTGCCTACGATAAATGAAAACGGTTGCTATGAAATAAGGCTTGAAAGTATCGGCGGTCTCGGCGCCAATCTTTGCGGAAAGCTTCTTGGCGAGCTGGGGGCTGCTTATTTAAATCTTAACGCGGCGTCATTTTCGAGCTACGGTTCGGAAAAGAGAGGATCACCGGTGAAATCCTATGTACGCTGGAGTGCGCCCGTACGCGATATTTTGCATAACAGCCCCGTAGAGCGACCTCATCTGCTGGTTTTGTTTCATCACGCCCTTTCGAAAACATTGCCCGTTACGGCGGGTGTTGATGAGAATTGTACACTGGTAGTTAATACCGACAGAACACCCGAGCAAACCCGTGAAGATCTTCGTTTGTACGCAGGGAATATATGTTGTGTCAATGCTTTGGAATTGGCACTTGAAAGTAAAAGCAGAATTAATATGGTTATTCTTGGTGCTATTGCAAAAGCTTCCGGATTTATTCCTGTTGAAGCCGTAAAGGAGCTGGTAAGTAACACTTTGGGGAAAAAATATCCCGCAATGCTTGAAAGCAACCTAAAGGGAATAGACCTTGGATTTAACAATGTAAAAAGCCAAAAGTTTGAAGATGACGGGGGTTTTCAAAAGATCGAATGCCGAGAGCTCCGCAGTAAATGGGGGTATGAAAACGCACCTATGGGTGGTGCGAATCCGCATTTTGGAAGCACGGTGTCAAATGATCTGTCACCCTCAAGAGAAGGGTTTATCCCCCTTTTTCTCCCCGAAAAATGTATTCATTGCGGTCTTTGCGACACGACCTGCCCCGATATGGTGTTTCAGTTTTTGAAGGGAGAATACCGCGGAAAGCCGACCATGATGAATCGAGGTCTTGACTACCACCATTGCAAAGGGTGTCTGCGTTGCGTGGACGTATGTCCCACGGGCGCGTTAGTGGCGGGACGTGAAAACGAGCATCCCGACAAAAAATGGTTTGTGCGAAACAAAGATCTGATAAGTGACAACATTGATTTTGAGCCACAGGGGGCGGATCCTTGGGTGACGGGCGAATCATATTTAGATGAAAAAAGAGTAGACGGAGGGCTTATGTAAAATGGAGAACGCAAAACAGATACTTTTATTTGAAAGCGGAAACGAGCTTGCCGCCTATGCCGCCAAACAAATAAATTATCACGTTATGGGGTATTATCCCATAACGCCGTCTACGCAGATAGCGGAATATCTAGACCAAATGGGGGCAGACGGAGAGCATAGCATCGCTTTAATGCCCGCGGAGGGGGAACACAGTGCCGCAGGAATATGCTACGGTGCTTCTGTGGGCGGGGGAAGAGTTTTTAATGCAACCTCTGCCAACGGACTGCTGTATGCCTTGGAACAGCTTCCCGTTCAATCGGGAACACGTTTTCCAATGGTGTTGAACGTTGCCTGCCGAACTGTATCGGGACCTCTCTCCATAAAGGGGGATCACAGTGACATTATGTATACACTTAATGCAGGCTGGGTCATTCTTTTCGCTGATTCTCCCCAGGAGGTCTACGACTGCAATATTTGTGCCATTAAGATCGCCGAGGCTGTAAGACTTCCCGTTATAGTGGCGTTTGACGGCTTTTTTACAAGTCATCAAAAACGAAACTGCTATGTGTTTTCCGACGACAGCACCGTACAGAAATTTATAGGACCTTTGCGCGGTCAGAACACACCTCTTGATCCCGAAAATCCCGTCACCATAGGCTCATATATGAATGAACCGGATTTAATGAATAACAAATATCAGCTTCATATGGCAATGGAGAATGCCCGCACGGTGATTAGACAGGTCTTTGAAGAATATGCACAGCTGTCTCAAAGAAATCTGTCTGCGGTAAAATCATACAAGGCTGACGATGCTGAGGTTTTGCTGTTTGTGTTGGGTTCGGCATATCTTACTGCAAAGGCGGCTGTAGACAAGCTTAGAAATGAGGGGAAAAAGGTGGGAGTATTTACGTTGGGAGTGCTAAGACCTTTCCCGATAGAACAGATCGCTGATCTGTGCAAAAATGCAACGACTATCCTCATAGCCGACCGTCAGGACAGCTACGGTGCAGGGGGCGGCAATATGTCACTTGAGATACGCGCAGCCCTGCAGCAAAAGGGACTGACTACACGGGTCATAAACCGCATATACGGTCTTGGAGGACGTGATTTTTTTGAAGAAGATGCCGTAGAGCTTTTTGAGTCTTGCTATAAGGAAAATGTATCTGAATTTGATTATGTGGGGGTTTATTCGGGTGAAAAGGAATATGACCCACAGCCGTACTTTAAAGCGGTAAAGGAAAGCGAATCCCCGACTCTTATCTCGTGTTACGAAGAAAACGGCAAGGTGACTGTTGAAGGGGCTACCGTTCGTGATACTACCGCAAGACCTAAACGATTGGCACCCGGTCACGGCGCTTGTCCCGGTTGCGGTATACCCGTAAACGTCAACCTGCTCCTCAGGGGAATCGAGGGGAACGTGGTGCTTCTGTTTCAGACGGGATGCGGTATGGTAGTCACGACCAATTATCCAAAGACTGCATTTAAAGTACCGTATGTGCATAATCTGTTTCAAAACGGAGCCGCAACGCTGGCGGGACTTTCAAAGATGTACCACCAAATGCAGGATCGCGGCGAGCTTCCTTGCGGGGATATTACCTTTATTATGGTAAGCGGTGACGGCGGTATGGATATCGGCATGGGATCGGCACTGGGTACTGCGCTCAGGAACGACCCCGTAATACTTTTTGAATATGATAATGGCGGTTATATGAACACGGGTTATCAGCTGTCCTATTCTACGCCTATGGGTGCTAAAAGCGCGACGTCACATCTTGGGGAAAAGCAATGGGGCAAAAGCTTTTTTAACAAGGATATGCCGCGCATTATGGCGGCTACAGGAATGCCCTATGTTGCTACTGCCGCAGAATGCGAACCTAACGATTTTATAAAAAAGGCGGCGAAAGCTCAGTACTATGCTAAAAATCACGGAACGGCGTATATCAAATGTATGTCGGCTTGTCCTCTCAACTGGGGAGATAAGCCCAATACCGAGCGCAAAGTGATTTCCGCCGCGGTGAATAGCTGTTATTTTCCGTTATATGAGGTTGAGAGGGGGATCACATCGCTTTCTTTTGACCCGGAAGCAAGGAACAAAAAAATTCCGATGGCTGACTTCCTGAAAATGATGGGCAGAACAAAACATTTATGTGATGAAAAGTATAGAGAAAAACTGGAATTGATCCAAAAAGAAGTTGATCTTCGATGGACGCGTCTCAAAGCGTTGTCGGAACATCCTCAATTATAAAAAGGGGAGAAGCCGAATAAATATACGCCCCGATGCAGATATGTATGGGGGAACACGAACAATAAGACCGCCCAAACGGGCGGTCTTATTGTTTCGTTACTCCTTTTGGGGATACTTGATTGGCTTGGGCGTGCCGAAGCTGACCCTTGGGGGGCAAAAAAGAAATCGTATTAAGGAAGTTTTAGCTATTGACTTATTCTGAGAAAAATGGTACAATATGTCATATAAAATGGTGAAAAACCTGCAATTTGATGTGCGAGGTCACAAACACCGTTTATTATTCTATTTTTCAAAATCAGAAGGAGAGCTACTATGGAAGGTACCTTATGGGCGTTTTTGCCTGCTGTTATCGCCATTATCTTAGCGCTTGTCACAAAGCAAGTCTACGTTTCCCTGTTCTTGGGAATTTTCGTTGGCGCTATGATGTACGCGGGCGGTGACATTCTCAAAGCAATGTTTACACTGTTCCAGGTCATGAGTGAAAAGGTGGGCGGCAATACGCCGATCATCGTGTTCCTCGTCGTGCTCGGCATTCTCGTCGTTCTCATGCAGAAGTCGGGCGGTGCCAAGGCTTACGGCGAATGGGCAGGAAAGAAGATCAAGTCCAAGAGCGGTGTTTTGGCCGCAACTGCGGGACTTGGCTGCCTCATTTTCGTTGACGACTATTTTAACTGTCTGACGGTTGGTTCCGTTATGCGCCCCGTAACCGACAAGTTCAAGGTCTCACGCGCAAAGCTTGCTTACATAATTGACGCAACGGCAGCTCCCGTCTGCATTATCGCGCCCATTTCCAGCTGGGCGGCGGCAGTGGCAGGTGAGCTTGAGGGTGACGGTCTGATGGTATTTATCAGCACGATTCCCTTCAACGTATATGCGCTTCTGACCCTTGTTATGGTGTTTACGCTCTGCTTTATCAAGTTCGATTTCGGCAAGATGAAGAAATGTGACGATATCGCTGAGAGCACGGGAGACCTGCACGCAGGTCTTTCCGAGGATGCAGAGGACAACTCCTCTGACATCAAGGTAAACCCCAACGGCAAGGTTCGCCACCTCCTCATCCCCGTTATAATTCTTATCCTTTGCTGCGTCGGCGGCATGATCTACACGGGCTTCTTCTACAACTGGGATACGGGTCTCATTGATTCCGCACCTCAGTCCGCAAACGTTATCGAGGCGTTCTCCAACTGTGATGCAGGTATGTCCCTGGCTATCGGCTCGACCGTTGCTCTCTTTATCATCTCTATCTACTATATGATAGCAGGCGTAGTTTCCTTCAAGGAAATAACGGGCAGCTTTACCGACGGCTTTAAGGCAATGGTTCCCGCTATTCTGATACTTACCTTTGCATGGTCCATTTCCGGCATCATGGGCGCGAAGGGCGGCTACCTTGACGCGCAGGCGTTCGTTGAAGCAAATCTTGCTAACAGCGCGTTCCCCCAGTTCCTTTTCCCTGCGATCTTCTTTATTCTTGCAGGTGCTATCGCTTTTGCAACGGGTACTTCTTGGGGTACTTTCGGCGTGCTTGTGCCTATCGCCGTAACCATTCTCGGCGGCAGTGGAACTATGGCTATTCTGACCGTTTCCGCAACCCTTGGCGGTGCCGTATTCGGCGACCACGTCTCGCCCATTTCCGACACCACGATCCTTGCGTCCGCAGGTGCACAGTGTAATCACGTCAACCACGTAAATACACAGCTTCCTTATGCGGCACTTGTTGCTGTAATCGCGGCTCTTGCTTACGTTGTGGCTGGTCTGTGCGCAAGTCTTGGCGGCGTGCTGTGTTGCATTATCATGTGGGCAGTTGCACTCCTTCTCTTTATGCTTGCTGTTCTCGTGCTGAAAAATCGCGCGAAGAAGACGGCGGAATAAAAACGAATAAAGATTTGATATCCCTCCGATCTGTCGGAGGGATATTTCTTGTAAAATGAGCATCTGCAGTGCTCGGTTATTAAATTTCGGATTTTTGGGCAAAATGTAAATTGACAAAGTGCGGAGGGAAATGGTATAATCTATTTTACCACTCACAGGAGGTAAAAGCATGATCTTCGGCGGACTTCAAAAGCTGACTCTGCTGGATTTTCCCGGCGCGGTCGCATGCATAGTATTTACAAAGGGCTGTAATTTTCTTTGCCCTTTTTGCCATAACGCACTTCTTGTCAACAGAGTAGAGCAGGCGCAGGAAATAGACGAGGAGGAAGTGATCTCCTTCCTTAAAAAAAGAAAAGGCATCCTTGAGGGCGTGGTCATAACGGGCGGTGAGCCTCTTTTACACCCCGAGCTTGAGAAATTTATCCTTCGCGTCCGTGAGCTTGGGTATAAAGTGAAGCTGGACACAAACGGAGCCTATCCCGATCGTCTCAAAAGCCTCGTTTCAAAGGGGCTTCTTGACTACGTTGCCATGGACATCAAAAATTCCTTTGAGAAATACCCTCTGACCGCGGGGACGGACAGAGTGAGCATACAAGATGTAGAGGAAAGCATCGATTTTCTCCTTTCGGGTGCCGTACCTTACGAGTTCCGAACCACCGTAACGGCGGAATTGCACACAACACAAGATATAGTGTCTATAGTCCGCCGCATCGAAGGCGCAGACAGGTACTTTTTACAGAATTTCACAGACTCGGGTGACCTCGTAGGGCAGGGAAACAACCCGATTCAGGAGGAAATTCTCGATGAAATGTGCACTGTGTCCAAAAAATACGTAAAATACTGTGAAAAACGCTGAAAACACAAAATGTAGTGTTTTGTCTATTGACATGGCACTAAATATGCTGTATAATGAAGTCAATCACGATTGAAAAGGAGCACATTTATGTATAACGTTATTAAAAGAGACGGCAAGCAGGTCGCTTTTGATATTTCCAAGATATCAACTGCCATCACTCAGGCTTTCGATGCCTGCAACCGCCAGTATAATCAGGACGTAATTGACTTCCTCGCTCTCAAGGTCACGGCTGAATTTGAGCCCAAGATCGAGAACTCAAGCATTGAGGTCGAGCATATTCAGGACAGCGTTGAGTCTGTTCTTATCAAGGCGGGATACGACGACGTAGCAAAGGCTTACATCATCTACCGCCGCCAGAGAGAGAAGCTCCGTAACATCAGCTCCACCATGGTGGACTATAAGACCATCGTTGACAACTACCTGCAGATCAACGACTGGCGCGTAAAGGAGAACTCCACCGTCACCTATTCCGTAGGCGGTCTTATTCTTTCAAACTCCGGCGCGATCACAGCTAACTACTGGCTCTCCGAGGTATACGACGACGAGATCGCCAACGCTCACAGAAACGCGGACATTCATCTCCACGACCTTTCCATGCTCACAGGCTACTGTGCAGGCTGGTCATTAAAACAGCTTATCCAGGAGGGTCTCGGCGGTGTTACGGGTAAGATCACGTCCGCTCCCGCAAGCCACTTGGCAACCCTTTGCAACCAGATGGTAAACTTCCTTGGCATCATGCAGAACGAGTGGGCAGGCGCGCAGGCATTCTCCTCCTTTGATACCTACCTTGCGCCCTTCGTTAAGATCGACAACCTTTCCTATGACCAGGTAAAGAAGTGCATCGAGTCCTTTATCTACGGCGTAAACACACCCAGCCGTTGGGGCACTCAGGCACCTTTCTCCAATATCACTCTTGACTGGACCGTTCCCGCTGACTTGGCAGAGCTTAACTGCATTATCGGCGGAAAGGAAGTCAACTTCAAGTACAAGGACTGCCAGGCTGAGATGGATATGGTCAACAAGGCGTTCATCGAGATCATGATCGAGGGCGACGCTAACGGTCGCGGATTCCAGTATCCTATTCCCACCTACTCTATCACAAGGGATTTCGACTGGTCGGATACAGAGAACAACCGTCTCCTCTTTGAGATGACCTCCAAGTACGGAACTCCCTATTTCTCCAACTATATCAACAGTGACATGGAGCCCTCCGACGTTCGTTCCATGTGCTGCCGTCTGCGCCTTGACCTGCGTGAGCTGAGAAAGAAGTCGGGCGGTTACTTTGGAAGCGGCGAGTCTACGGGTAGCGTTGGCGTTGTAACTATCAACATTCCCCGTATCGCGTACCTTGCAAAGGACGAAAAGGAATTCTACGAGAAGCTCGACCACATGATGGACGTTGCTGCTCGTTCCCTCAAGGTTAAGAGAACCGTTATCAGCAAGCTGCTTGATTCCGGTCTGTATCCTTACACAAAGCGTTACCTTGGCACCTTCAATAACCACTTCTCCACCATCGGTCTTGTTGGTATGAACGAGGCTTGCCTCAACGCAAATTGGGTACGTGCAGACCTGACAGAGGAAAAGGCTCAGCAGTTCACAAAGGACGTGCTCAACCACATGCGCGAGCGCCTTTCCGACTATCAGGAGGCTTACGGCGACCTTTACAACCTTGAAGCAACGCACGCAGAGTCCACTGCTTTCCGTCTTGCAAAGCATGACTTAAAGCACTACCCTGACATCATCACAGCGGGCGAAAAGGACGGAACTCCTTACTACACCAATTCCTCTCACCTGCCCGTAGGATATACAGAGGATATCTTCACAGCTCTTGACGTTCAGGACGAGCTTCAGACACTCTACACCTCGGGAACAGTGTTCCATGCGTTCTTGGGCGAAAAGCTTCCCGACTGGAAGGCTGCAGCAAACCTTATTCGCAAAATTGCGGAGAACTACCGTCTGCCTTATTACACCCTGTCTCCCACATACTCCGTATGTAAGGACCACGGCTATATTGCGGGCGAGCAGTTTACCTGCCCCACTTGCGGCGGCAAAACAGAGGTATACAGCCGTATCACAGGCTACTACCGTCCCGTTCAGAACTGGAACGACGGTAAGACTCAGGAGTATAAGGAAAGAAAGGTATACGACATTGCCAATTCACATCTGAAGCCGAGGAAGGCTGAGGACTGTGCTTGCGAGGACAAGGGCGCAGAGCTTGAAATGGCTGACGGATACTATGTGTTTGCCACCGCAAAGTGCCCCAACTGCAAGATCGCGTGCGCGCTTCTTGACAAGGCGGGAATCCTTTACACAAAGGTTCTGGCAGAAGAAAATAAGGAGCTTACAATGTCTCTCGATATTAAGCAGGCTCCCACGCTGGTAGTTGTTGAGAACGGTAATATCAGCAAGTACATCGGTGTTTCTGACATTAAGAAATTCCTGAAAGCATAACAAAACGAAGGCTGTGGCTTTTTAGCCACAGCCTTTTAGGAGGATTAAATGATCTACGATATAATCGTTATCGGCGGAGGTCCTGCGGGTCTTACTGCCGCAATTTACGCGAGACGTGCGAACAAGACCGTTCTCGTCATGGAAAAGGGAACCTTCGGAGGACAGATAACCTCTTCTCCCAAGGTTGAAAATATTCCCGGATTTATTTCGGTGTCCGGAAATGAGTTTGGCGAGGCGCTTATGGAGCAGGCTATGGAGCTGGGCGCGGAGGTGGAATGCCTTGAGGCTCTGTCCGTTGCTGATGGCGAAATAAAGACGGTGACAACCGACGATGGAGACTATCAGGCAAAGGCGCTTATTATTGCAACGGGCACAAAGCACCGCCTGCTCGGACTTGAAAGGGAAGAGGACTTTATCGGAAACGGCATTTCATTCTGTGCCGTTTGCGACGGTGCTTTTTATGCGGATAAGACCGTTGCTGTCATCGGCGGCGGAAACTCCGCTTTGCAGGAGGCGATCTTGCTGTCAAAGACAAGCAAAAAGGTGTACGTCGTTCAAAATCTTGACTATTTCACGGGCGAAGAAAAGCTCATCGAGGAGCTGAAGGCGGCGGAGAATATCGTTCCGATTACGGGCGCGGTAGTTGCCGAACTTCTGGGTGACGCCGAGCTTTCGGGTATTAGGATAAAGCGAGGAGATAAGATCGAGGAGCTGGAAGTAGACGGAATGTTCACCGCTATCGGACTTATCCCCCAGAACGAGATCTTTGCGTCCATTGTCAAGCTCAACGATTACGGCTACGTAGATTCGGACGAGGACTGTCTGACCACGGCCAAGGGCGTTTTTGTGGCGGGTGACTGCAGAAGCAAGCGTATCCGCCAGGTGGCGACAGCCGCCGCCGACGGCGCCGCTGCCGCTCTCGCAGCTTGTGATTATTTGAAATAATGAAAAGGCACTGCTTTTGGCAGTGCCTTTTTGAGTTGTGACTTGACAATCTTTAGTTGTGGAAGTATAATTAAAGAGAAAAATTTTGTGAAAGAAGAACCAAATGGATAGATATAAAAAATTAGCGTCAAACACAATAGCGCTGAGCCTCGGCACGATGGCATCAAAGGTGCTGGTATATTTGCTTCTGCCCCTTTACACCGCGTGCCTTGACAAAAGCCAATACAGCCAGGCTGACATTATAACGCAGACCGCAAACCTGCTTCTGCCGCTGCTGGCGGTTGGCATGGTGGACGGAATTTTTCGATTTGCCATGGACGCCCGCGACGAAGAGGGACGAGCAAGCGTCTTCTGCGTCAGCTTTTGGGCGGTGCTTGGCGGCTCTGCCTTGGCGCTTTGTCTGATTCCGCTTTTTGGCGGACTCCATTTCTTTGGCAGCTATGGTTGGCTCATACCTTTTTACGTCATTGCATCGAATTTTCATTCCTGCGCGGCGCATTTTTTGCGCGGGTGCGGAAAAACCAAGTTGTTTTCCTTGCAGGGGATTGCTACGACGGCGCTGACTATCGCATTTAATCTTATATTCCTTTTAGGCTTTGATATGGGCGTTCTCGGCTATGTGCTCTCAACCGTTATTGCCGACGGAATTCTGACCCTTTTCCTGTTTTTCTATACGGGGCTTTACCGCTATCTGTCACCCCGTCATCTGAGCAGGGAAGTGGCAAAAGCAATGCTCAAATACAGCCTTCCCATGATCCCCACCACCATTTTCTGGTGGATAACCAACGTTTCCGACCGCTATATGATAAAGGCTGACCCCAATTTGGGAGATGCGGTCAACGGACTTTACGCCGTTGCCTTCAAGGTGCCCACGCTCCTGATACTCGTGTCGGGAATCTTTATTGAGGCGTGGAACTATTCCGCCGTTACCGACGACGATTCCCAAGGCGGCGAGAGCGGCTTCTTTACTCAGGTCTTTGGGGGCTTTCAGGCGGTGGTTTTTGCGGGTGCGGCGGGCCTTATTTTTCTGGCTAAGCCTATTTGCTCGATCCTATTTGCCGACGGCTACGCCGATGCATGGCAGTATATACCGGTGCTTGTATACGCCACGGTATTTTCTAGCCTTGTGACCTTCATGTCAAGCGTTTACGTAAAGTGCAAAAGGTCAAAAAATTCCTTTATTACAGCCATGATAGGCGCTGTTGTGAACGTGGTGCTGAACCTTATTCTTATACCTGTCTACGGTGCACAGGGGGCGGCTATCGCGACTTTTGCATGCTATCTGGTCGTCTATATCATCCGCGCACTTGACTCTGTGCGTTACGTCAAATTTGATTGCCGTTGGGTGACCGTCGCTCTGAACACGCTTCTTGTAGGTGCGCTTTGCGCCGTCGTTTTGCTTGAGATAAAATACTGGATATTAATTGGAGGCGCGCTGGTTTTAGCTGTGCTTTTGTTCAACGCACAATTCTTTATTTTTGCGGCAAAGAGCATTTTATCGCGCATATTCTCAAAAAAACTTGAAAAATCATGAAATAAATTTTAAAAAAGACTTGCAAAACAGGAAAAATCATGGTATAATACCCCTGTTGCGGTCTGACCGCAAGAAAACGGGTGGTCCACTGCCGGACTCAGCACGAACACCCGATATTATAAGGAGGAGCCAAAATGGATCTTATTAAGGCTTTTACAAATGAGCAGTTGAAGGCAGAGATGCCCGTTGTACGCATTGGTGACACCATTCGCGTTCACAACAAAATCGTCGAGGGTACAAGAGAGAGAATCCAGCTTTTCGAGGGTACTGTAATCGCAAAGCATGGCGGCGGAATCTCCGAGACATTTACTGTAAGACGCGTTTCTTACGGTGTAGGTGTTGAGAAGACCTTCCCCATCCACTCTCCCAACGTAGTTAAGGTTGACATTGTACGTGTAGGTAAGGTTAGACGTGCAAAGCTTTACTACCTGCGTGACAGAGTAGGTAAGGCATCCAAGGTTAAGGAGCAGATCCTTTAATTTGGAACGGGTCTACCAAATCCCAAAAGCATAAAAGCCGACTTTCAGTCGGCTTTTGCTTTATAAAAATAACCACCGATACTGCTGGTGGTTGTTTTTATAACACAAAAATCAAGAACGGTAAAAAGGTTGGGGTTTTTGGGGGGTCTTAAGAGAATTC
>JAZRTK010000049.1:0-35968 GCA_045651985.1 Eubacteriales bacterium
AAGGGCTTTGCACGGCCACCCTCCTTCTCTGTCAGTACGTATACGTGACCGGAGAACTTGGTGTGGGGGTTAACGGAACCGGGCTTGCAGAGAACCTGTCCACGCTCGATCTCGTCCTTAGCTACACCACGGAGAAGAAGACCAACGTTATCGCCTGCTTCTGCTGTGTCAAGGAGCTTGTGGAACATCTCGATACCTGTAACTGTTGTCTGGCTCTTCTCTTCTGTAAGACCAACGATATCAACTACATCGTTGAGGTTGATTGTACCACGCCCTACACGCCCGGTAGCAACTGTACCACGACCGGAAATGGAGAATTCGTCCTCGACAGGGAGGAGGAAGGGAAGGTCAGCCTTACGGTCAGGAGTAGGAATGTAAGCATCTACTTCTGCCATAAGGTTCTTGATGCACTCGTACTCGGGAGCGCTGGGATCTGTGTTCTCGGATGTAAGAGCATCACGAGCGGAACCGCGAACGATAGGCATATCGTCGCCGGGGAAGTCGTAAGAAGAAAGGAGATCACGAACTTCCATCTCAACGAGATCAAGAAGCTCTTCGTCGTCAACAAGGTCAGTCTTGTTCATGAAAACAACGATTGCGGGAACGCCAACCTGACGAGCGAGCAGTACGTGCTCACGTGTCTGCTGGAGAGGTCCGTCTGTACCTGCAACAACGAGGATAGCACCGTCCATCTGAGCGGCACCTGTGATCATGTTCTTAACGTAGTCGGCGTGGCCGGGGCAGTCAACGTGAGCGTAGTGGCGGTTCTCAGTCTCATACTCAACGTGACGAGTGTTGATTGTGATACCTCTTGCTCTTTCCTCGGGAGCGTTGTCGATCTGGTCATAAGCCATAGACTCGTTCTTTCCGTTGCAGAGAGAGAGGTACTTTGTGATAGCTGCTGTAAGAGTTGTCTTACCGTGGTCAACGTGACCGATTGTACCAATGTTTACATGGGGTTTCGATCTTTCGAATTTTTCCTTAGCCATTGCTAAATCCTCCTAAAAATATAAATTATTTTTTAAAGTTTTAAAAATTACTTCTTAGCTCTTGCGGTGATAATGCCTTCCTGAATGGACTTAGGTACTTCAGCGAAGTGGCTGGGCTCCATAGAGTACTGAGCACGACCCTGAGACTTAGAACGGAGATCTGTTGCGTAACCGAACATCTCGGAGAGAGGAACGAAAGCAAGGATCTCGGTAACGCCCGTACCGGGCTCCATAGACTGGATAGCACCGCGGCGGGAGTTGAAGTCGCCGATGATATCACCAACGTAATCGTCGGGAGTGATCGTAACGACCTTAACGATAGGCTCTGTAAGAACGGGGTCAGCAAGTCTCATAGCTTCCTTGAACGCCATAGAACCGGCGATCTTGAACGCCATTTCGGACGAGTCGACTTCGTGGTAAGAACCATCGTACAGAGTAACCTTAACGTCAACTACGTTGTAGCCTGCAAGAACACCGTTCTGCATAGCGCCCTGGATACCCTGGTTAACAGGCTCGATAAATTCCTTGGGGATAGCACCGCCTGTAACAGCGTTGATAAACTCGTATCCCTTTCCGGGCTCGTTAGGCTCAAGAGTGATCTTAACGTGACCGTACTGACCGGAACCACCGGACTGTCTCTTGTACTTGCACTCATGGTTGACCTGCTTGCGCACGGTTTCCTTGTATGCGACCTGAGGTCTGCCGATGTTAGCCTCTACCTTGAATTCACGGAGCAGACGGTCAACGATGATCTCAAGGTGAAGCTCACCCATGCCGGCGATGATAGTCTGGCCTGTTTCTTCATCGGTATAAGTTCTGAACGTGGGGTCTTCCTCAGCCAGCTTTGCAAGAGCGATACCCATCTTCTCCTGACCTGCACGGGTCTTGGGCTCGATAGCTACGCTGATAACGGGCTCGGGGAATTCCATGGACTCAAGGATAACGGGATGCGCCTCGTCACAGAAAGTATCACCTGTTGTGGTGTACTTTGTGGAAACGACAGCCGCGATATCACCCGCATAGCAAACGTCAATGTCCTTACGGTCATTTGCGTGCATCTGAAGGATACGGCCGAAACGCTCTTTCTTTTCCTTGGTGGAGTTGTAAACGTTTGTACCTGCCGCAACGCTACCGGAATATACACGGAAGAAGCAGAGCTTGCCGACGAAGGGGTCGGTCATGATCTTGAACGCAAGAGCAGCAAAAGGCTCTTCGTCAGAAGAATGTCTTGCTTCCTCTTCCTCGGTATCGGGGTTTACACCCTTGATAGCCTCGATGTCGGTAGGCGCGGGCATATAGTCAACAACAGCGTCGAGAAGCTTCTGAACGCCCTTGTTTCTGTAAGACGTTCCGCAGATAACGGGAACGATCTTATTGTCGATTGTAGCCTTGCGGAGAGCCTTCTGGAGCTCAGCTACGGTGATCTCCTCACCGCCGCAATACTTCTCAAAGAGTTCCTCGTCGGTCTCGCAAATGGACTCAACCATTGCATCGTGATACTCCTGAGCCTTTTCCATCATGTCTGCGGGAATGGGCTCAACGCGTACGTCCTTACCAAGCTCGTCGTAGTAAACGTCGGCTTCCATCTGCATAAGGTCGATGATGCCGATGAAAGACTGCTCAGCACCGATGGGGAGCTGGATCGGAACAGCGTTTGCATGGAGACGGTCCTTAAGCATACCTACTGCGCGGAAGAAGTCCGCACCGTTGATATCCATCTTATTGACGTAAACCATTCTCGGAACCTTGTACTTGTCCGCCTGTCTCCAAACGGTCTCGGACTGAGGCTCAACGCCGCCCTTTGCACATAATACGGTAACTGCACCGTCAAGAACACGGAGAGATCTTTCAACCTCAACGGTAAAGTCAACGTGGCCGGGGGTATCAATGATGTTGATACGGTGGGTGTTAGCCTTTACCTTTGCAGGGTCATTATGGAACTTGGAATGTGCCCAGTAGCAAGTTGTAGCAGCGGAGGTGATAGTGATACCTCTCTCCTGCTCCTGTGCCATCCAGTCCATGGTTGCACTGCCTTCGTGTGTTTCACCAATCTTGTGAGTCTTACCCGTGTAGAACAGGATACGCTCAGTGGTGGTCGTCTTACCGGCATCAATATGTGCCATGATACCGATATTCCGAGTATGATCAAGCGAATACTCTCTTGCCATATTTGTTTTCTCCTTTCAAGATTTGGTGATAGATCAATATCTGTAGTGAGCAAAAGCCTTGTTTGCTTCTGCCATTCTGTGAGTTTCTTCCTTCTTCTTGAATGCACCGCCTGCGTTGTTTGTTGCATCGATGATCTCGGATGCAAGACGCTCAGCCATTGTGCGTTCTCCACGGCTTCTGGAATAAGCCACAAGCCAACGGAGACCAAGAGTCTGACGGCGCTCTGCGCGAGCCTCCATAGGTACCTGATAGGTAGAACCGCCTACACGGCGAGCCTTTACCTCAAGTACGGGCATGATGTTCTCAAGAGCGGCCTGGAAAACCTCCAGGGGATTCTTACCCTGCTTTTCTTCAATGATAGAGAAAGCGTCGTAAACGATGGTCTGAGCAACGCCCTTCTTGCCGTCGTACATGATGTTGTTAACAAGCTTTGTTACAAGCGTGGAACCGTACATAGGATCCGGCAGAACTTCTCTCTTTGAAATTTTACCTCTTCTTGGCACTGTACTTCCCTCCTTCATTAAACATTATGAATTCATAGGTACTCGAAAGCAGACTTTCGTTAGCGCACACGTCGAAATCGATGTTGCATATAAACATAAAACAGTAACATCAGGACGGGAGCTAAGATATTCTGATTTAAATTGATACCTTTTCGTTTGTCCGATATTTATCGGTACGAACCCTCGAATTACTTCTTCTTAGGTCTCTTTGCGCCGTACTTGGAACGGCTCTGATTACGGTTTGCAACGCCCTGAGCGTCAAGTGTACCGCGAATGATGTGGTAACGAACACCGGGCAGGTCACGTACACGTCCGCCGCGGATCAGAACAACGGAGTGCTCCTGAATGTTATGACCGATGCCGGGAATGTAGGTGGTTGCTTCAAGTCCGTTAGTAAGTCTTACTCTTGCGATCTTACGGAGCGCGGAGTTAGGCTTCTTGGGGCTGGTCGTGGATACCTTTGTGCAAACGCCTCTCTTCTGAGGTGCAGAAAGGTCTGTCTGAGAGTTTGTAAGAGCATTGAATCCGTGCTGGAGAGCAGGGACCTTGGACTTATAAACCTTATCTGTACGACCCTGTCTTACAAGCTGGTTAAAGGTTGGCAAATTCTCTTCCTCCTTCTTCTGTAATCATGTTTATATGCCCACGCACGTGTTCGACGTACGTAACTGTCATCTAAATTTGGGCATAGTACGCCCAAAAGTACAAGACATTATAACATTTTACCGTGTTTTTGTCAAGAGAGATAAAAATAAGGGCAAATTTTCTCCGTTTTGCACAATCTATCTCCAAAAAACAGGTTTATTTTATCACAAAAAGCAATAAATTACTCATTTATCTTAAAAAAAGCACAAGCGTTTCGATAGGTCATCTCAGCCATTTCCTCGGTTTTTACGCCGTGTATCTCCGAAAGTGCCTCGCAGGTCAGATGCATCAATCCGGAATGGTTGATCTCACCCCTGTGAGGATGGGGGGCAAGATAGGGACAGTCGGTCTCTATCATCAATCGGTCAAGGGGCACCGCGGCAGCCGCCTCTTTCACCTTCGCGGCGTTTTTGAACGTAACCACGCCCGAAAAAGAGATGTACCAACCAAGCCTCACCAGCTCTTTTGCCATTTCAGCGCTTCCGCTGAAGGAGTGGAACACGCCGCACACACCGCGGTGGCGGCGGATCATGTCCATACAATCCCCGTGAGCTTCCCTGTCGTGAATGATAACAGGCAAGTCGAGCCGACGAGCCATCTCAAGCTGCGCTTCAAAGAAAGCTGCCTGTTTTGCACGGTCGGTGTTCTCGTAGTGATAATCAAGTCCGATCTCGCCCAGAGCCACGATCTTCTTTTCTTCTCTGTTTGCAAGAGTCCGTTCAAGAATTGACAGTTCACTTTCCACGTCTGTGTAAAAACGGCAGTCGGAGGGGTGGATACCCACGGCGGCGTACATTCCCTCATACTTTGCCGCCTGCTCTATACACTTTTGCGAATTTTCGTTGCACGTTCCCACGTTTACGATCTTTTTAACGTCTCCGAGAAAGACGGAGGATAAGACAGCGTCCGCTCCTCCGTCAACCTCTTCCCCGAAACGCTCGTCGTAGTAATGAGCGTGCGAGTCAAAAAGCTTCATTTAAATACTCTCCGATATCAGCGTACTCTTTCGCCAAGAGGTGTGTCGTCTGCAAGGAATACGACTCTTATCTGCTCCTCGCCGCTTGCAAGTATCATGCCCTGAGATTCGATTCCGCAGAGTGTGGCAGGCTTGAGGTTTGCCACAAGGATCACCTTCTTGCCGATAAGGTCGGCAGGCTCGTAGAACTTGGCGATGCCCGACGCTACTGTTCTCGTCTCATAACCGAGATCAAGGGTCAGCTTCAAGAGCTTCTTAGCCTTTGGCACTTTTTCGCACTCGATAATCTTCGCTGTGCGAAGCTCAACACCCATAAAGTCCTCAATCCCAATCTGCGCAACACCCTCGGGCTTTTCGGGCTTTGTCCCTGCCGTAGCAGCAGCCATATCGGCTGCCCGCTCCGCTTCGATCTCGGCGAGCATCTTCTCCTCGTCGATTCTCGCAAAGAGCACCTTGGAATTCTGAACGGTATCCCCCGCCTTCATTCCACCAAACAGCTCAAGCGTTCCGATAGTATCGTAAGAGCCAAGGCTCGTTCCAAGCTCGCTCAAGATCTCGTCGCTGGTTGCTGTGATGAAAGGATCGAGCATTACCGCGCCCCAACGGATAGTCTCAAGCAGATTGTAAAGAACGGTGTTGAGTCTTTCCTTCTGCGCCTCGTCCTTGGCAAGAGTCCAGGGTGTGGTCTCGTCGATGTACTTGTTTGCACGGCGGAGCATGTTGAAAATGCACTCAAGACCGTCGGCAATTCTATACTCGTCCATGCAGCGGCAAAGCTCTGTGTAAGCGTCAACGCAGGTCTGCTTAAGATCGGCATCAAGCTCTGCGGGAGCTGTTGGCGCGGGAACGATGCAATCGTTGTACTTCTTGACCATGTCAAGAGTTCTCTTTACCAGATTACCAAGGTTATTTACAAGGTCGGTATTGAAACGGTTGATGATGTTTTCGTAGGTGATCGAGCCGTCCGATGCAAAGGGCATCTCGGAGAGGGCGTAGTATCTTACGCCGTCAACGCCGAATCTCTCTGCCATCTTATCCGCGTAGATAACGTTACCTCTGGACTTTGACATCTTGTCGGTGCCGAAATTGAACCAAGGGTGACCGAATACACGATCAGGCAACGGAATATCAAGTGCCATGAGCATGATGGGCCAGTAAATGGTGTGGAAGCGCAGGATATCCTTGCCGATAATATGCACGTCCGCAGGCCAGAATTTCTTGAATAGCTCGGGCTGTTCATCGCCCAGATCGGGGTCGTAGCCAAGAGCCGTGATATAGTTTGAAAGTGCGTCGATCCAAACGTAGATAACGTGCTTTTCGTCAAAGGTTACGGGAACGCCCCACTTAAACGACGTTCTGGAAACGCAAAGATCCTGCAGTCCGCCTTCAACTTTAAGGAAGTTGTTTACCATTTCCTTCTTTCTCGATTCGGGCTGAATGAAATCGGGGTTTGCTTCAATGTGAGCGATAAGCTTGTCTGCGTACTTGCCCATCTTGAAGAAGTAAGCCTCCTCGGTTGCCTTCTGAACTTCGCGTCCGCAGTCGGGGCACTTTCCGCCCTCCGCCTGGGTGTCGGTAAAGAAGGATTCGCAGGGAGTGCAGTACCAGCCCTCGTAATGTCCCTTGTAAATGTCGCCCTTGTCGTAGAGCTTCTTGAAGATCTTTTCAACACTCTTTACATGGTAATCGTCGGTAGTTCTGATAAACTTGTCGTAGCTTGTGTTCATCAGGTCCCAGATACCCTTGATCTCGCCCGCAACGCCGTCAACGTACTTCTGAGGAGTAATGCCCGCTTCCTTTGCGATGTCCTCTATCTTCTGACCGTGCTCGTCGGTGCCCGTCAAAAAGAAAACGTCGTATCCTCTCTGTCTCTTGTATCTTGCAACGGCGTCGGTCATAATAACCTCGTAGGTATTGCCGAAGTGAGGCTTTCTGGACGCATATGCGATGGCAGTGGTAATATAAAACTTCTTCTTATCCATAATCAAAACTCCTTATAGTCAAGTACCTCAGAGACAAAGGCTCCGTAGGACAGTATATATAGCGGTAAAACGTAAACAAAGAAAAGAACCCCCAGTGAAAACAGAGAGAGGAAGGTCAACAGCGCAAAACTTAAAATAAATTTTACTGCCTTTATCCGATTCCCTTTCGCCGCGCGTTGCGATGCGATGAGCAATCCGAAAACACCCTTTTTTTCTTTCTCGGCGACAAATGGTAAAAAGAACAGCCCCGTGCCTATGTAAAATACGATAACGAACACAAGGAATGCGGTCAGAAGAGTACAAAGCCCGTGTACCGCTTCGCCGAGAACTCGGGAAACGTAGAGAGAAAAGACCTCAATGTAGGCGTAGAAAAACGCAAGTACCATAGCTTCGGTCAAAAATCCGATACCCATGGCAACAGAAGTTGAAAGCCCACTTCCCTTTTTATAAAAATCAAAAAGGTCAGTTCCGTCCGCTTGTGCTCGAACCCCCAAACGCAAAAGCATTACGTCCGCCATAGCGTAGACCGTCAATGCCGCCACAAGGCTCAAAACCGTCGCCGCATCCACAAGCCGTCGGGGCACGAAATAAAAGCAGATGGCATCACATACCATCATAACAAGAACTGCGCACATAACAGAGAAAAGGAAGGCGAAAACCATTTTTGCAACATTGTCGCGCCGAGCCATTAACACCCGACCGCGTGCTTTATATCTTTCCACGGCATATTCTCCTTCCATTCTACTCTATTTTGTTATTATAGCAGATATTTCCCGATTTTACAATACCTAAATTTTTATTTTAGTGATTAAATCCTTTAGTTCTGTGCAAAATATGCTTAACAAGAAAAAGAAGGTAAAAAAACATGCAAGTAAAATTGTTTTTCCAAAGTATTCCGGTCTCCGAGTTTTTTCTGACCTTTCTCACGGGCTCAGTGATCTATTACGGTATTGAGATGCTGTGGCGCGGACGCTCTCATTGGAGCATGGCAATAGCGGGGGGTGTCTGCTTTTATCTCATCTATCTGATGTATCGCGTTTTTCCGTCGATGCCGCTTGTACTCGGCTGTATTCTGGGCGGAATAATCATCACGGCGGTTGAGCTTGGCGCTGGTGAGATAGTAAACCTTCGCCTCGGCTGGAACGTGTGGGACTATTCGCAGATCCCGCTTAATTACAAGGGGCAGATCTGCCTGCTTTTCAGCCTTTTCTGGTGCCTGCTCTCTTTCCCCGCCATCGGTCTTGCGAAGTTCTATTCGAGCTATATTTTCAGGGTTTAAAAAAACTCCCGAAAGCACGTGCTTTCGGGAGTTTTTTATCAAAGTCCTACTTCATTTAAGAAATCATTCATTTCGTCAGCTTTGGAGCCTTCCATCTGACCGTTGACAGCGATCTCTCTCCTCGCCATTTTCGCAATGTCGGGACGGAACAGCATAAACCACCGTCTCACTTGCATCACGGGCATAAGCCAGCGGTGCTTTTCAAGAACGGGATAATATCTGACCAAGCGCTCGTACGGAACAAACACTCTTGACAGCATATAGCCAATACGACCGCCTTTTTTCTTTTGCTGGAGTGCCACGCGGTTGTCAAAGGAGCCGAAAGCACCGCCGTGGAGCAGGAAATCCTGCATTTTGCATGACAGCTCACCGGCATCCTTGCCCTCCATCCACACAAGACTTAACTCCCTCACCGACTCGGCGAATTTAAGCAGTCCTCCCTGCAAAAGAAGCTTGTTGCGGCCGTCACGATCAGCCGTTTCCATGCGGTCAAGAATGTAGAGGTCTATAAAGGGTCGAATTCCGCAGCCGCCGTTCTCAAAGTGCTTTGCCATGTGGGCAACGTGGTAGAAATAGAAGAATGAGTCGCTCATTTCAAACCAATGTCTACTCTCGCCGCAAAGCGAAGTTTGCTCCCACACGGAACGCAGAATATCAATGGCGTTATTGGCTCTTCCCTCCTCCACCAGATCAAAGTGAAGCTCAACGTGATTCTTCAGCGGACTGAAAAGCGAGATGTCGTGAGTTCCACGCTCGTGCTCCGTGTATTTAAGATTTTCGGTCAGACACAAGATCGCCCTCTCCACGTCCGCGCGGTGAACGAGAACGTCAATATCACAACTCGTTCTCATCCATGGCTCGGGATAATAAGCACGGAGCACCGAGCCTTTCAGCGGCATAAAGGGGATTTCAGCCGCCTCAAGAGCGGAGCAAAGCTTTGTATAATCGTGGTTCAAGCGCTCGTATCTGAATACAGCGCGCAAAATCTCCGCCTCCGCATCTTTGTCATGGTCGGACAGCAAACCGTTTTTCTGCAAGCCCAGCACCACCAGATGCGCCACATCGTGACGTTTTGAAAACTTGATCAGAACGGGCAAAAGCTCACTTGAATAAAGTGCCTTTTCCCTGTCGGTCAGCTCGGTACCGCGTACGGCAGAACGGATCAGCGAAAAAAGTATTTCGGTCAAATTCCGCTCCATGGCAACCTCCAAAAAAACGAATTAGATCTCCGAATGGCAAAGACAGCGCAGATCTTTTTTGATTATAGCACAAAAAGCATACAAATGCAACACCAATGTCAAAAATCGACCGACTGTTCACTTAGTACCCGCAAATACGTTTCCCCGGCATAAAAATAAGGAGATACGTTTCGACACAGACAAGCCGACGGCAAAAAGGTGGTTGCTCGTTTTTATTTTTCTATTGCTTTTTTCCAACAGCTGTGGCACATGGCGATATACGAGTCGTTTCCGCCGATGAGTATCTGCCCGCCGTCGGTCAGCACCTTTCCCCGCCCGTCAATTCTGGCATTTACGATAGCTTTTTTGCCGCAGGCACATATGGTCTTTATCTCGGTTATGGAATCGGCGACCTCAAAGAGCCGACGGCTGCCGTCAAACAGATGCGTGAGAAAGTCGGTGCGAAGCCCAAAGCAAAGCACGGGTACGTCGTGCTCGTCAACTATTTTTCGAAGCTGGTCCACCTGTTCGGGGGTCAAAAATTGACACTCGTCAGCGATTATGGCGTCAATTTCGCTACGGCCTTCAAATTCGGACAGCAGGTCGGTGTCGGGCAGAGCCACGAAAGCCTCCGCTTCAAGACCGATCCGGGAGTGGACCACCCCAACACCGTCGCGGTCGTCAAGAGAGGGCTTTATGAGCCACACACCCATTCCTCTCTCCTCGTAATTGAATTTCGTTATTAACGCGTTGGCGGTCTTGGACGACCCCATGGCGCCGTATTTGAAATAAAGCTTTGCCATTTTTTACTCCTTGTCCCGCTTGTGATCTTTCCTTTTCATTATAGCACGCATTCCTTCCAATATCAAGCAAAAAAGCATCAAGGTATTGCAAAATGTTTTTTTTTGTAATATAATATAGATAATAATGACGAAAATCAACAAGGAGGTTCTAATCGGCTATGCCCAAATACGAAAAGCTTTCCGAGGCGACGTCGCAAGCCATACAGCTCGCCCGCGAAACGGGTATATATACAAACGTTTCTTTTCCCGACGAAAAGGTCGTGCGCCGTCATAACCTGTCAAAGGACGCGGCTACCGTCTGGCGTCCCACCTTCGTACACGATATCGACAAGATAATCCACTGCCCATTTTATAACCGATATACAGATAAAACGCAGGTCTTCTCGCTCTATAAAAACGACGATATTACCCGCCGCAGTCTTCATGTTCAGCTGGTTTCCCGCATATCCCGTACCATCGGCGCGGCGCTTCACTTGAATCTTGACCTGATCGAAGCGATAGCTCTGGGTCATGACATGGGTCACCCGCCCTTTGCACACACGGGCGAGGCTTATCTGGACGAGCTTTATTTTGCACACACAGGACGCCGCTTTTTCCACAACGTCCATTCTGTCCGCGTGCTCGACAAAATTTATCCATATAATATCAGCCTGCAGACCCTGAACGGAATTCTCACCCACAACGGCGAGCTGCTCTGCGAGGAATATCACCCATATCCCGTGGAGAGCTTCGAGGAATTTGACAAGATTATCGAAAAGTGCTACGAAAGCAAGGAATTTACCGACAAGCTCATGTCCTCTACCCTTGAGGGCATTGTGGTGCGCCTGTCCGACGTAATCGCGTATCTTGGCAAGGACCGCCAGGACGCAATGCGCGCGAAAATAGCGGACGAAAATATGTTCGTAAACGAGGATATCGGCTCGATCAACGCCGAGATCATCAATAATCTGGTGGTGAACGTCATCGAAAACAGCTACGGCAAGCCTTATATCAAGCTTGACGCAAAGCATTATAAAGCTCTGCAAAAATCAAAGCAGGACAACTACAAGCTCATATATGACCACGCCGCCTCCAGCGCAAAGCTTGGTACCACGGTGCGACCCATGATGGCTCAGATATACGGTCAGCTTCTTGACGATCTGAAAGCAAATAATCGCCGATCGCCTGTTTTCTCGCACCATATTGACTTGGTCAATGCTTCCCATTACAGGCGCGAGATCCCCTACGAGAGCACCGAGCCAAATCAGATCGTAGTGGACTATATCGCCTCCATGACCGACACATATTTCGTGGAGCTTTACAGCCATTTGTTCCCCGAAAGCGACCTTCGGGTAGAATACAAGGGCTATTTTGATAACTGAGGAGACCTCAAGCCATGTTTGAAAGCATCATTTTTCTCATTGAGCAATACGATAAGATAATTATTCACCGCCACTCAAAGCCCGACGGCGATGCCATGGGAAGCCAGATAGGATTAAAAAAACTTATTGAGGCAAATTATCCGAACAAGAGAGTACTTTGCGTAGGTGACAGTGCGGGCAGATACTCATTCGTTCAAAAGGATGTGCCCGACACAGTGACGAACGAGGATTACAAGGGAGCACTTGCGATTATCCTCGATACGTCCGCACGCGCCCTTATCAGCGACGAAAGATACACTCTTGCCGACACCACAGCCCGCATCGATCACCACATTTTCTGCGAAAAGATAGCAGAGTGCGAGGTGACCGACACGTCGTATGAGAGCTGTTGCTCCCTTATCACAGCTCTCGCCATTGAGGCAGGCTGGTCAGTGACGTGTGATGCCGCCACGGCGCTTTACACGGGCATGGTCACCGATTCGGGACGCTTCCGCTACGATTCAACTACTCCCGATACTCTCCGCCGTGCGGCGTTCCTGCTTGAAGCGGGCATTGATACCCGAGACATATACCGCAACCTTTACGCAGACGACTTTTCCTATATCCGCCTGCGTGCAAGCTTCGTGCTCAAGGTGAGATTCACGCAGAACAACGTGGCGTATATCTACACTACGGCCGAGGAAGCAAAGGAATGCGGCGTTGACACCTTCACTATCTCCCGCGGAATGGTAGGAGTTATGGGCGAGATACGAGGAGTTGACATTTGGGTCAACTTTACCGAGAGCGAGCAGGGCGTTTTGTGCGAAATACGCTCAGACCGTTACAACATCAATCCTATCGCGGTCAAATACGGCGGCGGCGGTCACGAAAAAGCAAGCGGTGCAACCGTGGCAGACCGCGAAAGTGCCATGCTCATGCTGGCAGACCTTGATAAAATTGCGGAGGTAAGCAAATGAATATGGAACAGATGAAAGCCGTGCTTGACAAGATTAAGCAGTATGATAAAATAGTGATCTTCCGCCACAAGCGTCCCGACGGCGACGCGGTAGGCTCCACCATGGGCTTGCGCGACGTGCTTCGCGCCACCTATCCCGAAAAGGATATTCGGTTGATAAATAGCGATTACGCAGACTACGTTGCATTCCTGGGCGACGAGGACGGTCCCTGTCCCGACGACTTCCTTTCGGACGCTCTGGGTATTGTTATCGACACCGCAACTTCCGAGCGCATATCAAATCCTCAGTACGCTCTCTGCCGTGAGCTCATAAAGATCGACCACCACATTCCGATACAGCCTTACGGTGACGTTATGTGGGTGGAGGAGCACCGTTCATCTGCATGTGAGATGATAGCCGCATTCTGCGAAGCGTTTAAAGATGAGCTTGTCCTCACTC
This sequence comes from Eubacteriales bacterium, assembly GCA_045651985.1. Taxonomy (GTDB): domain Bacteria; phylum Bacillota; class Clostridia; order Oscillospirales; family CAG-272; genus SIG710. The sequence continues at coordinate 13,280 of JAZRTK010000049.1, forward strand.
AAAAGGCGGCAAGCGTAATATACACGGGAATGGTCACCGATTCGGGACGATTCAGATTCCGCTCTGTATCGGGCGACACCATGAGATTAGCAGGTATGCTCCTTGACACGGGCATCGACACCGACACTCTTTACGCAAACCTGTATATGAAGGATCTTTGCGAATTCAGGTTCCAATCCTACGTTTACAAGAAGATGAAGATAACGAAAAACGGAGTGGCGTATCTGTTCGTTGACCGCGCAATGCAGAAAAAATTCAAGCTTACCACCGAGCAGGCAAGCGCCGCCGTGTCTTACATGGATTCCATAAAAGGAAGCCTTGTCTGGCTTGCGTTCATTGAGACAGACACGGAGATCCGAGTAAGACTTCGTTCAAGATTCGTAACGATAAACCAACTTGCCGAAAAGTACAACGGCGGCGGTCACGCCTGCGCTTGCGGCGCGACGGTACACAGCAAAAAAGAACTTCAAAATCTCGTCGCCGATGCTGACGCGCTTCTTGGCGAATATAAAGCGTCAAACGAGGGCTGGCTGTAATGAAGATACTAATAGTAAACGACGACGGCATCAACTCCCCTGCCCTTTTAACTCTTGCAAAATGGTCAAAGAAGTTGGGTGAGGTCACGGTTGCCGCGCCGCTTTTTGAGCAGAGCGGAAAAAGTCAGGCTATTGAATTCCGCGAGCCCTTTGAGATAAAGTCCGTTGACCTTATCGAGGGTTGCGAGGCGTATTCGGTCAACTCCACCCCCGCCGACTGCGTAAGATACGCCGTGACCGGTCTTGACCGTCAATATGACATCGTATTTTCGGGAGTCAACCGAGGCTACAATTTGGGCGAGGACATCTCCTATTCGGGAACGGTTGGAGCTATCCTTGAAGCAGGTCGATTAGGGCTGAAGGCTATTGCCTTTTCCGCGGAGATCGACTGCTCCGAAATTGCTTTTTCGGAGCTTGATTCTGTTCTTGATTTCATTGAAAAGAACAATATATTTGATCAAGCAAAGCTCCTAAACGTCAATTTTCCACCTCAAAGAAGCCGCGGCATCGCTATAACAAAGCAAGGAAGTATGTATTACAGCGACGGTTTCGTCCATAAAGGAAATAATATGTATTTGCAGATCGGCGAGCCCCTTCCCCATGATAAAGACGATATTTCCACCGACATCGGAGCAATTGAAAACGGATATATTTCAATAACCCCTGTAACCGCGATCAAAACAGACCTCGCCGCCTACGAAAAGCTCAAAGGAATATGAAAAAGCACCCCGCAAAAGCGGGGTGCAATTTTTATTGGCAAATTACTTAGCTGTAAAAGCGATAAGAGTAGCGTTCTTGATCTGAGCGGTGCCCTTGTAGTTGCCTGCAACACCGAATACTGTGATAGTATCGCCGACTGCGGGCTTTGTAGCCATGCCGTCGTATCTTACACCGGTCTGATCATAGAGACCGTAGAGGAGAATGGAGTTGCCCTCTGCGTCCTTAATAACTACGTTACCGTACTTATCGTTCTGAACCTCGGTTATCTCACCGGAGATCATGTAGTTGATCTCGGAGTAAACGTTGGACTCGGCAGCGGAAGCAACGTCAACAACCGCCTTGATAGCGGAAGGAGCTACGAAGTATGTAATGTCAGCGTTCTTCATCTGAGCTGTTCCCTTGTACTGACCAACAACACCAACAACTACAACGTAGTCGCCAACAACGGGCTTTGTTCCCTCAGCCTCGCCGTACTTTTTGCCGCCGATGAACGTACCGTAAACGAGAATGGACTCGCCGCTCTCGTCCTTGATTACGATGTTACCGTACTGATCGTTCTGGATCTCTGTGATGATACCGCCTGCGATATACTTTTCAGCAGTGTAAGACTCCTGAGCCGCACCGAGTGTGAGCAGATCCTTGATAGATGTGATGGACTTGGAGAGCTTGATCTCGAAGGTCTTTGTCTCCTTTGCGTCACCGCAAGTAACGGTAGCAGTAACCTTAACTGTTACTTCCTTGTCGGGGACCTTAATGGTGAGCTTGCCGTCGGCGATAGCCGCTCCGCCGGTTGTGTCATCGGTTGCCCAAGCGATAGTAACGTCCTCGTAGTACTTGCCCTTTGCAGCAAGCTCAACTACAGCGTCAGAGGAGAAGGAAGCGTCGATCTTGAGCTCGTCCAGCTCTGCTTTAACCTTGTCTGCGTTGGACAGCTTAACCTCCTCATAATTTGTGAAGGGAGTCGTGCTCATAGGAATGAGGTAAGGAGCGCCATTGTAGAGAACAAGAATACCTGTAACGTCTGCCTTGTTGCCAAAGTGTGCGGCGTGGTCTGCGTCGATGGCAGCCTTGTCGTCAGCCTTGATAGTTGTGGGGAAGTCTGTTACGTATGTTCTGACGTAGCCCTGCTGCTCGCCGATAGCGAAGTACAGATACTGGGAAGTGTCCTTCTCAAGATCCTGAGCGCCAACGGAAACACCCTTGATAACTACGGGAAGACCAACGTATACGCCAAGGTTTTCGCCTGCAGAGAACTTCTCTGTGATGTCAACGGGTTCAACAGTCTTGATTGTGCTGTCAACGATAGCGACCTGACCGCCCTTGATCTCCTGCATACCGGAGTAGGGAGCCATGGGACCTGTAACCTTAACGGTCATACCAACCTCGATACCAAGATCAGCAACAGGGTCCTGGGTGATGCTGTAGCAGTAGTAACCGCCCGTAGCGGAAGCGTCTGCCAGGAAGAGGTGGTTGTACTTGTTGCCTGCAGCCTTGGAGTTGATAGCAACAACGATACCCTCAACTGTGAGGATTTCGTCCTGCTGAGCAGCCATGTATTCATCGTGGGAGTTTACAGCGTAAGCGGGAACGCTGAGCTTAAAGCCAACTGTTGTGGAAGTGCCGTCGCCTGCCTTGATTGTAGCTGTGAGCTTGTACTGAACTTCCTCGGGAGACTTTTCGTCAACACCGATGGTAACAACACCGTTTGATGCTTCGCTAACGGTAACCTTATCGGAATCAACCGACCAGTCGATCTGATAAGTAACGCCGCCGATGATCACCTGAGCAACAACGTCGAAGTCAACGGCAGTAACCGAGAGGTCTTCCTTGTAAAGGCCTTCCAGGTAAGCAGCGGCACCTTCAAGGTCGTACTCAACGGCTGTTGTGTCCTTAGGGTCGTCCTTTTTGTCTGTGTCCTTGTCGCCGCAAGCTGCGAATGCGAAGCATACGAGCAGAGCCACAAGCATGAGTGCAATAATCTTTTTCATAACTTTTTTCCTTTCAAAAATTCTGTTTTATTTATTAGTTGTGAAAAGTTACGTCTTTTATGGAGTATATCTCGATCTGGTATTCGCCGTCAAAGAAATCAACGAATCCACAGATGTCGATAGTCTTGCCTTCAAAGCGGTCGGCAGTAACCTTTGCTCCGTCCTCGTAGAGGACGATAGTGCGAAGGTCTATCTCCGTGCCGTCTTCGGCAGTACAGTGAAGCGTCATAGCTCCCGCGGAATCGCCCGAGGGAGTCGTGTAAACGCTGTTTACGGTAAGGTCCTTCATGGAAATTGACGTATTGAGAACGATTCCCGCATAGTCAAAGAGCTTCGCCTCGTCCTCAAGCATTACGTTTATCTCACTTACAAATGTCGAAGCGTCAACCTGGTGATAGCCCGCCGTGTGACCTTTCGAAATAAGCTTGATGTTTCTGGGGTTGTCTTTGTCGCGCCTGTTGTATTCAAGGCCCGAGACCTGATATACCCCGCCCGTTTCCCAATAGGAAACGATACCGACCACGCGTATCTCGTTGCCGATAGAGAGGATATCAAGCCCCTCCCCGTTAAGTCCCGATGTGCCGTAATATACGGTCATGCCGTAGTACATATCGTTTTCCCGATCGTATTCCTCAACGATGATAGAACCCGAGCTGTTCATGACAACAACGCCGTTGAACGCCACAAGAGCCCCTTCGTAGTCTTCTACGTGGGTGCGGAGCTGCTTTAAGGTGACTTCCTGAGCATCTCCATAAGGGAAGTCGGGATCCTTTTCGTCTGAATAGACGAAAAGCTCGTTTGCAATAGCTTGAGCGATCGCGTCGGTGCAATAAGTACCGTATCGGTTTTGGGAGGCGTTGGAGGAGATAGCATAGCCCTCCTGAAGAATTTCAAGATTCAGGTTGCGGTAATCCTCACTCTCCGCCGTCTTGTACCATACCCATACCAGATGTCTTTCGCCCGTGGAGTCGATGTTCCACTTGCCATTGTCCGATTCAAGTATGATAGACACCGCGCTCTCAAGCTTGGAGCGGGTGAACTTTGATGCCGCTTTGCCCCATTCCTCTATCTTGCCCGTGGATTCGGGGGTGTTTATGGCAAGGTATCTTGCCTTGAGTACCCCGTCGGGGCACACCGAGGAGTCCACGTAGAAGTGAGTTGTGTCACCGTCTATATAGGACTTCACGGTAGCCTCGATCTTAAGCGTGTCCGAGCTTGTATCAAACTTCAGCTGTGATGCATAGTCAACCCATTCGGCTTTATCTCCGTCGGGGTCTTTCACGTTGCCGCAGGACACAAGAAGAAAAACGGCGGTCAAAACAACCAGTAGTAAAACTAAAAGTCTGCTGTTCTTTTTCATAATCGAGAACGATCAGATCAATATTCGCACTCTTCGATAGCTGCCGCGAACTTTTCCTTTATCATAGCAAGCTTGTCGGCGGCGTTCTCGTAATTGGAGAAGCAGGTCTGCATAAGAAGGCCGACCTCGTCACGAGCGGTAGAGGATCCGTTGAACGCGGGAGATACGTAGTAAGCCTTTTCCTGCTCAAGACATACCTTTGCAGAGTAAGCAGCGATACCGGTCTTGAAACCGTCAGCGCTGTCAAGGAATTCCTTATATATCTCGTCGTCGTTTACGTTCTTGATAGCGGGAACGTAGCCCGAAGCCTCGGAGAAGGAAGCCTGGAACTCAACGTCGGTGGTAAGGAACTTAACCAGCAGCCAGGAAGCGTAAACCTCCTGAGGGTTCTCCTGCTGGAAGATACATACAGAGGGACCCTGAGAGATCACCTTGGGATTTGAAGGGTCTACCTGAGGAATGGGGACGATCCCCACCTCAAAGGGATACTCGCCGTTGACCTGATCGGGAGCCTGGTGTACCGCTCCTGCGGAGGAGCCGATAGACATGTAGCTCTTACCCAGCTCGCCCTCAGCCTTCTTGAACGCATCGGAGGTGTAACCGCCGGAAAGCTCCTTGGTAGTTACCCAGCCCTTTGCATACCAGCTTGCGAATCTTTCAACGAAAGCGTGATTCGTCTCGTTGTCAAAGAGGTAGTTTGTGCCGTCAACCTTTGTTGAGGAGGTGTAGGGAGAGCCGTACTGCTCGCACATCGTGATGAACCAGTTGTTCTCGGAGTCGTATCCGAGAGGTGTGGAGTTGGGCTGAAGTCCCTTGATAGTCTCGCAAAGCGCTTCCATTTCGTCCCAGGTTGTAGGAACAGTGAGGTTGTTTGCTTCAAAGAAGGTCTTGTTGTAGTAGAGGACCTCGGTGGACTTGGAGAAAGGCAGAGTGTACATCTTGCCGTCGCCGTAAGCGCGGCCCTCGTTGTAGAAGCCTTCGATGTAGTTTCCTACCTGCTCCTCGGTGAGACCCATTATCTCCTTGGAGCCATCTCCGCGGGTAACCTCAACCGTACTTGCGATAAGGTCGTCAAGCGGAACTACTGCCTTTGCTACGTTGTAAAGCGCAACGTGGTCGGGATAGCAGTAAGCGATGTTGGGCTGACCGCCAACGGTAAGCTCGGTCTTGATCTGATTACGAACTGCGTCGTAGTCGCCGACCTGCTTGTGCTCAACCGTGATCTTGGGGTAAAGCTCGTTGAAGCGTGCGATAGCGTCGTCCAGAACGGGCTGGAGGTTGGTCGCGCTCATTGTGTGATAGAACGTGATCGTAACCTCGCTCCCGTCGTACGCACCGCTAAGGTCCGCATCAGCGATCTTTTTTCTGCCGCAGCCTGCCAGGAGCAGAACGCTCAGGCACATAGCAACGGCAAGAACGATTGACAGAATTCTTTTCATGGTGGTATCCTTTCTTAAAAAATATTTGTTATGATGTTAAAAATCTTATAACACACAATTATTATCCCTTGATTCCGCTTCTTGAAACACCCTTCATGATGTATTTTCTCAAAAAGAGGAATACAAGGAACAGAGGCGCGGATACGATAGCGACCGCCGCCATCTGAACGGGGATATTTACGTCACCCGTAGATTCCACGAAGGCGTTACGGAGACCGTTTGTGATAAGTCTGTACTCATCGGAGTCGGTAACAAGATTCGGCCAAACGTAGGAATTCCACGCGCCCATCATCTTGAGTATCGTGATCGAAATGAGGGTGGGCAAGGAGAGCGGTATCATTACTCTCCACAGATACTTGAGGTCGCTGGTACCGTCGACCTTTGCGGCAAGATACAGCTCGTTCGGTATCTGCATAAAGTTTTGCTTTAACAGGTAAATGTAGAACACACTTACGAGGAAAGGAACTATAAGTACCGTAAAGGTGTTCATCCAGTTGAGATAGAACACGGTCTGGTAGTTCGTAATGGTGAAAAGCTCACCGGGGATCATCATGGTAGCCAGAAGAACGGCAAAAAGCGCGTTCTTGCCCCTGAATTCAAGACGGGCAAAAGCGAAAGCCGACAGCACCGTGATAATAAGAGACAGAATGGTAGAGACCAGACCCACGTAAACGGTGTTGAGGAACAGACGTCCGAGATTTGCCTCGGTAAACGCCTCGGCGTAGTTTCCGAACACGATAGTTTCGGGGAAAAGCGTGGGGACCGAGAGCTTGTACTCGTCCAGAGTTTTAAGGGATGATATGATCATCCAATAAAATGGGAAAAGTACGACGATAGCAATCAGAATAAGGAACGCGTAGGTCAGGATCAGACCCGCGGTCTTACCGATCTTAGCGCTTGTACGGAGCTTATTGATATCCCTTGACTTCATTACCCGCATACCCGAATCGGAGGTCATATTCTTTGCGTTTTCTATCTTATCAGACATATTTACCTCCTATCAGAAATGGGTCTTCTTTTTGCTGACGTAAAGATTTATCATAGTTACGACGAAAATGATACCGAAAAGGATCAGAGCCGCAGCAGATGCCTGTCCCTGACGCTCGTCGATAAAGTTGTAGATGTATCCGACCATGGTGTTAAGTCTTCTGGGGTCGCCCGTGGGACCCATGTCGTCACCGAAGATACCGACAATAGAGGAATATTCCTTGAATCCGCCGATAAATCCCGTTATAACGACGTAAGCTATCATGGGAGACAGAAGCGGAACGGTGATCTTTGAGAACACTCTCCACTTGGGAGTGCTGTCGATCTTGGCCGCGTCGTAATACTGCTTGTTTACGCTCTGGAGACCGCCCAAAAGAATAAGGATCTTAAAGGGCAGAGCGTTCCAGATGATGTAGAAAGACATTACGAAAATGTTCTGCCAGTATCCCGAGCCCTCGTTTATCCAGTTGATAGGCTCAACGCCGAAAACGCCCAGAATATTGTTTATAATACCCGCAGACTGGATAAGCTCGTTTTGTCCGCCAAAGGCAGTACCGACCATATTGAACATCGCCGCAAAAACCATTCCGATAGCGATAGAGTTGGTAACGTAAGGCAGGAAATATATCGTCTGCAGAAATCTCGACAGGAACTTGATGGAATTGAGACAAACTGCTATGAGAAGTGCCAGAATGGTGGAGATCGGAACGGTTATAACACACAAAAGTATGGTGTTAAACAGACAGTCCTTGAATCCCGAATAGGAAATCACCTTGAGGAAGTTGTCAATACCGATGGTAAAATCTATTCCGCTGATCCATTCCATGGTGTCGTATCCGTTCTGAAATGCCATTGCAAGCGTGTTCACAATAGGCCAACCGGTAAACACGAGCAAAAGAGCAATGCAGGGGGCAAGATAGACCCAGCCCTTCCACTGATCAAATTTGATCTTGACCAAGAACTGCTTTGCCTTGGCTTCGAACCGGTCACGTTTCAGAGTAAGCTTAGATACACTCATATTCACACCTCAAAAACGATTCTTTCTTCAGTTTCTTTGTTGAATATGAATACCTTGTGAGATTTAAGCGAGAAGCTTACGGCAGAGGCGTCGGCGGACACCTTGTTGTCCGCGTTGATAATGGAGCGGACCAGGGGCGAGAGGGAATCCTCGTGAGAAGAAACGATGCTCACGTCGCGTCCCATGACCTCAACGTTCTTGAGCTGACATACAAGGGGACCGTTCTCGTCGAGAACAAAGCCCTCGGGTCTGATGCCAACGTATACCTTCTGATCGTCAACACTCGGTGTGTCAAGCACCGCCGCGCCCCCGATAAAGAGCTTTCCGCCCTTGACCTCACCGCAAAATACGTTGATAGGAGGAGTTCCAAGGAACTTTGCAACGAACAGATTGGTGGGGTTGTCGTAGACCTCCTGAGGCTTGCCGATCTGCTGTACCACGCCAAGCTTCATAACAACGATCATGTCGGAGATGCTCATCGCCTCCTCCTGATCGTGAGTTACGAAAATAGTGGTAATTCCCGTTTCCTTCTGGATGCGGCGGATCTCCTCGCGGGTCTGGAGACGGAGTCTCGCATCAAGGTTTGACAGAGGCTCGTCCAAAAGAAGGACGCGGGGCATCTTAACCAGCGCACGGGCAATGGCAACTCTCTGCTGCTGACCGCCCGAAAGCTCGCTGGGCTTTCTTTCCATCAGATCGTCGATCTGAACCAACTTTGCAGCGTAAACGGCGCGCTCGAGCATTTCGTCCTTTGTGAGCCTGTCCTCGCCGCGTAGGTTTTCAAGCGGAAAAAGGATATTCTGTTTGACCGTCATGTGAGGATAGAGAGCGTAGTTCTGGAACACGAGACCCACTCCGCGGTTCTCGGCAGATAGCTCAGTAACGTCATCGTCGCCGAAGAAGATCTTTCCGCCCGTAGGCTTCTGCAGACCGCTGATCATGTAAAGGGTGGTACTCTTTCCGCAGCCGGAGGGACCGAGAAGACCGACCAGCTTGCCGTCAGGGATCTCAAAGGTAAAATCATTTACCGCAACGACCTCTCCGCCCATCTTTTTGTTCCTTGAGGGAAAGATCTTGGTGAGATTTTGCAAAACGACTTTCATAAAATTTTCCTTCCTTAAAAGTTATATATAAATTTTATCAAGAAACGTCAATTATACTCCGCCCTCTCCGCCGCCTCGGCGTGCTGCTTCTTGGTGTATTCAAGCGCCGCTTCGGGGGTGTCAAAGATCATCTGAGAGGCAAAGTCAATAGCAACTGTGCCCGAGATCACGTCGTGAATGGGACCGTGCTGCCACGAGAACATAATGACCGCAACCTGAACGAACGCCAGCACAGCAAGCCCGAAAAGCGCAGCCACGGGAATAACGTTGAGTAACAGTAAAAGAAGCAAAAATACGGGAAGCATAGTTTCAAGGGTGTATTTTCCCAGAATTGCGCGTGCAAAAAGCTGAAAATTGCTGATCTTGATGCCGTCTATTCGCATGATCCCGACGCCGAATATCTTTTTTCCCAGCGTCCGACCGTGTCCGAACGCCAAGGGCACCAGTACCTCAAGTCCTATAAACGGTATCAGCAAACTGAAAACCACTATAATGAGAGAAAGGTTGATTATAAGCGAGTCGATGCCGCGCACCTCGGGATCGATAGCAAATTTTCCGTATGCGTCGTCGATCTTCTTGCGCTCGTCCTCGGGCAGCTTTTGGTAGTCCTCTTGAGCTATGTCAAAGGTCACGCCGTATTCGTTCTCATAAGCTTGGCGCAGCTCCGCACGCTTTTCTGTGTGAGCGTCGTACCTGAGCAGAACCGAGAGCAAAAAGGCAACGCCGACCGCCGCTGTAACCAGCAGGATCGCATCAAAAATATAGGCGGATATTCTTTTCCACAAGCTTGCCTTCTGCAGATCCTGACACATATTTTCCTCCCGTCAAAATAAAGTTGAGTTACCGAATTTTTAGCGAAGTACACGGTATTCCATGTTTTCATTATACCACGAAACATTCTCGCATGTCACCCCCTTTTTCGCCTTTTTCCCGACAAAAATCTCTTTTCTGCATTTTGCACAATTATCATTTTTTTCCCGCAATGTTTTCTTTGCATAAAACAGAATACCATGGACAAGTTGAACAAAATCCCCTCGAAAACAAAAAAAATCTACACTCCCCGCCGTGCCCTGGTAAAAACGTTCAAATAATAATTTGCCCAAAAATCCCAACCTTTCCCTGCCCTGCGACACCGTTGATCTTCTGTATAATCTCTGTAATTTCGGCGCAAACTACCAAGGCAAATAATTATCGAAAAGGAGATATTTATATATGAAAGCAACAGGAATAGTTCGAAGAATCGACGACCTGGGTCGCGTCGTTATCCCAAAGGAGATCCGCCGCACTATGCGTATCCGAGAGGGCGACCCGTCGCAGATAACATTGACAGAGAGTGAAAGACAATTGATGTTTGGTACATATTTCGTGGCGTTTGCAAACAAACTTTTATAAAAAAGAGCGGAACCGAATTGGTTCCGCTCTCAGCCTGTCAAAAAAATCCCATCTTGGCTTTCGCTTGATGGGCGTTTTTTGACAGGCCGAGGTCCTACCCCGAGGGGTAGGACCTTAAAATCATAGCCTAAATCGTCTTAAAGATGATTTACTGCTGTCCAATTTAATATTTAGGAATTGATGCGGTAAAAGTTTTTGTAAACGAGGACTCCATCGTGTCTCCTGGGTAATTGGTTTGTCTGTGATAAACGCTTACAGAAACAGAGGTAGTGTCTGGGGCAACTGATACGGTTACCCATCCAGTTGAATTTGTTTTCGCTTTTCCAGTATTGTCATAATTAGTATCTGGCCATGTTCCCCAAGGCACAACAATTACTTCAGCACTTTTTACTGTTCCAATCGTTGCTGTGATTCGTTGAGAATAATAATTATAATAACCTTTTTTTATTATTTCTTCCGTCCATGTTATTCTCATTTCAACAGTGGTAGCTGTTCTATTTCTAAATTCAACGACAGCTGTGTGTCTTGCATACCCATAATGCTCACCAGAAACCTTTGTAAACTCCACAGCGGTTGGAGTATACGTAAATGTTATAGTCTTAGCGGATGTTGAATCCCACTTCACATCTTGTGACGCAGGCGTATCATATCCGTCAAAAGTTTCAGGTGTAATAGTATTTGTCGTGTTATAAGCTTTTGTAACTGTCGCTTTTCCAAGACTTGTACCGTTACTTGATACATAAACAATATTGTAAGTATAATTCTTAGGTGTGACTTTGGCAAAAATGTCACTTGTCGTCACATTACCTGTAACGGTAATACTCGTTTTGCCATTACTACTCAAAGTGTATCCCGTAGTTGCGGCATAAGTTACACTTAATACGTCGCCATAGTAAACAGTATGACCACTTGCAAAAGTTCCCGTTGACGCACCAGCATACGGTGACGAATTTCTCCTTACAGTGATAGTTGCACCCGTAGGAACGGACCAGGTCACTTTATATGCGTTTGGCGTCCATTGTGCATACAGCGTTCTGTCACCAACCGTGCTCATTATTGTCTCACTTGTTGCTTTGGTGCCACCGCCTGCGGCTGTGTACCAACCATTAAATGTGAACCCTGTTCTCGTTGGTGTGGGCAATGTGCCATACTTACTTCCAAATGACACCTGTTTAGATGTTTGAGATACTGTGCCTCCGTTGGCATTAAAAGTTATGGTATATGCGTTTGCTGTCCATCGTGCATAGAGAGTCTGTTCCGCAGTTATGGAAACCGTCGAAGAACTTGTGACCTGTGTGCCACCAGAAGTCGCCGTGTACCAACCTGCAAAGGTGTAACCTGTGCGTGTGGGAGTAGGCAGGGTTCCGTATGTTGATCCGTATGTAACCGACTTACTCGCTGTAGGTGTTGTTCCGCCGTTGGCATTGAAAATTACTGTATAATTGTTCGGTGTCCACCTTGCATACAGGGTTTGATTTACAAGCGCACTTACCGTTGTATCAGCAGTGATCTTAGTTCCACCGCTCTTTTCGGTATACCAACCGCTAAAGGTATAGTTTGCCCTTGTGGGTGTAGGTAGGGTTCCGTATGCCTGACCGTAATATACGGTCTTAGAGGTCTCTGTCACAGAGCCATCGTTTGCATTAAAGGTGACAATGCTTGATGTGAGGTAACTGTTGTATTCTAGCTCTGTAATGGTTTTAATCGAAGTTGCATTAACCAAATTGCTATTTGTTATTTCTCCGTAAACCAGGTAGTTTCCGGTTACATTGAATGCAACACCGCCCGTACCCGCCTTTAAAAGAGTTACATCTTTACTGATAACCGCGTTTTTGCCGGAACTTGCAAGAGAAACAATGTTATTCAACTTCAGCTGTGCGCTATCATCTGTGAGAATTAAGGCAAATCCGGGAGCATCTTCTACGGTTACGCGAGTAAGCGTTATAACATTAGAATCTAGAGTCATGGGAGTATCCTTGTTGTCAACGAAAGTCATATTACTGATCAGTGTTTCCTTTGCCCCGGATTTAACGCTCAAATTTTTATACGTCTTACCGCCACCCATAAGTGCGAAATATTCCGTTGTACCATCAACAGCACCGTCGGGGGTATAGCCTACTGCTAGCGTCTTGTTGTCAAATGCACCGTTTAACTTGGTGAGATCAATTGTTATTCGTTTTGCGCCCGAGTTTATTGCAGCATCAACAACCGATGCATTCTCAGCCATAACAGCAATTGCCGAAACACCATCAAATGCACCTTCACCAACATATTTAACCATATTGTCAATGGCAAAAGGATTTATTTTCCCATCATCACTCACTCCAAGCGAAGTGCATCCCTTGAATGCATAAGCGCCAATGCTTGTTACACCGTATGCAATAACCTGCTTGAGATTCGTACAGCCCTCAAATGCGTATGCCGGTATTTCGGTAACGTATACAGGAAGGATAACCGTTTCAATTTCAGTATTGCCGCGGAAAACGTTCGCATCAAACGAAGTGACAGGATATGCAAAATATGCGTCACCGATGTAATTGTCGTCCGAATAGTACTGGGGAATCAAAACTGTTCCATCAAAGTCTTCTTCTGCCTCAAATCCTGTAACTTTTCCGTTAAGCATTTCAAGTCCGGAATTTCCGCCTATAACTCCCGAAACATACTCGTTTACTTCATAGGGAATTTCAAATGTTACAAGACCGTTTTCGCAATCTTTGAATGCGGGATTATTAAGAGAATAATCCCAATATGCATAGGTATTATCTTCAAGAACATTGAATGTATATGTATAGTAAGATGCAGTTGCAATATCATATCCGACCACACCATATACATGAACAATACCTGCCTCCACCAATCTGTGATAACCAACATGGTCATCTTTATGTGATTCGGCATAAACACTTTCTCTTGAAATATATTCGGAAACAGTAATAGAGTTCGAATATCCGGTTTCATCACTTGTTGTCCCCGAAACACTCTCAGTATTTTCCAAAGCACTATTTAAAGCCTTACTTATATTATAAGTGGTTGTGCTTTCTATTTCAGTAGCAATGGCCTGTGCGACGGTTTCTTCTTGACTCATTTTATTACTCTTTTCATAACTCGTGGAAGAGTTCCAGTTGGTAGAGTTACTGGTTACGGCATTGTAATGAGAAGAACTGCTACTTGAAAAATCAGTGCCAATATAGCTTGACGAGTTTGTATCTACGTGGAAAGCCTCGTTATCTTTTCTTCCCGATGAAAGCTTAGCATCTGCGGTAATAGTTGTAGTATTTTTCACACCTGCCTCTACCTTTGCTATTCCAACGGGAGCTGATATTCCGGCACTTAACTCTGTTTCATTCTTAAATCCTGTACTAAGTTCAGAATCACAATATTTCTCGGTTGATTTATCATATGAGGTGTTAATTCCGAAAGAGTCCTCGGTTGTAACTCTGGCTGAACTCGAGCTTGAACCGCCTGATTCGATACTTGCATACGAAGAACCGCCTTCGCTGTTACTTACAAAATACTTGCCACCGACTGTATTACCCTTGGTGTCAGTCCTTTCCTCGGATTTGATCTGTTTATCCTTATCAGCCTGACTTTCGCTGATGATTTCGTCCCAGCCCTCAGACAACGTCCAACCCGAGCTGCGGGTTGTAGCATTTGCCACAGTCTTTGCAATATTTTGCGCATCCTCTCGGCTGAATTCGGTTTTGAGACTTGTCGTTTCGGTGAAATCAACCGTTGTGTTCATAAACTGAACAGGAGTTCCATCTGACTTCATATACGTATACAATGGAACATTGTCTATTTTTCCTATGTCGTAAACGAAAAGGAACTGTCCGCGATCGTAATCTTCTATTATGATCGGTTCACCGTAATTGCTATAACTTGTTGCGCGGTTACGGTCAGATGTCCAATTGGCATGAAGGGTAATATTGCCTGTAGTTCCCACTTTGATTTCGCTAACAATAAAGCCGTCATCGTTTGACCAACCTACAAACGTGTATTTGTAAACTTCCGGATTTTTCAATGTCAGACCGGTATCGACAGTATACTTTGCGGAATTCATGAGAGTTACATTTGTACCCTGTTCCGCATCATACCAGGAATAGTATACATCAACGTCCCTCGTGTCAAATTTTACATCATAAACAATCTTGCTCCACTTTGCGTAAAGTTCTATGTGACCGGTTTGTCCCTTCGCTATGGTTTTCACTTGCTCGGCATTGCTTGCATAGCCGTCGTACCAACCAAGGAAAGTGTATCCCGGTATAGCGTTCGAGGGTACGTTGAGCAGAGTATAAGCTTTTTCGGTTGTATTAATTGTGGTAGGGTTGTTATGAATGGGCTTATTTTCAGCCATCATTTCAGCCACAACTCCCTGCAAATATGTATCTGTACCTGCAATTTCATACGACACACTTACGGTATCAGAAGTCAATACGGGAATTTCTGTTTGCTCAACAAGTGTTTTTTGGCACACAGAACACTTAACGCCATCGGTTTTTCCGGTTTTGTCATAAGTGGGCGCATAACCCGGAACAGTTACTTCAGTATGCCCTGTTGCTTCAATAACTGTATCCGAAAGTGCGATTTCTGTTGTCCCGTTTGAGTCCTTGAAATACTTTCCGCAATCTGAGCAATACCAATAAGGAATATTGCCATTTTGAGTACATGTTGCGGCCTTCTCAACCACTTCGCTCAGGGTGTGAGCGCAGCGAATCATCGTGCATGCACAATGAATTTCTACATTCTGTCCTGCATAATATCGTCTCAATCTCGTAACGTCTTTTGAATTCGTCTTGCCATCTCCATTTACATCCATAGCAGACAAATTCACCTCAACACTGTTCCCGCCGGAGCTCTGAGCGTAATACCGTCTCAGCCTAGTAACATCCTTGGAGTTAGCCTTGCCATCTCCATTAATGTCTCCAGGACGACAGTCTACAACTATACATTTTCCAGATATCACCTCAAACGAAACGTTATTTTCGTTAACGTCATATACTTCATCTGAATCGTATACTACACTGATTTCACAGACATTACCAATAGGTGCATCCTCTGCAACACAAAATGTTACTGTTGCAAATACACCATCTTCCTCATAGTTTACATCGTTACTATTTTCCCAATACAGTATAAAGGGACTTTTCACCGTTGAATAGTCATCCGGCTTCTCTGCATCATCCGCAATTGCCGCATTGTATTCCACATTTGTTAACTTGATAACTGTATCATCGTATATTAACGACAATCTCATAGACATTACGCCCGGATTGTCGCGTAGGCTGATATCTACGTTAAATGTGTCGCCGCGTTTCTGATTCGCTTTTCCGACCACTATAGTTCCTATTTCGCTCACGATTGTAGGTGTATATTCTTGAGCTAAAACATCTATAGGAAACATAGAAACAACCATAATAATTGCTATAATCAAGGATAAACCCCGAGTATATACTTTGTGTCTCATTTTATTTTCTCCCCATGTTCTTTTGTATTTTCTCCACAGTATCTATTTCAATTAATAGTAATCTTTCCGTTTACAATTTCAAAGAAAACATTTTCTTCATCATAGTTGTAAACCTCATCCGAATCATAGCTTACCGAAATTTCATACTCCCCAGCAACAGCATTTGGGGAAACATCAAATACCAAAGTTACAAATAGTGCATCTCCTGAAACATCGTTACTTCCCGTTTCCCAATAAAGAGTCGGATCGGACAATACCACGTCCTCACTATCTTTTTCAAAAATTGTTCCAAATGTTGCGCTTACAAGCGTCAGTTGTTGCTTATTATACGATACAGGAAGTCGGGCGCTGATAATACCTGGATTATTATAAAACATTACAGTAATATTTACACCAGTATCTCCGGCATTTGCAGTCGCACCACTGACTACAATTTTAGGGGAATTGTCCAACTCATACAGAGCTGTAACAACCATGTTGCTTGTTACATTATTAAAGATCTTATCCCATCCTGTAAAGATATATCCGGTTCTTGAAGGATCAGCAGGCGCAGTTGCAGACTTGCCACTCTCTATTGTCTGTGTGTTGATAACTCTTCCGTCATAATCCTTAAAGGTTACGGTATATGTAGCAGCTGGATTCTTTGTATATGTTGCAGTTACTACCGTATCTGCGGTCACATTAGTATAACTTCCGCTCCATCCTGCAAATGTATACCCCTCTCTTGAAGGATCAGCAGGTGCAGTTGCGGATTTTCCGCTCTCTACAGTCTGAGTATTAATAACTTTACCATCATAATCCTTAAAAGTTACCGTATATGTAATAGGCTTAGGATCCGAGGGTGTAACAGTCACTCCAACATAACCGGAATCTATTTCCTGTCCGTTAGAGAGCACAAGAATAAGGTGAAGCGCATCATTTACATATGCGTTGACTACGCTGACTCCCGTGTCGCCTTTATCGCCTTCGGCAGATACGCCAAGGTCTTTGTTTCCGACCCACCAGTTACCGTTTTCGCCGATATACGGAGTTTCGCCATCGTCTCCCTTATCGCCCTTGTCGCCTTTATCGCCTTGAGCTCCGGTGTCACTTTTATCACCCTTATCGCCTTTGTCTCCTTTTTCTCCTTTGGCGCCTACAAGCGAAGCTATCCATTCTTCTTCCGTTCCTGTGTAGCCCTGCTCCTTTGCTATTTCATACGCAGATTTTCCATCTTCGCCGTCCTTACCGGTCTTACCAACAAGAGACGCGAGCCAATCTTGGAGAGTTCCCGTATATCCGTTATCAAGGGCGAGCTCATATGCAGACTTTCCGTCTTCACCATCTTCGCCGTCTTCTCCCTTGGATGCAGCCGCACCGTCTTTGCCGACAAGGGATGCAAGCCACTCTGTTACGCTTCCGACGAAGCCGTTCTCGCAAGCAATTTCATAAGCAGATTTACCATCTGCTCCGTCTTCACCGTTGATACCATCCTTGCCCGCTTCTCCTATAAGAGAGTCGAGCCACTCGGAGAGCGTGCCGACAAATCCATTGTCCTTAGCGAGCTCATAAGCTGATTTTCCGTCAGCACCGTCCTTGCCATTCTCTCCGTCAGTTCCGGACTTACCGACAAGAGAGTTTATCCACTCATCAACAGTTCCTTTATATCCAAGTTCAACTGCAAGATCGTACGCGGATTTACCGTTGGCGCCATCTTTGCCGTCCGTGCCATCCTTGCCCGCAGGACCTACGAGAGATGCAAGCCAGGTTTGAACATCAGAAGTATAGCCGTTATCAACAGCGATTTCATATGCGGATTTGCCGGATACTCCGATAAGAGACGCAAGCCACTGGGTTTCAGTTCCGGTATACCCCTTTTCAACAGCTATCTCATACGCAGATTTGCCGTTTTCTCCGTCTTTGCCATCCGCACCCGTTGCACCTGCAACGCCGTTTTCACCTACCAGAGAAGCCAGCCACTCTGTAAGTGTGCCGACATATCCGTTCTCAACAGCAAGCTCATACGCACTTTTTCCGTCTGCACCGGTATCACCTTTGTCTCCTTTTGCTGCAGCACTTCCGTCCTTACCCACAAGTGATGCAAGCCATTCCGTAAGTGTACCGTTAAAGCCGTTTTCTACCGCCAACTCATATGCGCTCTTTCCGTCAGCACCATCTTTCCCGGAAATCCCGTCTTTTCCGTCTTTGCCGTCAAGACCGTCCTTGCCGTCTTCACCGATGAGCGAGTCGAGCCACTGAGAAAGCGTGCCGTCAAAACCGTTCTCCAAAGCAAGTTCATATGCGCTCTTACCATTTGTTCCATCTTTGCCGGAGACTCCGTCCTTCCCGACTAAGGCCTTTAACCAATCTTCAAGGGTGCCCGTGTATCCCTTTTCTACAGCAAGCTCATATGCGGATTTTCCTGCTGCTCCGGGTTTGCCGTCTGCACCATCCTTGCCATCCGCACCGTCTTTACCGTCAACACCGTCTTTACCGTCAACACCGTCTTTGCCGGTCGCACCCACTTCGCCCACAAGCGAAGCAAGCCATTCGGTGAGCGTTCCGGTGTAACCGCTTTCAACCGCCAGATCATAAGCCGATTTGCCATCAACACCCGCGGCGGGCTGACCACAAGAACAGAATGCCGCAAGCATCATCGCAATAGACAACGCCATCGCGACAAAGCGTGTCATGCCGATTTTAGCCGTATTTTTTGTTACCGTCTTCATAAAAATGACCTCCAATAAAATAAATAAACCTTGATAAACACCACATAATCAATATTATGTGGTATTTTTGAACGGAGGTGCCTGCAATGTTTCCTTTGATATTGACTATGTGAATGAAAAATCTCTAAAAAAAACATTTTAATCAACGCAAAAAAGACCAATGAAAAACAGAAAATTTCATTGGTCCTTTATCTATGCAGTTTTTATTGTTGATCTACATCGTTACAGACTTTTTTGAAAAAATGAAATATTTTTATGTAATTTGTTGACTTTTGACATCTTGCGTGGTAAAATATCCAATGTAAAGCCTGAACGCATACCACATAATATTGATTATGTGGTTAACATCGCAGAAGTCCTAATTTTTGTATTTGTTGACGGTGTATCTCGCCGTTTTCACAGGTGTATATTCGAGTTGTATTTATATTGGAATGTCCAAGAATATCAGACAAACGCACAATGTCTTTTTGAATGCTGTAATAAGTTCTTGCGAATAAATGTCTTAGGTTATGCGGAAAAACTTTGCTCGCCGAAACCTTTGCCATAGCACAAAGCTTTTTCATGCTCGCCCAAATATTTGACCTATCAAGCGGTCTTCCGTTTTTACTAACGAAAACGGGGCCGCTTTTTATTTTGTTTTTCTTGGAGTATTGTTTTAACGTTTTGCACAGTTTTGACGGAAGCAATATTATGCGTACTTTGCCCTTGTTATTTATCTCCGCACGTCCTGCGTTAAGAGCCTCGACCGTTATATATCTGAGCTCCGAGACCCGTATTCCCGTGGAGCAGATGCACTGCATGAGCAGATACAGCCTCTCGCTTGTACCTCGCGCTACCTCAAGCAATCTCTCATACTCGCGCTTCGTCAGTTCTTTTTCAGAAGATGCAAATATCTGCTTTTGAACCTTGATAGTCTTCACATTCAACTCGTTCCACCCCATAAAAGAAAAGAAGCTGTTAAGTGACGAAAGCATTGAATTTACGCTCGCGACGGCGTATTTATCCATCAAGTAAGCCTTATACGTCAACACGAGATTTTTAGATATCTCACGCTCACTCACCCACTTCTTGAAGAACAGAACGTCATGCAAATATTTGCTCACAGTAGCATTGGATTTTTCTTCGCACTCCAGATATTCATGATAAAAAGTAATGTCCTTACAACTAATAAATCTCATTTTTCCCTCTCTTAATAAACATAAATTTAAGACAAAAAACCTCATATTGATATTATACCACATTGTAAACCATTGTATTTTTTACACCTTCGCTTTGCTAATAATTGACATACAGCATGTTTGGAAATTACGTCACCCCATTTTCTGTCATCATTATAGTAGAAAGATCGATTACTTGGAGTTTTTGCTTTCCAGACCTTCTCCGAGTGATCTTTCATCGGTTAAATCAATGAAGCTTATACCCAAAAAGGTCTGACGTTTCTCCTCCTATGTCGATCATCGACCTCCTGATAAAAAACGATGATCGACATCCTTACAAATGGTTATTTTGACGCATTGCGGGAAAATAACCATTTTGTAAGGAGATGAGAGCAATGCCAAAGCAAAATCACGCCTGTTTTTGTCGTGTAACAGTGCCGTGGCCCGCGTGAGCGGCAAGTGACAGTTGCCATTAAAATTACGCCTTGCGACAGTTTACCAAAAATAAAATGAAAGGACGTCACGCTATATGAAAAGGACAATAAATAGCAAGGTATATGATAGACAAGAACCCCTTTGTACGGTAATATTGTTGATTGGATTCACTTGAAAATCGAATCTTAAGTTGAAGGCATTGTTTCAAAAGGAAATACAGTTTTTTCTTCTGTAGCAAAATCAAATCAAGTATAAATCCCCTTGTTTTGCAGATACTAACATCACAAATCTGTAACACAAGGAGATATTTATATATGAAAGCAACAGGAATAGTTCGAAGAATCGACGACCTGGGCCGCGTCGTTATCCCAAAGGAGATCCGCCGCACTATGCGTATCCGAGAGGGCGACCCGTTGGAAATTTTCACCGACCGCGAGGGCGAGGTAATATTTAAAAAGTACTCTCCCATAGGTGAGCTGACCGAATTTGCCGCGCAGTATGCCGAGACTCTGCATAAGACCTGCTCTCTGCAAGTCGTCATCTGCGACCGCGACGCTGTCATCGCTTGTGCCGGCGTCCCGAAGAAGGAATATTCGGAAAAGCCCTTGTCAAACGAGCTTGAAGCGCTTATTGAAAACCGCTCGCTCTACACCTACCGAGAAGGTGCCGAAAAAGTGCCCGTTACCGCTGACGGTGCGCCCCACTATGTCAGCTGCGCCATGCCCATTCTCTCGGAGGGCGACATCATCGGTTGCGTTGCCTCCGTCATGGGCGACGGCGACGCCAAGGGACAGCTCAGCCACGGCGAGATAGAAGCAAAGCTCATTCAAACCGCCGCCACCTTCCTGGGACGGCAGCTGGAGACCTGAATACAAAAAGCCTTCCACACGCTTGGAAGGCTTTTTTATACGGCGGGAACTGCCCGTCTTGACGAAAAACACTAATCGTGTTATAATTAGACATACTGAAACGATCGGAGGTATTCTGCAGTGCGATTTTGGCGTCTCATCTTAATAATTTGTGCGCTGGCGCTGATTTTGTGCTCGTGCGAAACGGTAACTCCGTCGGACTCCCCCGATACGTCAGGTACACGGTCTGAAACCATCGAAACTTTCCCGCCCGACACCCGGCCGTTGCCCGACATATCCGATGAATGGAACAAGGCAGACTACCCTGCCCTCATCGCCCATGCGGGCGGCTCGATCTACGGCTACCGCCTTTCAAACTCTCTGGAAGCAATAGAAAACGCATACGCACACGGGTTCAGACTCATTGAGCTTGATTTTCAGATCACCTCGGACGGAAAATACGTGCTTTTACACGATTGGGAGTCAATGGCAGAGCGAATGCTCTTCAGGCAGGGGCAGATGACACACGTCGAATTTCTGGCTTCTGACGTCTTTGCCGACCTTACCCTGCTGGACCTTGATATGCTGATCGCGTGGCTTGAAAACCATTCCGATTGCAGAATAATCACCGACGCAAAGTGCGAAAACCTTTCCTTTCTCACTCATTTATCCACTCTCGCGTGCAAAGACCGCTTCATACCTCAGACCTATTCCTACGAAGAATACAAGTCAGCAAAATCTCTTGGCTTTAATGACGTTATCCTGACACTTTACGCCATGAACAGTCCCGTTTATGAGGTGGTGCACTTCATTCACGAGCAAAAACCGTATGCTCTGACCATTCCCGAAACAGTTCTAAACGAGGAGCTTCTCACCCGTGTTTCCGACGTTGGAATCGCGGTCTACACTCACACGGTTAACGACTTGTCCACCTTTGAAAAGTGGAGAGAATTTGGTCTCCACGGCATTTACACCGACCACTTTATTCCAAGCAAATGGGTGTATTAAACAGCCCCCTTTGAAAAGGTGGCAGGTCCCACCAAAAAACAAAAAAACGACGGTTTTTAACCGTCGTTTTTTATTTAACTCAGTATAGGTAGCCAAGCTTGTAGAGAAGCTCTGCGATAAGTACCGCGCCGCCTGCCGCCCCGCGGAGAGTGTTGTGGGAAAGTCCCACGAACTTATAGTCAAACATCGAATCCTCGCGGAGTCTGCCGCAGGTCACGCCCATACCGTCGTAAATGTCGCGGTCCAGAGCCGCCTGGGGACGGTTGTCTTCTTCAAAGTAAGTAACGAACTGAGCGGGTGCGTGGGGAAGTTCAAGCTCCTGAGGCTTGCCCTTGAAAGTTGCCCATGCCTGAAGGATCTCTTCCTTTGTGGGCTTGTTCTCAAAGTTTACGAAAACCGCCGCCGTGTGACCGTCTGTTACGGGAACACGGATGCACTGTGTAGTAATAAGCGTGTCGGTGGCGGGCACAATTTTGCCGTCCTCGACCTTACCCCAGATGCGAAGGGGCTCCTGCTCGCTCTTTTC
>JAZRTK010000050.1:0-51295 GCA_045651985.1 Eubacteriales bacterium
GTTTTTTATATGTATTTTATTTGCGACTGCGCCTTTTTTGATAATGTAAAAAACAATGATGCTGTTCATGAAGGGTATGTACATTTTTTATCTGACAAGTTGGTCGGTTATTTCTCAAAAAGGAAAAAGGGACGTATAAGATAATACTTCATGATAGGGGTCAAATCTCTAACACAAAAGCGCAAAAATATCTTTTTTATAGTCGATAGAAAAATAAAAGCCGATAGGACTCTGTCCTATCGGCTTTTATTTTTTACGCCTCACCGATTCTGAACCTCTCAACACTTCGCGTTGAACAATTGCGGGGAAATTCTTGACAAAAATCCGCACAGATGTTATAATTTCCTTATATAATATTCCATCATCTTATCGGAGATCAAAATGAAAACTGTAATGCTCGTTTTCGGCACCCGACCGGAAGCCATAAAAATGTGTCCTCTCGTAAAGGAGCTGAAAAGCAGAAAGAACCTAAAGACCGTGGTATGCGCCACGGGTCAGCACCGCGAAATGCTCTCACAGGTGCTTGACGCCTTCGGGGTAGCCCCCGACTACGACCTTTCTGTCATGCGCACAAATCAGACCCTGTTCGACATAACGTCAAATATTCTCGACCGCATAAAATGCGTCCTTGAAATAGAGCACCCCGACGTGGTTCTGGTACACGGCGACACAAGCACGACCTTTGTCACGGCTTTGGCATGCTTCTATATGCAGATACCCGTGGGACACGTAGAGGCGGGGCTGCGCACCTATGACATCTATTCCCCCTACCCCGAGGAATTCAACCGCCAGGCCGTGGGGATAATCGCAAAGTACAACTTCTCGCCCACCGAAATGTCCCGCGACAATCTTTTGCGCGAGGGCAAGAGAGCAGATTCTATCTACGTCACGGGTAACACAGCGATTGATGCGCTGAAGACCACGGTACGCGACGATTACACCCACCCCGAGCTTGAATGGGCGTCCGACAGCAGACTTATCATCATTACCGCACACCGTCGGGAAAATCTGGGAGAGCCTATGCATCAGATGTTCCGCGCTATTCGCAGAATTTTAGACGAGCACCCCGACACAAAGGCAATTTACCCAATCCACATGAATCCGCTCGTACGTGAGGCGGCGGCGCAGGAGCTGGGTGACTGCGAGCGTATACACATTATCGAGCCTCTTGACGTTATAGACTTCCACAATTTTATCGCCCGCTCCTACATGATACTTACCGACAGCGGCGGAATTCAGGAGGAAGCGCCATCCCTTGGTAAGCCCGTACTTGTAATGCGGGACACCACCGAGCGACCCGAAGGTATTGCAGCGGGAACGCTCCGTTTGGTTGGCACCGACGAGGAAGTAATTTACAACTCTTTCAAAGAGTTGCTTGAAAACGCGGAAGCTTACGACAAGATGAGCCGCGCCTCAAATCCCTATGGCGACGGCATGGCTTGCCGCAAAATTGCAGACATTCTTGAAACCGATATATGAAGTAGGAGAATTTTATGTCAAAAAAGATTATTGCTCTGATGCTTGCTGTTATTACTGTTTTCAGTATTGCCGCCTGCGGCCCTGCACCAAAACAAGACCAAGAACAAGACCAAGAACGAGATCAAGAACAAAATGCAACCGACAGTATCGGAACCGAGTCCGAGACCCGTGACAAGGTGGCCGAATTTCTTGAGACCTACAACCCCGAAAACACGGCAGAGTCCTACGTCGAGGAAGTAGACAGGCTCTACGATTTCAAAGGTCACGAGTTTAAGTTCCTCAACTCCGCGCCCATATATTCCATGTACATCTATCTTGCACCCGACGCAACGGGCGATGTGCTTGACGAGGCTTGCGTGCTTAGAAACATTATGGCGCAGGAAAAGTTCAACATCACCATAACCGAAGAAACTCAGCCCTACGCCGAGATTGCTGCTTACGCGCAGACACTGATCCAATCGGGCGAGGACGTTTACGATGCTATGTATATCGGCTGTCAGAGTCTCGCACCTATGATCACCGAAAATCTTTTTGTTGACCTTATGGAAATGGACCAGCTGAACCTTGACAAGATCTGGTGGGACCAGCCGCTGATCACGAGAAATATTATTGGCGACCGTCTTTTCTATGCCACCTCCGATCTGCATCTCATGGCATTCGAGGGCGTTTGGGCGATCTATTTCAGCGAGGGCATGATGACCGAGCTTGGGCTTGAATTCCCCTATCAGGCAGTACAAGAGGGCAAATGGACTATCGAAATGCTTCAGCAGTACTGCAAGGAAGCAGCAAATCTTAACGGCGACCAGTCATTTAGCTACGACTTAAACGGCTCTGCCACCTACGGTATCGCAACCGACACCGACAAGATCAGATATATGCTTTACGGAATGAACTCCGAGTACGTAGAGCGTGACGAAACGGGAAGGTATCAGTTTACCGCCGCAACAGACGATAAGTTTAAGCAATCCTGGGAGGTTCTGATAAACCTTTGGGGTCCCGATAACGGCATTGGCGTATTCGGTTCGGGCTCCGACCTTGACGATACGGGATATTTCAGCATATTCATGGACGGACGGTCAATGTTCCTTTCCGCCGAGCTCAAGGGGGCGACCATTCTCCGCGAGTGGGAGGGCACCTTTGGACTTCTGCCTCAGGCAAAGTACGACGAAAATCAGGAAAGCTACGAATCCACGGTATTTAACAACGTTCTCTCCTTCTGTGTCCCCACGACAAACACGGAGTTTGAAAGAACGGCGATCATCACCGATTACCTTACATACGAAAGTTACCGAAGCCTGCTCCCCAGATATTACGATATCCACGTAGGCTTAAAGGCTCTGACAAGAGAGGAATCCAAGATGTCCCTCGAATATATCAGAAACTCCCGCGGTATCGAGGTGTCCATTCCCTACGAATGGACACATGAGCTGTCCGGTGCGCTTGTTGCTCTTGCAAAGAAGAATAGCATGGAGATCGAATCAACTATCGAGACATACCGCGAGGCATGCATTACGGCAATCAATAAAACCTACGAGCAATATCCTCTGCTTAACAGCATAAAATAAATCAAAAAGCTTTTTGTGTAAAAACATTTGTACCAATATGACAAAATTATCACTTTTTAAATCTAATTTTTGTGATATAATGGAAGTGAGCAAAATAAACAAGACAGGAGAAAAACTATGTTTAAGAGAATTCTCACCTTAATGCTTGCGGTCCTGATGGTGCTTTCGATCGTAGCATGCGGAAAGAACGATGACCCCAATAAGGGCGGCAACGCAACAGACAATGACGAAACAACAAGAGACATAGTTGCCGACTTCCTTGAGACCTACCACCCCGGGGATACAGCGGAGACCCGCTCGGAGGACCCTGAAGCGACCTACGACTTCGGCGGTCATGAATTCAAGTTCCTCAACTCCACACCCATTTACTCAATGTATATCTACCTCGCTCCCGAGGCAACCGGCGACGTTCTTGACGAGGCCTGCGTGCTCAGAAATATCCTCGCACAAGAAAAATTCAACATCACAATAACAGAGGAAACACAACCCTATGTCGAGATCGCAGATTACGCTCAGACTCTTATCCAGTCGGGCGAAAACGTTTACGACGCTATGTATATCGGATGTCAGGAGCTGACACCTCTTGTAGCCGAAAACATGTTCGTAGATCTGATGGAGATTGAGGAGATCAACATCGACCGGATCTGGTGGGACCAGCCTCTTATTAAGAGAAATATTATCGAAAACCGCCTTTTCTACGCTACCTCCGACCTGCACCTTATGGCGTTTGAGGGCGTTTGGGCGCTTTATTTCAGCGAAGGCATGATGACCGAGCTTGGCCTTGAGTTCCCCTATAAGGCAGTAAAAGACGGCACATGGACCATTGAAATGCTTCAGCAGTACTGCAAGGAAGCAGCAAATCTTAACGGCGACCAGTCCTTTGTCTTCGATGTGAACGGCGCAGCTACATACGGTGTAGTTACTCAGGCAGACAAGATCCGCTATATGCTCTACGGTATGAATACCGAATATGTTGCAAGAGACGAGAACGGCAGATACCAGTTCACAGCCGCAACCGACGAGAAGTTCAAAAACTCTTGGGAGATCCTCATCAACATGTGGGGTCCCGATAACGGTGTCGGTCTCTTCAGCGCGGGAGACAGCGACCTTGGCGAGGGTGGATATTTCAACGTTTTCATCGAGGACCGCTCACTCTTCCTCTGTGCAGAACTTAAGGGCGCGACTATGCTCCGTGAATGGGAGGGTACATTTGGTCTTCTCCCCCAGGCCAAGTATAATGCAGACCAGCCCAGCTACGAGTCCACGGTATTCAACAACGTTCTTTCTTTCTGTATTCCCACAACAAACACAGAGCTTTCCAGAACGGGTACCATCGTTGACTTCCTTACATACGAGTCCTACAAATCCCTCCTTCCCAGATACTACGATATCCACGTAGGTCTGAAGGCGCTCACGCAGGACGAATCCAGAGAGTCTCTGGAACTCATCCGTAACTCCCGCGGTATCGAGGTTTCTATTCCTTACTACTGGACAGACGACCTTTCAAACGCTCTTCTGAATCTTGCTAAAAAGAACAGCCTTGAGATCGAATCGACAATTGAAACTTACAGAGAAGCCTGCATGACGGCTATCGATATGACCTACGAGGCATATCCCACACTGAACAGACAGCCTTAAGGGCATAAAAAAGCACGGCAAATAGCCGTGCTTTTTTATGCCGTTTTCGAGATTTTAATTACCGCCGCGGATATGTCATCAAGAGACCCCCGCCGTCTTGCTTCGACGGTAATGGCGCGCGCCGCCTTTTCGGGATCGGCGAAAAATTCGTCGCCCGAACCGAGCATTTCCGTAAGCCACAGACAGCACTCGGGGGACGGCGACACACCGTCGCTGACGAGTATGGCAACGTCACCGTCACAGGCCACAAATTTGGTCACTTCCCCGTCGTATCCGCGCAAAATTCCCACGGGCATAGTTTTTGCAGTCAGGCTGAAAAGCTTTTCTCCGCGGCGCACAAAGGACGACGTAGCTCCGCTTTTTAAAAAGGACAGCTCTCCCGTCACCGTGTCAAGCTCCGCAAGATCAAGCGTCGCCGAACATTCGTCACCCCTCGAGCGAAGGACGGTTCCAAGCATTCGGACTGCCGTTTCCTTGCGGTTGTTTCCTTCCAGCATTCTTTGCAGAAACTCACGGCAGATACCCGAAGCCATGGCGGCAGGCTCCCCCGAGCCCATTCCATCGCTTATGAGGGTGTAGACGTGCCTTCCGCACCGAAAGGAGTCTACCGTGTCTCCGCACACCTGCCCGTCAACGCCTTCGCTGGCAAATCCCACCTGAGCACAAAACCGCTGAGCGGCTTCAAAACTCACGGAAATGTCCGAGCCTCGAATATTGAAGATCGGCTGCGTCACGGGAAATCCGCAAGCATCGCTCAAAAGCTTTTTAAGCTCCGAGGTCTTCATTTCCTGGGCAGTTCTGCCGATCTTTCCGATGACAATATGAGGATCTTTTTCTCCGTAGACCGCCACTCGGTCAAATCCCAAACCGTTTTTTCTTGAGAATTTTATTATCTGCGCTTCAAGCTCGGGAGCTCTCGCATTCGACTCCGCCTCGGATTGCGCCGCCTCGGAGATTATCCGCGAGACCGCCTCGTAATCAAGGGCAAAAAGCTCTATTTTGTCACGCATCACCGCCTCGCGCAAAAGTGACGCGTATGCGGCGTTTGAATTATGCAAAAGCTGCTCCCAGCGGTGACAGCCTTCGGTAAGCTGCGGAGGAATTTCTTCTTTTTCCGCCCTGCCCTTTTTCATAAGCAGAGAAAATATCGTCTCAATACGCTCAGATATGAGAGCGTATTTTTTTTCGGTGTGACACTCGCCGTCCTGTGGGCAATCTCTGCAAAGTCTGTCGGCACATTCAAGGCAAAGCCCCCGAATCTCCACGGGAGAAGGGCGTTTTTCGGCACTCGAGAGCTCGAAGAGCTTTTCGGACAAAGCCATAAAGGTGTCCGACAGCTGTTCAAGGCGTTCCTTTGCCCCCGTCTGAACACAAGGGGCTTCTGCGGCCTCTTTTTTCTCCGCCGAGACTGACAGCAGAGCGTCAAGGGCAGACTCGGCAAGAGCCGCGGTCAGGAATCCGGGCAAAAGCAGGGTCACACCGCCAACGCCTCCCGCAAAGCCGCCCCAAAGAAGTCCCGCGGAGACTGACATTAGAATATTCGACGTTTTCATTTTCTCGCCCGTCATGGTCAGCACCAAAGCTGAAAGCATAAATGCGGGGGCAAGCGCGGGCGACACCGCCACACCTGCACAAAGGGCAAGAAGAAGTGTAAAAATAAGCTTTTTCCGTCGGCGGCAGGTATACATCACCGTAAAATACCCCGCGAACACGGGAAGCGAAATGCCCAACAGGCTTGTCCCGCGCAATGCGTACACGCAGGAGAAAAGCAGGGTTGAAGCCGAGATGCTCCGCATTATCTTAGGAAGGTTCCCCTCTCCGTCCTCCGCAAAAAATCCCGAATAGAGAAAGGCAAAGGTGGGAGACGCCAAAATCATAAACAGTGCGCCGAACAGGTCGTAATAGCGGTATTGACCCGCGCGGAGCATATATATTCCCACAGTCAACGCCGAGATCGAGGCACACGACATTCGAAGGCTTAAGCTCTCAGTGTAACGGCTTCTGAATATACGGGAAAAAGCTTCTTTTTTTCGGGGTGAAAACAGATCGCGCAGGAAAAATCCCTCGGGACGGTCGGCAAATATGAGTGCGGCAAACCGCAAAAGATAGGCAAAAATATATGCCGATATGTACATTACGGGAGAAAATACCGTATTCTGCGCGTTCACTGTAAACGCAGAGACTGCAAGTCCCGAAAGTATCCATAAAACGTTCTTCTCCGCGGCGCACAAAAGCGCAAGCCCCATGGGAAAAGCGTCAAAAAGCAGGGGGGTCCTGCCAAGGACGAAAGCCCCCGCACAGTACAGAGCCCCCGTGGCAGTGCTTTTGGCGACCACCGCAGGCGAAACTCCGCCGAAAAGTTCTTTGACGGTAAATATTTTTTGCACAGTCCCCTCCGAAGGGATTTTTATCTTCTTCATTTTAAACTCCGTTCTGCCGCCGTGGCTATTTTCTTTGTCTTGATTTTAGCAGAACCCGCCGATAATATATGTCGAGGTCGGACAGAGCTTTTTTGTTTTATTGCAGAGGGAAATGACCGCTTTTGTCGGGTAAGTTACGGGGAATAAGACAGGGAAACGATATGGGGCGCACGATTTTTTCCGCCAAGGTAATTTTTTCCTGCCACGCTGAATAAGAAAAAGCCGATGGGGTCAATTATGGAAATGCAGGATAAAAATCCCTTGGGAAATATTGTTCCTTGATTGACCCCTGCCCCTTATGGTAAAATAAAACGGTACATACAAAAGCTGTGGCATGCCACGGAGAAAGGTTTTATGACATGATAAAGAGATTTTACGTATTGATTTTGGCAGCTATACTCGTACTCAGTGCCGCCGTCCCCGCGTGGGGAGAGAGTTACACAAAAAAGGAAAGCTACGTGCCCGTTACAGTCACGCTTGACGGCGAGATCACCGCTTGGGAAAGCGGGTCGCCCCGTCTGGTCGAGGGCATAACCTACGTTCCTTTAAGAGAATTTTGCTCTTACATGGGTGAGTTTACGATCTCCTGGTCGGAAACCGACCGAAGTGCCCGAGTCAGGAGTACGGGACTGGAGATCACCGCACAGGAGGGGCTACCCTACATTATCGTAAACGAGAGGGTATTCTTTGGCGGCGGCAGGATATTTATTGACCGCGGCGTCCTGTACGTACCCGTCCGCACGGTGGCAAAAGCTTACGGCACGCCCGTTGCCTGGGAGGTATCGGACGGCCGCGGGCGCGTTGCTCTTACCCGCACGGGAATCCGCGCAGAATCTTCCGATTCGGTCTACGACAGCGAGGTCCTTTACTGGCTGTCGAGAATAATTTCCGCCGAGAGCCGCGGTGAAAGCCTGACAGGACAAATAGCCGTCGGAAACGTGGTTTTGAACCGCGTGAGAAACGAGCAATTTCCAAATTCCGTCTACGACGTTATTTTTGACACCCGATTCGGCGTGCAGTTCACCCCCATTTCAAACGGTACCATATACAACACCCCCTCCGAGTCCGCGGTGATAGCGGCGAAGATCTGTCTTGAGGGCTACACCCTGTCTGACAATATTTATTATTTCCTCAACAAATCAGCCGCCACAAATCTTTGGGTACACAACAACCGCCCCTACGTTATGACTATCGGCGCACATTCCTTTTACAGTTAAAAACAAAAGTGGCAGTCTTTCGACTGCCACTCTTTTTATTCATTTGTGCCGAATGCGCCGTCAACGCTTTCGCGCTCAAACTGGTGAGTATAAAGCTGATAGTAAGCACCCTTTGCTCTCATAAGCTCGGCGTGCTTGCCCTGCTCTACTATCTTTCCGTCCTTTACAACAAGGATAACGTCCGCATCGCGTACCGTGGAAAGGCGGTGAGCAATAATAAATGACGTGCGTCCGCGGGTGACCGTTTCCGCCGCGCGGTTTATTATCTGCTCGGTTATGGTGTCAACAGACGAGGTCGCCTCGTCGAGCACCAATATCTTGGGGTCGGCAATAATTGCTCGTGCAAAGGAAATAAGTTGCTTTTCGCCCGTTGAGAGAAGGTCACCGCCTTCTCCCACCTGGCTGTCAAGCCCGTTTTCCATGCGCTCCACCACCTTATCTGCCGAAACCAGCTCCAGAGCCGACATTATCTGCTCGTCGGTGGCGTCGGGATTGCCGTATTTCAGGTTTTCACGGACCGTTCCCGAGAACAGATGAGGCGACTGAAGCACGTATCCTATGCTCGAATGAAGCCAGAGCTGTGAGCGTTCTCGTGCATCTCTGCCGTCGATAAGCACCCTACCCTCGGTAGGCTCAAAGAATCGGCAGACCAGATTGACAAGGGTAGATTTACCCGCGCCCGTCTCTCCGACGATAGCGACTCTCGTTCCCTTGGGAACCTTTAAATTGAAGTGCTCAAGCACGTATTCCTCGCCGTCGGGATATTTGAAGGTCACGTCGTCAAATTCGATGTCGCCGTGGATCTCCTCCCAATTTTCACGCTTGGGGGTGAACGCATCGCCGTACTTTTCCACCACCTCGGGTGTGTCGGTAACGTCCGACTCGGTAGTTAAAAGCTTATTTACCCGCTCGATGTTTACCTGCGTACTGATAAACGCGGAAAGAGCGTCGATTATCCAACGGATAGTCTCAACGATACCCTCCGCATAGGAAATGAATACCGAAAGCGTTCCCACCTTCATAGCGCCCTCCAACGTTATAAGACCGCCGCGCCAAAGGATTATGGCAAGTGCGGTAAAGGAGAAGAAGGAGATGGTGGAGAACAGTATTCCTCGGCACATAGCCGTGTGCACCGACGTGCGCTTCATGTTGCGGGTATCCTCGCGGAACTCCGCCGTTATCTTATTTTCGATAACAAGCGATTTAGACGTTCCCGCGCCCGTGATCCCCTCGTTGAAGTCGCCCGAGATCTTGGAATTTATCTCGCGCATACGGCGGTTGAGATCGGTAAGCTTTCCCGTGCATAGGAGGATTATTACCGCCGAAAGAGGTACCACCGCAAGCACCGCAAGCGCCAGCTTGGGGCTGATTAAAAGCATCGCGATAATAACTCCCACAGCATAGGAAATGTTCCATACGCAGTCCATGAAATTCCATGACACCAGCACGCCGATACGGCTCGTATCACTCATTACACGAGAGTGAATATATCCCACGCTGTTTTGATTGAAATAGGATATTGCCAAGGTCTGCAGGTGGGAAAAGCAATTGTTTCGCAGGTCACGGTTAATATAAAGCTCAAGGCGCGATGCCAGATAAAGGCTGATGCCGTTTACGATAACCTGAGCTGCCAGCACCGCAAGGTACGTGCCGATAAAGATCGGCAAGGTGTCAAGTATGCCCGTAACCACGTAATTGTTGATAGCATACTGACGGAACAGAGGAATGATAACGTCGCAAGCCGTACCGCAAAGACCCAGCACTACCATCACGATAAAATCGCGGGTATAACGCTTCAAATATGGGAAAATTATCGGGATACCGAAGAATTTGAGATGTGTTTTGTCCTGATTTTTACTCATTTTCATTCTCCTCCGATCCCGATTGAATTTCCGCAATTCTGCGGTAAATGCCGTCTTCGATCTGCATCAGCGTCTCATGGTCGCCCATTTCAGCTATGCGTCCGCGGTCAAGCACGATTATCTTGTCAGCCTCCATCAAAGTGGAGATTCGGTGGGAGATAAGGAATACCGTAGCCGTGCCCAACGTCTCCTTGAGCGCCGCGCGTATTTTTGCATCGGTCTCCGCGTCAACGGCGGAAAGTGAATCGTCAAAGACCATTATGGGGGTCTTTCGAGTGAGCATTCGGGCAATTGCAGTTCTCTGCTTCTGACCGCCCGAAAGAGTGACTCCGCGCTCACCGACGAAGGTCTCGTAACCCTTGGCAAAGCCCTCAATAGCGCCGTCAAGGCAGGCAATTTTTGCCGCCGCCTTTACCTCGTCCATGTCAACGTCGGACTGCGTTATACCGATATTCTCGGCAAGAGTGCGGGAGAACAGGAAGGGCTCCTGCATGACCATACCCACGTTTGCACGCAGATGAGAGCGCTTGATTTTAGCAATATCAACTCCGCCAACGGTAATTCTCCCGCTGTTCTCGGGTATATCGTAGAGGCGGTTGAGCAGGTGCATGAGGGTGGATTTACCCGAACCCGTACCGCCAAGGATTCCCACCGTTTCCCCCGACTTGACCTCAAAATCAATGTCGAAAAGAAGTTCGGGGCAGCCGTCGTAGGCAAAATCAACGTGCTCGAAGCGAATATCGCCCGTCATGTCGGGTTCAAGCGCATCGGGGGCGTCCTGCTCGGGCTCGGAATGGAGAATGTAGCCAAGACGCTCAAGGGAGATTCCCGCCTTGCTCATCTCGGATACCATTCTGCCCAGTCGGCGGATGGGCCAGATAAGCATGGTGTTGTAGGAAATGAACGCGATAAGCTGACCTGCACTCATGTTTCCGTTTACGCAGAAAACAGTGCCGAAAACAAGGATCGCCATGACCTGCAGACCCGTTACCAGGTCGCCCATAGCCCAGAATCCCGCCATATAACGGCAGAGGTCCACCCAAAGCTGTGTGTACTTCTCATTCTTGTGAAGAAATCTGTCCCTCTCGTACTGCTCGCGTCCAAAGGCGCGGACAACCCGCACGCCCGTCAGATTTTCCTGAACGGTGGCGGAGATAGCTCCCTCCTCCTCGTCGCAAACTCTGAAGCCCTCGGATATTCTGCGCCCGAAGATCATGGTGTATAACAGGATAATGGGCAAGGTCACGGTGGCGATAAGAGCCAATTTGACGTTCATTGAATACATGAACACAAGGGAAAAGCTCACGAGTATCACGATTCGGACAATAGACGCCAGCTGCTCGGACAAAAAGTTTTTGACCATATCAACATCCGAGGTACAGCGCTGGATAATGTCGCCCGTGCGATTTTTCATGTGCCAGGAAAAAGGCAGCCTTTGTGTCTGCTCAAAGAGCAAATTTCTCATTCTCTCAACCAGAGTCTCAGCGGCTTTTCCGTCAAGCGTCCTCTGCAAAAAGCTAAATACAGCGGATATAAGCGCAAAGCCCGCAACGGCTATGGCAACTATCCACAGTCTATCACGCAAAAACGCCGTACCGCCGATCCTGTCAATAATTTTGTTGGCAAAATCGGGCAGACCCGATTTTTCGCCGCCGATGAGAGTGTCGACGGTGTATCGCACGAGCTGGGGTATGACCATGTCCACCATGGTAACCGCAAGCGATGCGATAATAGCCAGAATAAAGAACTTTTTACTTCCTTTTAGGAAGGTAAGTATCAGTTCTCCTTTTGAATTTTTCTTTTTCATGTCTCTCCTAAAAATCTGTCAAAAAGGTGTGTCTTGCAAACGGACTGCAAAAATTGGGTCGTTTCAGTCCGAAACCAGGCTTTCGAAGTTGCCGTCAAAATATCCCAGGGCCTCAAGCCCGTCTATCTTCTCATCCGTGAGAAGCAGAAAAGCTCCCGGAATATATCTGACCGCGCTCACGTCTATCGTCGTGTCGCCGCAGAGACGCAAAAGCGCATTTTGCGCGCCTCTCGCATCAATGACCTCCGCTTTGCATTTTCCGGTGGTAACGGCACCTAAAACAAAGCGAAAGATGCGCCGAAGCTCCCCGTAAGACGGGAAACCCTCTTCGGACAAAGCGGGAGTCGCAAGGTATACCGTGCCGCACTTGACACAGTTCTCCCTGTACTCGTCCGAGGTATGGGCGATAACGGTCAGTCTATCGGAATCGTTTGCTCGGGGAGCGCTTGACGTATCAGGCAGACAAAGCTCTGCCTGCGCCCTGTAGATTCCAAGCAATAGCGAAACAAGCTTCGAGGGCAATTTGCCCGAAGCGTGGTTTTCATTATAAATTAAAAGGTTTGTCAGGCGGATATTTTTAAGATCAACTCCGTCCGCCACCGCTTTTGATACGGCACTCACCACCGCCGCCGATGCATCGTAATATTCACAACCCGTATCAAGGTCGTCGGACAGGTAATATCCGTCATCGCCCGCCCTGTAATGCGCGTTCTCAAAGGACGGCGTGCAAATTGGTGTAGTTTCAGCCGTGGAGGCGCACCCGTCGAAGGGGGACGCCATGACCTCAGCAATGAAATCGGAATTTATGCGGTAAGCTCCGCCGGGGAAGGTGAAGTTTATATCCTTTCTCTTTTTCACCGTCGCCACAGGTGATACGGAAACCGCCTTTAACGCGCCCGACATCTGCAGGGTGTATAGGTCGGCGGTCCCAATACGCGCAAGCCAAGCACCTCCAAATCCCGTGCAGATCTCCGCCAGAGGATATGTCATCCCCTCAGTTCGGAAAACACTTATATCAAGTCCCTCGGAAAACGCCAGAAGGGTCTCAAGAAGTCCGTTTTCTATCCTTGCAGCACGTTTCACCGTACCGTTTGCCATCTCGGCGTAAAGCAGTTCCATAACCGCCTTTTCGTTTTCCTCATGCGAGGAACGTACCATACAAATAAGGTCACCGACCTTTTCCCGTTTGACAGGATTCTTTTCGCCCAAAACCAGCGAAATATCTCCAAACTGCTTTTCCTCAATTACGCGGCACCCTGCCTCAAGAGCTCTTTCCTTGGCGCCGCCCTTTGAGGACACGAAGGCCTCGGGTCCGTCCAACACAATATCACAGCAAGCAAGGTAATCTCTCGCCGCGCTGATGAGCTTCTCCGTGTCAACGGGGCCTTTCGCCGTCGGATTTACTGCGTAATATTTTGAGAGCAGATCGGAGTAGGTCCGCATCTGTATCTCATCTTTACAAGAAAATTCCGCGATCTTTGAGGGAAGCTTTTTGGTTTTTTGCGCACCCGATCTTAACATATCCAAAAGGATAACCAGATCAACGGTGGGCTCGCTCATTTTCAGCTCTTTCATTCTGTGGCTGATATGCAGCCAAAATTCAAGTGGACTTTCAAGGCGCAGATCACCCATAACGTCGCCGATAAAATATGGGTCGCCGGAGCTGAATCCGTATATTATTCCGTTTCTGTGCGGGTAATGGGATATTTGAGCCATTTTTCAGTCCTCCTTTGCTAATATTCCTATGCAAACTCCGTTTTCGACCCGCTGGGGCAGAACGGAGTAAATTTCACCGCTCAACGGGTGGTCACTTTTAACCGCAAATTCTTCAAAAGCCGCCGTGTGCCCCGTTGCAACGCCGTTTTCATATGTTTCAAACAGCACGTCCACGGCTTTTCCGCGTTCCGCAAGCTCTGAAAGGAGCTCGTTTTTTATTTCCTTTTGCCTATCCGACAGCCGCGCCGATCTTTCCTTTTTCACCTGCTCGGGTATCTGACACGGCAAGGCCGCCGCCACCGTTCCCTCACGCTTTGAATAAGTAAAAACGTGAATATCGAGAAATCTTATCTTCTCTGCCATTTCAAGAGTGTCGAGAAAATCTTCCTCGGTCTCACCGGGAAACCCGACGATAACATCGGTGGTCAGACGTACGCCCGAAATGTGTTTTTTGATATTTTCTATGTTTTGCAGCATCATTTGCGAGTTATATTTACGCTTCATTGCCGAAAGGATCCTATCACTCCCGCTTTGCAAGGAAAGGTGAAAGTGAGGCGCAAGCGAACGAAGTCCCGCTATCTTCTTTACAAAATCCCCCCGCATGAGCGACGGGTCAAGAGATCCCAGACGAACTCGTCCGATGCCCTCTATTGCGTCGACCTTGCAAAGCAGGTCGGCAAAAGTCACGCCATCAAGGTCCCGACCGTAGGACGCGGTCTCTATTCCCGTCAGAACTATCTCACGGCAGCCGCCCGCAACCAATCTTTCGACCTCGGCGATAACGTCGTCGGGTGCTTTTGAACGCACGCGTCCCCGCGCTGAAGGTATAGCGCAGTATGCGCACCGATTTTCACAGCCGTCCTCGATCTTAACGTAAGCACGGGTTCTTTCAAAATGGGTTATGCTCATTTTTTCAAAATCCGCACCCTCAAGGGATCTCACGGCATACTGAGGAGAATCGTTTTTCTTGCCTTGTGCCATAAGGCCAAGTGCCGCCTGCAAAACGGAGGTCTTGTTCGCCGAGCCGCAGATATAGTCCACGCCCTCGATCTCCCCGACAGCCTGCGGCGAGCGCTGTGCAAAGCATCCCGTCACAAGGATATACGCATCGGAATTTTTTGAAATTGCGCGCCGAATGAACTGCCGCGCCTTTCGGTCGCTTTCGGCAGTTACGGTGCAGGTATTTATTACGTAGACCGCGCAGATCTGATCGCAGGAAAGGACGGTAAAGCCCTCTCGTTCAAAAAGCTCTGCTATTGCTTGGCTCTCATACTGGTTGACCTTACACCCGAGAGTGTAGATGCCCACCGTCTTATCTTTCGAAATTTTCAAATTCTCACCCATGATACACATAATTATATTTATGATACCACTAATTTGAGGAAAAGTAAACAGTTTTTGCAAATCTTTATTATATATAACAACAAAAATAAAAGAATCTACTGTGAAATATTTACATTCCGAGCTTTTTCGTGTATAATAAAAGCATCTATTCAACCAAAACGGAGGAAAACAATGCAAAACACAGATTACCTGTACGGCAAAAAGTACGTAGCCCTTGGCGACAGCCTCACCGACGGCGACTTCGGATCATACGTAGACGAGAACGGCTTGGAGAGCCGCAAAAGTCCCAACGTATACGACGCGGAGCTGAAAATGTGCAAAACATATCCCTGGCACATTGGTCAGCGCAACGGCATGGAGGTTCTTAACATGGCGCTCTGCGGCGGAACCATGACCTTTATGCCCGAGATAGGCCCCAACGGCAACGAAAGATCACTTTCAACCCTCTACAAGAAAGTTCCCCTTGACGCCGACTACATAACTATCTATATCGGCGCCAACGACAGCTTCAGGAAAGCCCCCATAGGAGGTGTGACAAGTGAAGACCTTTCAACCTTCTGCGGTGCTTGGAACGTAGTATTGCGCCACCTTATAACCAATCTGCCCTACGCAAAAATCGGCATTATTATCCCGAGCTTCTGCGCAAGCCCCGCTTACCCCGACGCGGTACGCAGAATGGCAAAAAGGTGGGGTATTCCCTATCTTGACCTTGAGGAAGACTTCTGTGTTCCCTTGACAAGAGCCGTAAAATACCGTCCCGAGCTTTGCGACGAGGTAAAAGAGCTGCGAAACAAAGCATTCGCCGTCTCGGACACCAACGGTCACCCCAATCTGAAGGCCCACGAGTACATTTCCACCATCATTGAAAATTTCATGCGAAGCATGTAAGGAAGAAAAATGGAATCAAATTATTTGTATGGCAAAAAATACGTAGCTCTTGGCGACAGCTTTACCGAGGGCGATTTTAGCACTTACGTGGACGAAAACGGTCTTGAAGGCCGCAAAAGTCCTAACGTCTACGACAAGGAACTGAAAATGTGCAAGACCTACCCCTGGCACATCGGTCAGCGCAACGGCATGGAGGTCATTAATATGGCTCTTTGCGGCGCAACCATGACCTTTATGCCCGAGATAGGTCCCAACGGCAACGAAAGATCCCTTTCCACCGTTTACAAAAAGGTTCCCCTTGACGCCGATTACATAACCATCTGCATCGGCATAAACGACAGTCGCGAAAAAGCGCCCTTAGGCTCCGTGAACAGCGAAGACGTTTCCACCTTCTGCGGCGCATGGAACGTTGTTCTGCGCCACCTAATAACAAATCTCCCTTACACCAAGATCGGCATTATCATCACCAACGCCTGTGTGTCTCAGGCATATCCCGATATGATCCGCAGAGTTGCAAGAAGGTGGGGTATTCCCTATCTTGATCTTGAGGAGGACTACCGCGTGCCCGTTATGAACCGTGTAAGCGGCCGTCCCGAAATGTGCGACGAGGCAAGACAGCTGCGCACAAGAGCGTTCAGGGTTTCCGAAAACAACGGACATCCCAACCTTCAGGCGCATAAGTACATTTCCACCATCATTGAAAATTTCATGAGAAGTCTGTAAAAGCCAAAGAAAACTTTGAGGTAAGCATGAAAAAAATAATCTCTGTTACTCTTTCACTAATCTTTATCGCCGGCTGTCTGTCGGTAATCATGGCAGTTCCCGTTGCAGCAGCAGATAAGATCACAAGCGAAAATGATCTTAGTTCCCTTTCCATTTTGTGCGAAACGGACAAGGATCCCCTTCGCTACATCAGCGGCGACTCGGTGACCTTTACGTTTACTCTGCTCAACGGAGACAAACCCATTACCGTTCCCGAGCTTCGCTATACACTTAAGGGCGACGACGGCATGAGCCGAAGCGGTACGATCCAAGCAGACAAAGACGGGAAATACATTCTTAAAGAGCTCTGCATGGAAATGACCGGATATATGCGTCTTGTAGTTGATGCCTACGGCGAGGACGGCAAGCTCTGGAAATCCAAGCTTGGTACAACAAGAAGCCACCTGTTTGAAGGCGGTATTCTTATAAACGCCTTCGCTATCAAGGCAGTAAACGAAGAACCTGAAGACTTCGACCGGTTCTGGACGGATTCTATTGCCAAGCTTAAGGATTACCCTGCTGAGCTGGTAGGTCTTAAAGAACTTCCCGACGATGGCGGAAACCTTAAAAAGTACGAGGTCTACATAAACTGCTACGGCCGCAAGGAGGACACCAATAAGGGCGACACCTTCGTCGCTGGTTATCTGGCAGTCCCCAAAAACGCAAAGAAGGGCAAGCTCCGCATTCAGGTAAATTTTCAGGGTCAGGGTCTTAGCAATATCAGCGCTTACGGCGGCAACGACAGGATAATGTTCAACTGTCTGGCACACAGCGTAAATCTTTCCGAGCTTGAGAGAATGTCAAACAACATTTTTTTCCGTGATAGCGTGATGCAGCGCTTCCTTAACCTTGCGGACGATGACGTGTCGGTCTGGAACGCCCCCATGTACGGTATGTCTCCCACCGTTGCCGCAAACAGAGAGGACGTATATTACCGCAACATGCTTATCCGCGACTACCAGGCAATAAACTTTCTCATAAAGTATTTTTCCGAGGGCAGCACGGCAACAGAGTTTGACGGTGTTGATATAAGCTCCTGGGCAGGCCTTTGGGACGGCTGCAACGTCAAAGTCGAGGGCGGAAGCCAGGGCGGATTCCAGGCTATCGGCGTGGCGGCTCTCCACCCTGCGGTGACCGAGCTTTCCGTCTACGTTCCATGGCTCTGCGACATCGGTGCGGGCACCACTAAGGTTCCAACCGGCACGCGTATCGCGTCGGGCAACCGCCCCATTTACGCGGCAGGTCTTGACTACGTTGACACAGTCTTTTTGGCAAAGCGCGTAAAGTGCAAAACCACCATAAAGGCAGGATTGGGCGACACCACCTGCCCGCCTTCAGGTACCATGGCCATGTTCAACAACCTTGTAAACGGCAAGGAAATCGAGGCAACCATGGAGTTTAAGCAGGGCAGAACTCACGGTTATAACCCCGATCACGGCAACACCTCAACGCTTGACGGAGAATTAACAGGCATCGCGGGCTGGTTTGTCCGCGATGGTATCCTTTTCGTTGCGGGTACGGGCGTTCTTGACAGCTCCCTGCCCGAGGTTTCCGAGTGGAACAAGCAGATTTCCGATGTAAAGGAAATCCGCATAAGCGGAGCTTTCACACACATTGGAGAGAGCGTTTTTAAGCTTGAAAACAAGGCAGACATTTATATTTACTGCCAGCTTGATATTGATGACCGCGCATTTGGCGGACAGGAGATAAAGATCTACGTGCCCGAAGGCGTCAAGATCGACGGCGCTATCAGCTTGGGCGTGCTTTCACAGGACGGAACTTTCCTATATACCCTGCAGGGAAACACCCTGAACATCAAGGCGGCACAGCCGGACACCATTCTCGATTTCAATAAGCTTGATATAGATTTCAAAAACTACGTTGCCGAGCGCAAGAATTCTATCGCGTCTATTAGCATCATAGGCGAATTCGCCGCAATCGGCAAGCTTAAAAACATAACCGAACTTCTGACGAATTGTAAATCCGTAAAGATCGATCAAAAGACAGTCACGCTGACCTCCAAGCATAACTTCCACAAAATGGAGTCTCTTGAAACTCTCGGTCACTGGGATTTCCGGAATGATAAGCCCGTAAGCTACACGGAAGGCGTAGTTGATCTGTCAGGATTTACAAAGCTTCTTGAGGAAGTTGACGTTAGCTACATCATGCCCGAGGCAATGTTTGAAGGTTGCAGGTCTGTAAAGAAGATCATTCTCCCCGCGTCGCTTCTCTGCGGCGACACTTCGGTGGCAGGACGTATCCCCACGAGCTTCCTGAAAAACTGCTCGTCTCTTGAGGAGATCGTAATCCCCGCGGGCGTCACCCTCCAGAATATCCAATTCGACGCGCTCAAAGGCTGCATGTCGCTGAAGACCGTCAATATCTACGGAACGGTTTCTCCCTCGGTCAACATCGTCTTCAATTATTCTACCGTAAAATGCTTTACGGATATCCCCGATGACTGTAAGTTCATCTGCGCAGATACAGCAAGTGCACAAAAGCTCGCAGAGCTGTTTGCAGGTGCGGAACTTAGCATTTCCGCAGTTGCAGCAGACGGAAGCCCCGTAACTCCCGCAGGCCCTTCGGATCCTGCCGACAAGAATCAGTCGGGGATCGACAGCGGACTTCCCGTTGCTCTCATTTCGGTGATTGCAGGCGGAGTAGTTCTCGTTGTTGCTGTGATAGTTATCATAGCCGCGGCAAAGAGGAAAAAGAAGTGATTTTTAAAAGATCTCCCAAGCACATTCCGTGCTTGGGAGATAATTTTTTACTTAAAATAAAGTGCCGATCTGCATATATTATAAAAAAACACACCAAAAAGATTTTTAGAAACTTTTTTTAAAAAAACACTTGACAAAACCACGCCGAGGTGATATAATATCAACGTTCTGCAAAGGAAATCCCTTTTGAACGTCTTAAAATATGCTGGTGTGGCTCAATGGCAGAGCAGCTGATTTGTAATCAGCAGGTTGTTGGTTCGACTCCGATCACCAGCTCCATATGGGGGATTTCCCGAGCGGCCAAAGGGGGCAGACTGTAAATCTGTTGTCACTGACTTCGGTGGTCCGAATCCACCATCCCCCACCAAACAAAAACACCGAACGGTCTGTTCGGTGTTTTTGTTTTGCAGAAATGTACGGGTGAACAAAATCGCGCCGAGCTTTATCTATATACAAATAATTTTGAAATTAGTATTGAACTATCCGAAACTTTGTGGTAAAATAAGATTTGATTGTGATTTTTTATTTCTTACGGAGGAAATTATTTTGGATAAAGTAAAACTGCGTTCCGGCGCCGAGATTCCGTGCATAGACTCGAGCGAAGCGGACAAACGCAACTACCTGACGAGAAACACTCTGTCAATGCTTCATTTAAAGCCCGACGGGGAGCCCGTTGCTTACTCAAAGTCTCCCGACGAAAAGCACCTTATTTTCTACTTCGACCCTCTTTTTGTGGTCGAAGCTGACCCCGACAGCTGGTACGGTGACTCAAAGACGGAAACCATGATTCTGCCCAGCGGCTCGGTTATTGAGCGCATGGGCGGCAGACGCGCCGCGTCCCTTGGCTACTACTCAAAGGAAAATCTGGCGCGTATGTTCTACGACCCCATAGAAGAACCCGTAGCCTACACCAAGCGAGCAAACGGCGAGACCGTCTTTTTCTACGACAAGGCGACCGCCCTGCGTTTGCCTATGATGTGTGTCAAATGCGGTAAAGACGTACGCTTCCGCCACAAGCTTTGTAAGGCTTGCTATGAGGAGGATATGGCTGTTCGCCGTGCTGAGGGCGAGATCCACAGAAACAAATTCTACGGCATGGACCCCGCGCGAGTTCTTTTCTTCGACCTTGAGTTGACGGGCTTTTACGACCGAGACGAGATCCTGTCCATCACAATCGTCGACGGTGCGGGCAAGCTTATCATGGACACGCTGGTAAAGCCCTCCCACACAAAAAAATGGAAGCGCACCGAGAAAATACACGGCATCACCCCCGAAATGGTAGAGGACGCGCCTCTCCTTGACGACCTTGTACCCAAAATCAAGGATATATTCTCCGAAGCCGACAACATCATCGCCTACGGCGTCTCAACTGATTACAGCCACATCAAGTACATATACGACACCGAGGAGGAAAGGATCGACCTTCACGACAAGGTGCGTTGCTGTGCAAACGAGTACGTACGCTATATTCACGAAAACCGCCCCGACCTCTCACACGCCAGCCTGATCGATGCCATGGAGTGTTTTGGAATTGAGTGGACGGGCGTTCCCCATAGCTCAACTGCCGACACCTTTGCCTGCAAGGACGTGTGGAACAGACTTTTTCCCAATTATTACCTTTCCGAGTAAAATTCAGAAAAGGATATTGAAAGATGAAAGAAATTTTTCTCTGCAAATACGGCGAGATAGTGTTAAAAGGCGCAAATCAGAGCTACTTTGAGCAAACTCTGGTAAAGGAACTGAAATTTCGACTCCGTTTTTTCGGAAGATACACCATCTCCCACGCACAGAGCACGATTTATATCGAACCTCTTGAAAATCCCAACGGCGAAAACGATATAGAGGGGGCTTTTTCCATGCTTACTCGCGTTTTCGGTATCGTCGCCGTCGAGCGCGCCGCTTGCGCCGAAAAGAACATGGAGGACATTTCAAGAGTTGTACGCGAATATGTTCCTCAGTTTCTTGAAGGCAAAAAGACCTTTAAGGTAGAATCCAAGCGTGCGGACAAGCGTTTCCCATTAAAATCCCCCGAAATTTCCGCGCAGGTGGGAGGACTGATACTGTCTCTTTGCCACGCCATCAAGGTCGACGTTCACAAACCCGACGTGACCGTAAAGGTCGAGGTGCGCGAAAAATACGCTTACGTCAGCGCGGGCA
Source organism: Eubacteriales bacterium (assembly GCA_045651985.1). Lineage (GTDB taxonomy): Bacteria > Bacillota > Clostridia > Oscillospirales > CAG-272 > SIG710. Next base: position 21,576 of record JAZRTK010000050.1, read on the forward strand.
CCGTCAAGGGGGCGGGCGGACTTCCTATTTCCACTAACGGTAACGGACTGCTTCTCCTTTCGGGCGGCATTGACTCTCCCGTTGCGGGCTACATGATGGCAAAGCGCGGCGTAAAGCTTCAGGCACTCCATTTTGAGAGCTTCCCCTACACAAGCGAGCGGGCAAAACAGAAGGTAATGGAGCTGGCGAGCCTTGTCTCAAGATATTCGGGCAACATGAAGGTGCACGTCGTGTCCTTAACTCACATTCAGGAAGAGCTGGTCAAGAACTGCGACGAGGACTACTTTACACTTCTCCTTCGCCGTTTTATGATGACGATAGCCCAAAAGGTTGCCGAAAAATTCGACTGCCTTGCCCTCATCACGGGCGAGAGCTTAGGGCAGGTTGCGTCCCAGACCATTCAGGCAATTAACGTAACCAACGCGGCGGTGACGCTCCCCGTTTTCCGTCCATGTATTGGCATGGACAAGGAGGAGATCGTCCAAATAGCGCGCAAGATAGACACCTTTGAGACATCAATCCAGCCCTATGAGGACTGCTGTACAGTCTTTACCCCCAAGCACCCAAGAACCAAACCCGTGCTTGAGAAGGTCATCGAGCAGGAAAAGAAGGTGGACTTTGACGCGCTCGTTGAGGAAGCCCTCACAACGCTTGTCACCGAATACGTTCAGGCGGATTTCTGATGGAAAAGCTGAAGATACCCTACCCCGTGATCGTTGAGGGAAAATACGACCGCCAACGTTTAATCGAAATTATCGACGCGAACATTTACACCACGGGAGGCTTTGGAGTTTTCAGACACGGCGAGGTCTTGGCCCTGCTCAAAAAACTTTCCGAAAGATCCCCCATCATAGTGCTGACTGACAGCGACGGTGCAGGAACGCTGATACGCTCACGCATAACGTCGGCAATACCAAAAGACCGCCTCATTCAGCTTTACACGCCCCAGATAAAGGGCAAGGAAAAGCGAAAGGCGGGACCTTCAAAGGCCGGATTTCTCGGCGTTGAAGGAATAGATCTTGGAATTCTGCGCAAGCTCTTTGAGCCTTACGCCGACGATATTTCTGCGGAGCGGAAAATGACAGAAAATCCTCTTACAAAAGCGGATTTTTACGAATTTGGTCTTTCGGGCAAACCCGAAAGTACCGCGAAGCGGGATGCTCTGGCGCAAAAACTCGGACTTCCCGCGGGAATGACCCCGAACGCCCTTCTTGAAGCTGTAAAAATTCTTGTTTCGTATGAGGAATTTGTTCAAGCAGCAAAAGAATTGTAATAAAAAGGCTCAGGCTTTAGCCTGAGCTTTTTTATTATTATCTCACAACGCGTCCGGAGCCGTCGCCGCCCGCGAGCTGATTTACCTCAGCTACGGAGACCTGATTCATATCACCCTCAATGGTGTGCTTGAGACAGCTTGCGGCAACAGCAAACTCGATAGTCTGCTGAGGAGCCATCTCCATTAAGCTTGCGTAAATAAGACCCGCACCGAAGCTGTCGCCGCCGCCAACGCGGTCAACTATGTGCATTCTGTACTCACGGCTCAGATAGTAGTCGTCTGTTGCCTTGTCGTAAAGCATTGCCTTCCAGTCGTTGTCGTTTGCGGAGATAGAGGAACGAAGGGTAATTGCAACCTTCTTGAATCCAAAGCGATCGGAAAGCTGCTTTGCAACACTCTTGTAGCCCTCGCTGCTGATCTTACCGCCGTAAATGTCGGTGTCAGCCGCCTTGATGCCGAATACGTCTGAGGCATCCTCCTCGTTTGCAATGCAAACGTCAACAAAAGGCATCAGCTCGCCCATGACCTGACCTGCCTTTTCTCTTGTCCAAAGCTTCTTGCGGTAGTTGAGGTCACAGCTGATAGTGATTCCTCTCTCCTTTGCCTTCTTGCAAGCAACGCGACATATCTCTGTTACGTTGTCACCAAGAGCGGGAGTAATGCCCGTGAAGTGAAACCAGTCAACGCCCTCAAAAATTGCGTCCCAGTCGAAGTCCTCAACGGTAGCCGTTGCAATAGAGGAGCCTGCTCTGTCGTAAATAACCTTGGAAGGTCTCTGGCTTGCGCCCTTCTCGAGGAAGTAGATACCCACTCTGTCGCCGCCTCTTGTGATCTTTGTTGTGTCAACGCCAAAGCGGCGAAGCTCGTTTACTGCCGCCTGACCGATGTCATGAGAGGGGAGCTTTGTAACGAATGCAGCATCCATACCAAAATTAGCAAGAGAGACTGCAACGTTTGCCTCACCGCCTCCATAAGTCGCACCAAAGCTGTTTGCCTGTGTAAATCTGTAATATCCCTCGGGAGCAAGTCGGAGCATGATCTCGCCGAACGTAACTATCTTTTTCATATTCTTTTTCCTTTCTTGTATTCAGAAATTATTTAACCAGATGATAGGCGAATCCGCCGATCTCGTTCTTCATGTAGATGAACTTCATAGAGCCGTCGGGAGCGTACACAGCAGTATCCATATCGAACTCAAATCCGCGGCGGGACAGGTGGTATACTGCGCGGTCAACGTCAGCGGTGCGGATTCCGATGTGTCCCTTTGTCCCCATACCCTGCAGGTTCATGATCTCGATCTGAGTTCCGGCAAATACGGACTTGGAGCGCTTGTCGGGAACAAAGCCGAATGCCTTTTCAAGAGTAGCCGCGTCGGCGTCAGCCGCCTTTTCGGACTCGGTGTTGACACCGACGTGAGCAAGTTCAAAATTGAGCATTGTGGAAACCGCCTGCTCGGTAAGACGTCTGATGCCGTCGAAATCTCCCGAAGCAATAAGGTCGGCATTTACCATCCAGCTGCCGCCGCAGCAGAGTATCTTGTTGAACGCAAGGTAGTCGCGAATGTTCTTGGGGCCGATTCCGCCCGTGGGCATAAACTTGACCTTGCCGTAAGGCGCGGACATAGCCTTTAGCATGCCGAGACCGCCCGAGTTTTCTGCGGGGAAGAATTTAACCGTATCAAGTCCAAGAGCAAGAGCCTGCTCGATACCCGAAGGATTGTTTATACCGGGAACAATGGGATACCCCTTCGCTACGCAATGGCGTACGACGTCGGGGTTGAGACCGGGGCTTACGATAAACTTTGCGCCCGCCTCGACCGCAATATCAGCCTGCTCGGGAGTAAGAACAGTACCCGCGCCCACGATCATCTCGGGGTATTCCTTTGCAATAGCTGCAATAGAATCTCTTGCCGCGTCTGTGCGGAACGTAACCTCAGCGCAAGGCAGACCGCCGTCTATCAGCGCCTTTGCAAGAGGTAGGGCGTCCTTTGCGTCGTCAATTTTGATTACCGGAACGATACCGATAAGAGATAACTGCTTTAAAACGTCATTCATAAGATTTTCTTCCCTTCTAAAAAGGGGAATCCGCCTTTCTTTTATGTTCGTGGCTACCCGAGAAGATTCCCTTCTTCGGCAAAGCCATCCTTATTCATTTTATATTATATCACAAGATACTGAAATGTCAACAGATACGAATTTTTTTGCATCTTTTACAATACAACGGTTGCATTTTTGCAACATTTAGCCACGAACGCAATTTTTGTCCGAAAAAAGTCTATATTTGTCTTGCAAAATAGCATAATTTGTCCTATAATTTAGGTGCAACATATAACTGCGCGTATTTTTCAGACAAATGCGAAAGGACCAAGTTAAAATTATGAAAAAAAGTGTTGTTGTAGTAGGTTACGGCGGACAGGGCGCCTGGCACGCAAACCACGCTTTAAAGAGCGACGTCGTATCTCTTAAAGGCATTTACGATATTAAAGAAGAGAGAAACCGAGCGGCTCGGGACGTCGGAATATTTGTGTACGACTCCTTTGAGGCAATTCTTGAGGATAAGGATATAGACATCGTGGTCTGCGCGACCCCCAATGATGTTCACCGCGACATCGTGGTGCGTTCCCTGCTCTCAGGCAAAAACGTAGTTTGCGAAAAGCCCGTTGCGCTTACACTTGAAGACTATGATGCTATGTGCGAAGCAGCAAAGCAGGCAGGCAAGCTCTTTACAGTACACCAGAACAGACGCTGGGACGTTGACTTCCTTGCCATCAAGTCTCTCATTGAAAGCGGCGAGATCGGCGAGACTATCAACATCGAGTCCAGAGTTCACGGATCCCGAGGCATTCCCTCCGACTGGAGATGCCAGAAGCAGTACGGGGGCGGAATGGTGCTCGACTGGGGTGTTCATCTTATCGACCAGATGCTGCAGCTTATACCCGAAAAGATCACGAAGGTCTACTGCGAGCTTAACAATATCACTACCGACGAAGTTGATGACGGCATGCACCTGATGCTCACTTTTGAGAGCGGAAAGCGCGCCACCGTTGAGGTCGGAACATACAACTTCATTTACATGCCTCGCTTCTACCTGCAGTGCAAGAAGGGCTCCGCGCTCATTGAGGACTGGCAGAAGAAGTGCAAGGTTGCAAAGATGAAGGCGTGGAACGAAAAGGAAGTAATTCCCGTTCAGACGGCGGCAGGCATCACCAAGACCATGGCGCCCAGAGACGAGATCACTCTGGATACTTATGAGATCGAGCGTCCATCCTCCGATGTTCACGATTTCTACCGAAATCTGGTAAAGGCGATAGACGGCACAGAGGCTCCCATCGTAAAGCAGTGCGAGGTAAGACGAGTTCTGCAGATAATGCTCGCTTGCTTTGAGTCACACGAAAAGAATCAGGCACTTATATTCCGTGAAGGAATCTAAACAAAAACTCAACCCCGTGGCGTGTTGCCACGGGGTTGTTTTAACAGAAAAGCGCATCACTTTTGTGATGCGCTTTTCTTATTTTACAAGTGATGCGGTAAACTCTGTTTTTCCGTCATCGTAAAGATCTTTTATAACAGCCGCATCTTCATTGTAACAAAGCACGGTGCCCTCGGAGTAGATCGAATAAACACCTTCACCCACAAGGCTTGTAAGCTTTTCTGAATCAAATGCGTTTTCAATGTAAACGGGCATTACGGAAAGAAGGACCTCGCCGCAGCTTTTATCTCTCGAATAAGAGGTCAGCGTGTCAAGTGCATTTTTGCACAGACCGTCATTTTCGTCAACGTATGCGTGACGTTCAGTTCCGTCCTCGTACCTATAATAGATCATGTCGGTCTCGTACAGCTTGAACGAGCGCAGGAAAACAATGCTGTTTTTTCCCTTGTATTCCAGCTTTCCCGCCTTGTAAGCGTTCTTCCCCACTCTGGCAATGAGCTCGTGGGTAAAAGAAATGTCTCTTGTATCAAAGGTCCTCATAAACCCATCGACAGAGGAAATGCTTCCAAATACGTAGCCTTCTGCGACCAGCGAGTCGGCAATATAGTCCACTATAAACGCGTTCTTTGCCCAAAAGAAATCAATAAAGGTATCAATTCCGTTCTTGTCAGCAAACGACTTAAACTCGTCCGAAACCAAAAGCTTTACCTTGTTATCACCCAAAAGCTCCAGCTTTACGTGCTCCTCACTTGAGGTAAATACCGAAAGTTCCGAAAAATACTCTGCCACGCTCTCGCTTCTGTAAGGGTCAAGGTCCGATGCCGAATGGTCTTCGGTATCGGTGAACATATTTCTGTACTCCGTGTAAAAGGGTGCGGCGAACAAAAATCTGCTGCCCAACTGCTCTATCTGTTCAAAAGCACGGTAAAGTGCAGAATCGACTTCAATCTCACGACCGATATTTCGGTTGATATAGTAAGGATTATGCACATTCTCGTAGCCGTAGTCCGCGTGGAAAATGCGAAACGCATCAGCGCAAAGCTGTGTATATAGCGCGGACACCGCCTTATATTCGGCGGTAGCCGCCATATTCGACACGCCAAGCTCGTAAAGCAAAGTCAAGTCGGAGGAAGCGCTTTCTGCCACAATTTGGGTCGGCTCGATTCGGGTCCAGCCGTTATCACGGCTGAGCCAGTTATATACGGAATATCCCAAGAAGGCAAGTCCCACAAAAAGCAGCGTCACAGCTATAATGGCCCTTTTGGGTATACCTTTCTCGGACAGCTCAATATTTTCGACAGGCTTCAAGTCCGGAATTCGGCTTTCGCCCTTACCCCTTCTCATAGAAGAGAAGCAAGCAGAGCAAGTCCGAAGAGACCGATAATTGCACCGAAGGTAACGATTCCCGCGACAGCGCCCTTCTTGCACGCCTTATAGTTGCGGATATAGTTGTGCTTTTTAAAGATAGCACCCGCAATAAAGCCCGCGATAGTACCTATGCCGGGAATGAAGGAACCAATCGTATAAAGGATATTTCCAGTATCGTGGATAGGAGTATCCAGAATGCAGGTGTCGTCCTCTTCCACGTCGCTCTTTGCCTGAGCTTCAGCCTCTAACTCCTCGTCTGTAAGGATAGTGATAGACTTTAAGGGTGTGCCAGACTCGCGAATTCTCTTGTATTCCTCGATCTCTGCGTCATTTCCGAATACGAAGTGTCCGTGACCGATGTCCTGCAGAGAAGGCTTGCTCTCGCTGTAATCGTGAACGGAAGGATCGTAAGCGAAAAGCTTTTTGCGCTTTTCAAGTTCGGGATCGGGTATCGGAATAGCGGAGATAAGAGATCTTGTGTAGGGGTGCAGAGGATAGTCAAAAAGCTCCTCGGCATCTGCCACCTCAACTATATCGCCCTTGTAAATTACGCCGATACGGTCGGAAATAAAACGGACGATAGAAAGGTCGTGAGCGATAAAGAGATATGTGGTCTGTCTTTCCTGCTGGAACTTTTTCAGCAGATTCAGTACCTGAGCACGAATGGAAACGTCAAGAGCCGAGATAGGCTCGTCCGCCACCACCAGCTCAGGCTGCATGACCATGGCACGAGCCACACCGATTCTCTGGCGCTGACCGCCTGAGAACTCGTGAGGATAACGGGTCAGGTGCTCGCGGAGCAGACCGACCTCCTCGATCATGTTTTCGACCTTTGCAACTCTGTCTGCCTCGTTTTCAAAGAGGCGGAAGTTGTAAAGACCCTCAGAGATGATATAATCGACCGTCGCACGCTCATTAAGAGAGGCTGCGGGGTCCTGGAAGATCATCTGAATATTTCTGATGACCTCGCGGTCAAGAGATCTGGGAATCTTACCCGAAATGGGGACACCCTTATAAAGTATACGTCCGTTTGCGCAAGGATTTACTCGAATGACCGCACGCCCGATAGTGGTTTTACCCGAACCGGACTCACCAACCAGCGAGAAGGTCTCGCCCTTGTAGATATCAAAGGAAGCATTCTTAACGGCTCTTACAGCCTTATCGCCCTTACCGAAAGTAATGTCAACGTTTTCAAGGGACAGCAGAATCTCTCTGCCGTTCTCGTCGACAGGGCCGTGCTCGGGCAGGTGTCTTACTTTTACTTTTTCATTCTTTTTTTCTTTCATGAACACAACCTGCCTTTCTTAGATATTGAATGCATTACTGAGCTTCTCATGGATATTGTGAATAGCCTCGGGTTTTTCAACCTTGGGAGAACGGGGATCAAGAAGCCACGTCTTTGCATAATGCGTGTCCGTAACCTTAAACATGGGAGGCTCCTTTAAGGTATCGATCTTCATGCAGTACTGATTTCTGGGTGCAAAAGGATCGCCCACGATAGTGTTATACAGAGAAGGAGGGGTACCCGAGATCGAGAACAGCTTGGACTGTCTTTCAGCCAGCTGAGGCAGAGAGGAAAGAAGCGCCCATGTGTAGGGGTGGCGGGGGTCGTAGAAGACCTCGTACACGCTGCCAAGCTCGACCACCTGTCCCGCGTAAAGAACCGCAACACGGTCAGCAATATTCGCAACGACACCCAGGTCGTGGGTGATGAATACGATAGTATAGTTGAACTCCTTCTGAAGCTTCTTTAACAGATCAAGTATCTGTGCCTGAATAGTAACGTCAAGCGCGGTGGTAGGCTCGTCACAGATAAGGATCTTAGGCTGGCAGGAAAGAGCGATCGCTATAACGATTCTCTGTCTCATACCACCCGAATACTGGAAAGGATAGTCGTCAAAGCGCTTTTCGGCGTTGGGGATACCAACCTTTTTCATCATGGAGATAGCTCTCTCGCGTGCCTCCACCTCGGTGCAGTGCTGATGCTTCATTATAATAGAAGAAATCTGCTTACCGATAGTGATAATGGGATTAAGAGAGGTCATGGGGTCCTGGAATACGGTGGCGATACGGTTACCTCTGATCTGGGTCCAGTCCTTGGTATCCTTGATCTTCGCCAGGTTCAGAACGCATCTTCCGTGGAGCTTCTCCTCAGTCTCGTCAATGTAACGGACGCGGAAAAGAACGGTATCAAACACACGGTTGATTTCTCTCTCGTCGGTCAGGTCAACACCGATAGTCATAGCTGTTTTGAGCGCGGTCATAAGATCGCGGGTCAGCTTCTGACGTCTTGCGTAGCCGAATCTTCCAACGGAAAGATATACTTCCTTTGCAATAGTCAGGTTGCGGGCAGCGGTATCTTCGGATATCTCACCTGAAATTTCCTGATTGTACTGTGCGCGGAGCGCAGCCATTTCGCTGTTGTAGTCTGCAATAGATGCCGCATCATTCTTGTGGGACGCCTTGTTGGCAGCCTTTTCGGCAGCAAGCTCACTTTCAAGCTGCTTGATCTCCGCCTTATACGCGTTGATCTTTGCCGTGGCGTCGGCTATCTCCGCTTTTTCGTTCTTGCGGTCCATTGTCTGACGGCGGTTGAAGAGTTCGGTCATCTTAAAGGTAAGATCGGAGATCTTATCGTTATATTCCTGCTCTCTTTGAGCAGAAATGCTCATTTTGCCTTTTTCCTCGGCCTCAAGTTCCTTCATTTTCCGATATGTCTCGGCTCCAAGCTCAAGCTTTGAATACTTGTTGAGCTTTTGAGCAAGTGACGCAACCAGATTTTTCTTTGAGGAACTGTAGTCTACGTAGGTTTCCGCAAGCTCGTCGTCGTTGAAGACGATGTCGCCATTACTGATATAGCCGTTTTCATCAAGCATACCTGCAAAGGTCTTTGTGAATACGGACTTACCCGAGCCCGACTCACCAACGATGGCGATAGACTCGTTTTCATAAATATCAAGGGAGATACCGCGGATAGCAGTAAGGATCCTGCCTCTTACGCGGAATTTTACGTGCAGGTCCTTTACGGACAGCAATACTTTCTTATTGTTTTCCATGCCGTCCTCCTTACATATGCGTTCTGGGGTCGGAAGCGTCACCTAAGTTCTGACCGACCACGTAAAGAACGACTGTAATTACAGATGCAACTGCAACGGGAGCCCAGAACTGGAGCTCACGACCGGGTGTGAACATACTTGCGCTCGCGCGCTCGATGATCTTACCCAGAGACATATCGGACATCTGAAGACCGATGTAGGAAAGGAACGCCTCGTAGGAAATATACGAAGGAATTTCCGTTGCCGCGATAGTAACGATGACCGAAACCATAAATGGCAGAATATTCTTGAGCGCGATGCGCATGGTAGAGGTACCGAGGCAGCGGGAAGCAAGATTGTACTCGCGGTCACGGATAATAATAACCTGCGTTCTGATAAAGTAGGCGATACCCAGCCAGCCTGTGAGAGTCAAGGCAAATACCATACTCCAAAAGCTTGCGGTCAGGATCATAACGATAACCGAGATCAAAAGGATATACGGCACGTTACCTACGATATTATAGACTTCGGTCATAATGATATCGAACTTCTTGGAGAAGCCCCAGATAGCGCCGATAATGACACCGATAGTCATGTTGATAATCGCACAGACAAAAGCAAGCGCCAAGGAAATGCGGGAGCCTGACCAGAGCTTGTCAAATACAGACTCGCCTGCGGGGCCGGAGCCCAGGATCCAGTGAATATTGTGTCCGTACTTATCCATAGCTTCGGCGGGGTTCAGATTCTTACCGTTTTCAACGATAACGTTAGCGGTAGCGTCGTAGCCCGAGAACATAGGATAAACAAAGGAGAACACAACCAAAATTGCAAGAATTGCAAGGATAACGCTGTTGATCTTCTTGCGGAAGAACACGCGAAGAACCGAACGCCAATAAGAATATCTGGGCGCAGTGATCTTCTCCGCGTCAGCGGCGTTGTTTTCTACGTGGCAGAAAAGCTCCTCCTCAGACAAGCCAAGGTCGGTCAGATCTATTAAATTTTCATTCATATTTCTTTACCTCGCTTTGCTGTTGAAGGATATTCTCGGGTCGGCAATAGACATAAGAACGTCGCCGAGAATGATTGCGGTGATAGATATGAGCGCGTAGAACAGAGTCAGACCTACGATAACGGCGTTATCGTAAAGACCGATAGCGTTGGTAAGCATGTTACCTACACCGGGCACATAGTAGATCTTCTCGGTTATAATAGCACCGACAAGAGATGAAAGGATACTTCCGGGGATACCGTGAATGATCGGAATAGCAGCGTTCTTGAAGATGTGCTTTCTGAAGATCTCGCCCTCGGTAAGACCGCCTGAGCGAGCAAACTTTACGTAATCCGAGTTCATCTGGTCGATCATGTAACGTCGGAGCCACTTCATAAGGTTCGCAATAGAGGGCATTGCCAGAGAAACGATAGGAAGGATATACATCAATGGTGTTTCCTTCATCAGATCGAAGTAGTGAGGCAATCCCAACGCACGTCCCAACGCCTGAACCATAAAGATATAGGCAAGCGACGGGCAGGCAATAATAAAGATGATATAAAGGGTACCAAGCTTATCAACAAGCTTGTCCTTCTTTCTCGCCATGATGATACCTATAGGAAGACCTACGCAGTATGCGAGAATAGAGGCAATTACACCAATAACGAAGGAGTATCCGAGTCTTGATCTATTCTGAAGGAAGGGAGAAACGTTCGTATAATCGTCTGTGAAGCGTTCCGAGAATATGGTAGAGGAAGTATGAGTTCCTGCTGCGGAGTAAGTTGCCGTATGCAGGTCATCAGCACTGATGTCGACCATACCCGTAGGATAAGTCACATTAGAAGAAATATACGCTCCCTGAGGGGAAACCATAGTATCAAAAACGTCTACGTTACGGTTTACAGAATAGGATGTACCCAGTCTGACCGTGATCAGATTCTGATGAATATAGGGGAATTTTCCATCAAAGTAAAGAAGATACTTATGACGGGTGCCATTACCCATAATAGCGGGCGAGAACTTCTTCTCAACCACTTCACCTGTTCCCTCCTCCGTATTATATACGGGGTCGTAAAGGGTAAAGGTAAGACCTCTGTCCTCTATGTCGTCCTTAACGTAATGAATGTTATCAATATTGATCAGCCTGCCGAAGAAGGATAGCATACGAGTGATGATAGGGGTATCCTTATAGGCAAAGAACTGTTGCTTTCCGCCTTGAGCCAGCTTTGTAGCTGTGAGCATTTTGGCGGGAAGGCGCAGAACTTTATACCCGAGCGATTCATAGTGCTCGGTAAACTGCTGAGCATATTTTTTGACAATTTCCGAGTCATCCTCAGCCTTACGAGCGATCTTTACCGCTTCGGCACGGGTCTCCTCGTCTATTTTACCTGATTTTGTCAGTGATATCAGATAGTCCGCATAACCAACGTAATCCAGATATCCGTATTTTTCCCACTGCGAGTACTTATAGATCTCTCTCTCGTTGTTGATCTTCTTTGTGTAGAGTGTGTCACCGTTGAATATCTTTTCACGGTCGGTGAAGGTAAAGATAAGTATCATTACGATCGCAACTACCACTACAACCGAGAGCAAACCGAGCAGTATTCGCTTAAGCAAATATTTTGTCATAATATTTCTTTTCCCAAAAATTTATTTTGAAAACCGCGCCGCAATGCGCAGTCAGGATTTGCAAGGTTAATGTGTTATGTTATTATGGTTCGAAAATATCCGTTTTCATGCAACAGAGGGGATAGAAATATCTATCCCCTCGCCGCTAAAATTCCGATTTAAATTAAATCGGGAAAGTAATCAATACAGACCGATGCACTTGAGCATGTAGCCGCCAAGGAACATTGTGTCAAGGTAGGTCTGAGGATCACCGTAGTCAGGGCCCCAACCGGAGTTATCCATAAGGTTGAAGTTCATGTCATCACCTGCTACAGGGAAGTATGTTGCATAGTACCAGTTGTAAGCATCCTCACCACCGCACTTAACGGTAACGATGTCAACGAGACCCTCTGTGGAAGCCTCGATAGACTGCTCGAGAGCAGCTGCACGGTTAGAATAGATGTCAGAGATGTCATAGTAGGGAATCTCAAGCTTAAGAGGATTCTCCTTTGTGATCTCAACGTTTACAGCCTTCAGCTCTTCAACTGCCTTAGCAAGGAGCTCACGGCAGTAGTCAACGTTATACCAGCCGTCGAAACCGAAGGAAGCACCAACGCCGCCATCAGCTGTGGGATCCCAAACCTTAACCTTGATGCCGTCAGCATCGAGCTGATCCTGCATGATCTGACCATACCATGTGCCTGCGGCATATGTCTTGTCAGTATCGTTGATCTTAACTGTAACTTCCTCTGCAAGGAATACGAAGTTACCGGGTGTGTAAGAGTTAACGAGAGAAGCGAGCTTCAGATCATCGCCAACTGTTGTTGCGTTGTAAGCACCGCGGTCAAGAGATGTTGTGAGAGCAAGACGGAAGTTCTTGTTCTGCATAGCGAGGTTAGCTCTAACCTTCTCTTCATCTGTGAAAGTTGTGGGAGCTACGGACTCGTCGTTGTAGTTACCGTACTGTGCACGGTAAACGTTCATAAATACAGGGTAAGAAGTAGCATCTGTAGAAGAAACGTAAGCGAACTTATCGAAGTTACCGTCAGCCTTAGCCTTTGCAGCCGCATCGGAGTTAAGACCGGAACCTGCGAAAGTACCGTCAACCATCAGGTCGTAGGACTCTGTTGCGTTCTTACCGGAAATGAACTTCCAGGAGAGAGTCTTGATCTGAACGTTGTCCTTGTTCCAGTATGTGGGGTTAGCTTCGAAAACGATAGAGTTTTCAGCAACAGCACTCTTTACAAGGTAAGGACCGCAGTAAGCGATGTTCTCGTGAGATGTACCGTATGTGTACTTGTCGGAATCTTCAACTGCTGCCGCATATTCCTCAACACCCCAAACGCCGCCCTTGGACTCATAGAAGGTCTTGGAGATAGGAGCAAATACGTTGTAGCCGAGCATTGTTGTGAAGTAGGATGCGGGAGCCTCAAGTGTGTACTCAACTGTATACTTATCAACAGCCTTTACACCAACCTCAGCGAAATCAGTAACTTCGCCTGCGATGTACTCGGAAGCGTTCTTAACTACGCCCTGAACGAGGTACTCAAGACCGCCTGCAGCGTCGAGCATGTGACGGAAGCCGTATACAAAGCTTTCAGCTGTGAGCTCCTCGATAGCCTTGCCCTGGTAGTCTACCCACTGTACGCCCTCACGGAGCTTGAATGTGTAAACAAGACCGTCATCGGATACTGTGTAAGACTCTGCAAGAGCAGGAATCTGGTTGTTCTTTGCATCGTACTCCATGAGACCGTCGTAAGTATTTACGATAGCTTCGGAGTCAGCTGCGTTAGAAGTAGCAAGTGCGTCCCAAGTCTTGGGGTCGGATGTGTAACCAAGGTTGTATGTATCGGAGATGGTGTAGCCCTTCTCTGTGAGGAAGGTCTTTGCCCATGTCAGGTACTCAGCACCTGTCGTGCACTCTCCCCACTTAGCCTTCATCTCGTCGCGAAGAGCGGGAGTGAGGGGATCCTCGTTTACGATAACTGCTGTGTAGAATCTGTCGGAATCGTTACCCCAAAGTACGGAAGAGATGGAGTAAGGAGCGATTCTGGAGATCGCATAGTTACCGCCCTGTGCGGTAGAGGGAAGCATTACACCGGTGGAGAGAAGCTTTGCCTCAGCGATAGCCATGAGTGCAAATCTCTCGGAAACGTTTGCAGCTTCCTTTGCAGCCTTGTAGTAAGTGTCGAACTCGCCGAGAACCTTGTTATAGAGGTCTTCGGAGATTTCAGCGTGCTCCTTGCCCGCATAGGGGTCAACAGGAGTTGCAGTTGCGCCCTTATCGTCGTTGTTATCATTCTGCTTGCCGCATGCTGCGAAAACAGAAACGATCATGATCAATGACAGAAGCAGGCATAAAAGTTTCTTGCTCATTTTGTTTTCTCCTTTTAATAAGAAATTTTGTGATCCCATACTACGAAGAATTCGCGTCTTTCCCCAAGAGCACGAGGCGCGGATGCACGCATCCGACGAAAATTCCACATCTATAATCATATGGATATCAGTATGGAAATTATATCATAAGAAAAATACTTTGTCAAGTCCTTTTGTGAAAAATTCGCCAAGCCCTTGTGGAATATGCAACGAATAAACCCTTTTTATACTGCATCCTGTTTGCAAAATATCACAAAAACGGGAGCGTTGCCATAGAGATATGATTCCCTGCTTTTTCGGCTCCTTTCATGTCCCAATTCTTTCGAAAGTGAAAATGTTTTTCAGCGACGACATACATATTTTGCTCTGTCGACCAAAACATTAAATGAAATAACTTGCATAAAAAACTTGACAAATCGGGGGTTTTGTTGTACAATATACTTGGTATAGTAGGTTACTGTACCTTGAAATGAAATTAAAAAATATTCAGAAAAGGAGGAAGAAGGAATGGAAAAAATTATTCCGATTGTCATTGCCGCCGCTGTATCACTTGTAGCGGGCATCGTAATTGGTGTGATCGTCCGTCGTATCGTAGCGGAAGCAAAGATAGGCTCTGCCGAGAACGAGGCTGCGAGAATCCTTGAAAAAAGCAAGGCCGAAGCCGAAGCTGTTCAGCTTGCCGCCGAAAACGTCCGCAAGGAAGCCGACGCGCGCAAAAAGGAAGCTTTGGTAGAAGCTAAGGAAGAGATCTTCCAGCTCAAAAACGAAGCAGACCGCGAGATAAAGGAACGCCGCAAGGAAATTTCCGCCGCTGAGCGCCGTATCACCCAAAAGGAAGAGACCCTTGACAAAAAGAACGAAGCTCTTGAGCGCAAGAACGAGACCCTTGACCGAAAGATCAAGGAAAACGAACTTGAAAAAGAGAAGATCGCCGAGCTTATCACAGAGCAGAACAAAAAGCTCGAAGAAGTTGCGGGATATTCCGCCGAGCAGGCAAAGGCCGAGCTTATCGAGCGCATCGAAGCCGAGATCAAGGACGAGCTGGCTCAGAAGATGATCGACCTTGAGACACAGTTCAAGGAAGAAGCGGATACAAAGGCAAGAAACATCATTTCCCTGGCAATCCAGCGTTGCGCAGCAGACCACGTTTCCGAGGCTACCATCTCGGTGGTACCCCTGCCTAACGAGGAAATGAAGGGACGAATTATCGGTCGCGAAGGACGTAATATCCAGAAGATCGAAACACTTACGGGCGTCGAGCTCATTATCGACGACACTCCCGAGGCTATTACCCTCTCAGGATTTGACCCCGTGAGACGTGAAATAGCAAGACTTTCGCTTGAAAAGCTCATTTCCGACGGCAGGATCCACCCTGCAAGAATCGAGGAAATGGTTGAAAAGTCAAAGAAAGAGGTGGAGGCCTCCGTCAAGCAGGCAGGCGAAAAAGCCGTGCTTGAGGTCGGCGTTCACGGTATCAACCCCGAGCTTGTCAGACTGCTCGGCCGCATGAGATACAGGACCAGCTACGGTCAGAATGCTTTGAGGCATTCGGTTGAGGTTGCGTTCCTCTCCGGCATTATTGCAGACGAGCTTGGCGTTGACAGCACTGTTGCACGTCGCGCAGGTCTTCTGCACGACATTGGAAAGGCTTTCCCCCACGACGTTGAAGGCTCTCACGTTCAGATAGGCGTTGAGGCGGCTCGCAAGTACAAGGAAAGCAAAGAGATCATTCACGCAATCGAGGCTCACCACAACGACGTTGATCCCCAGACAGTCATCGCTATCATCGTTCAGGCAGCTGACGCTATCTCCGCCGCAAGACCCGGTGCCCGCCGCGAGGACCTTGAAAACTACATCAAGAGACTCCGTAAGCTGGAGGAGATCGCTACCGAATTTGCAGGCGTTGACAAGGCTTACGCTATCCAGGCAGGCCGAGAGATCCGCGTAATGGTCAAGCCCGAGGAGGTCACAGACCAGGGCATGGCGCTTATAGCACACGATATAGCCCAGAAGATCCAGAGCGAGGTCAAGTACCCCGGACAGATCAAGATCAACCTTATCCGCGAGAGCAGAGCGGTTGACTATGCAAAGTAATTAAAACAAAACTCATAAAATGTCTTCTATCGACAAAGCGGAACACCGTGCGAATGGAAGAAATTTGATATATATTTTTACATAAAACCGATCGGTAAGTAAAAGCGTATATGCGTTATAATATATAATGAGTGGAACGGCAGACCCGCGGGTCTGCCGTTTGTTTGCGATAAAAAAGCACGACGGCGGCGCCGTCGTGCTTTTTTATCTTTTCTTTTTAAAATTCTTTTTTTCGGGTCTCTTTTGAGTTTTGTTCCGTCCCGAAACGGACTTTTTTGAGATCGGTTTCTTTCCGTGATTTACCCGTCCTCCCATGGGGCGAACCAGACATTCGGGTCCAAAGCCAATCAGGTCTTCCCTACCCAGCTTTTTCAGTGCCTCAATGACCATTTCTCTGTTCTGGGGTCGGTTGAACTGCAAAAGCGCACGCTGAAGCTGTTTTTCGCGGTAGTCTGTGCAAACGTATACCTTCTTGCTGTTGAGCGGGTTTATTCCCGTATGGTACATGACCGTTGATGCCGTTCCCGGTGTAGGGTAAAAGTCCTGCACCTGCTCGGGCGCGTATCCGTCACGCTTCAGGCACAGCGCCAGCTCCAGAGCGTCTTTTAAGGTGGAGCCTGGGTGGCTTGACATAAGGTAAGGCACCAGATACTGCTCCTTTCCGACACTTTTCGTCAGTTCGAAATAACGTCGGCGGAACTTTTCGTAGACCTCAAAGTCAGGCTTTCCCATGCAGGAAAGCACGGCAGACGAGCAATGCTCGGGAGCGACTTTAAGCTGACCGCTTACGTGGTCGCGCACCAACTTTTTAAAGAAGGTCTCGTCCTTGTCTGCCAGCAGATAATCAAAGCGTATTCCCGAACGTATGAACACTTTTTTGATCTTGGGGAGCTTTTCGATCTCCTCAAGCAAATGGATATATTCGGTATGGTCGATCTTCATATTCGGGCAAGGCGAGGGGGCTAAGCACTTGCGGTTGGCGCAAACGCCGTCTTTGAGCTGCTTTTCGCAGGCGGGACCGCGGAAATTGGCGGTAGGGCCTCCCACATCGTGGATATAACCCTTGAAATCGGGCATTTCGGTAATAATCCTTGCCTCGCGCACAACACTCTCCTCGCTTCTCGAACGGAGCGTGCGTCCCTGATGGAAGGCAAGGGCACAGAAATTACAAGCCCCGAAGCAGCCGCGGTTGTGGGTGATAGAAAACTTCACTTCCTCAATGGCGGGGACACCGCCCTCGGCTTCGTAGGAAGGGTGATAGTCGCGGGCGTAAGGCAGGGAGTAGACCCAGTCAAGTTCTTCCCTTTCAAGCGGCGGCATGGGAGGATTCTGCACCAGCACCTTGCCGTCGTAATGCTCAACTATCGCCTTTCCGTTCACGGAATCCTGATTTTTGTACTGAACGCCAAAGGCTTGGGCATATTTTTTCGTGTCGGTCTTCAGCTCGTCGTAATCAAACTCGGCGGCAACGGGAAAATGTATCTTATCCTCGGGCTTGGACAGATAGACCGTTCCCCGCACGTCGTGTATCTTCTTTACGGGAACACCTCGGTCAAGAAGCTCGGCTATGCGAATGAGGATATTTTCGCCCATTCCGTACGTAAGAATATCGGCACGGCTGTCAACAAGCACCGAACGGCGCACCTTGTTATCCCAGTAATCGTAGTGGGCGAAGCGGCGCAGAGAGGCTTCAAGACCTCCCAAAATGATCGGCACGTCGCCGTACGCCTGACGGATGCAGTTGCAGTAAACGATAACTGCGCGGTCGGGGCGACGGCCCATCTTTCCGCCCGGGCTGTAATAATCGTACGAACGCTTCTTTTTTGCCACCGTGTAGTGGGCGACCATAGAATCTATGTTTCCCGCCGACACGAGAAATCCAAGTCTCGGTCGTCCAAATTCTTTGAACGCATCGGGACTTCTGTAATCTGGCTGAGAAAGTATTGCCACGCGATATCCCTTGGCTTCAAGCACACGGGAGATTATGGACACACCGAATGATGGGTGGTCAACGTAGGCGTCGCCGCAAACGTAGACAAAATCGGGCCTGTCCCAGCCGCGGGTTTCCATTTCATCTGCCGTCATGGGCAGGAAATCTGCTGCTGTCAGCACTTTTTTCACGTTTTTTGTGGACATATCTTTTCCTTTCGGGTAAATTTCTTTTCATTACACCTATTTTAGCACATTTTACTCCCGATGTAAATAAAAAAATATTACAATTATATAACAACCCTTGAAATTGAGAGAAAAATAATATATAATGAAAGCACAGAGATGAAACTCTCACACCCCACAGAAAGGAAATTCCGCAAAAGCGGAAGCGGTACTTTTATGGCACACGGACAAACCATAACCTTTACTATCCCCGGCGGCAAGGAAGAGGAGATGCACAAGATCCTCCGCTCGGTCTACGATTCCATGAGCGAAAAGGGATATAATCCCATCAACCAGATAGTCGGCTATCTGCTTTCCGAGGACCCTACATACATTACAAACCACAACGGTGCCCGCAGTCTCATCAGCAAAATAGACCGCGACGAGCTTTTAAACGCCCTGGTTCGCAGCTATCTGGGACTTAAGTGATCAAAAGTCAACGGCGGACATGGTCAAGGGGAGCAAAAAAGTAAATAATATTGACCTTGAAAAAGGGGCGCAAACCGACAGATCGGACACGCCCCTTGTTTTGGCGCTCGGAAATTTTGACGGCGTGCATCTGGGTCACAAGACCCTGATCGCAAAAGCCGCTCAGTCGGCAAAATCCATGTCGGCAACAGCAGGGATCTTTTGCTTTGAAAAGCCCCCCTGCGATTTTCTGTCCCCCGAGCCTCCAAAGCGCATCTGCACTCTTGAACAAAAGCTGGACTTGGCAAAAAAGTGCGGCGCGAGGGTAGCAGTTCTTGGTGATTTCCCCGCCCTGCGCGACCTTTCACCGCAGGAATTTATCGACCTGCTAAAAAACGAGATCAACTGCGCATCGGTCGTTTGCGGTTACAATTTCAGATTCGGAAAGGGCGGCTGCGGTACTTACGAGGACTTTAAAAAAGCATTTGGCGAGCGCGCGATTCTCGTTGAACGCGTCACATATGACGGTGAGGAGATAAGCTCCACCAAAATTCGAGGACTCCTTCTTTGCGGCGACGTGGAAAAGGCAAACCGTCTGCTTGGCCATCCGTACAGCGTGACGGGAAAAGTCGTTCACGGAAAACAGCTTGGAAGAACTCTGGGGCTGCCCACCGTAAATCAGTTTTTTTCAGATGAGCTTCTTATCCCCAAGAACGGAATTTACGCGTCAAGCTGTAAAATTGACGGAATTACGTACCGCGCGGTCTCAAACGTAGGGCTTCGCCCAACGGTTGAGGATTCGGACAAAATAAACTGCGAAACTCACATCATAGGTTACAGCGGCGACCTTTACGGACGCGAATTGAGAGTCGAATTTTTCTCTCGACTTCGCGGAGAGCGTAAATTCGCCTCAGTGGAGGAGCTTCAGTCAGCCATAAATGGCGACGTGGCACATTCAAACGAATATTTTGACCGACTGAAAGTCGGATTTTAAAGCAAAGGAGGCAGGAAAATGTCAAAGAACAAAAAAGGCATAAAAATCTCGCTTTGGGCGACATTTTTTACGCTTCTTTTCTGCACTCTTTTTGCACCGTGCGCCTCGGCGACCATCGAAATGCCCTCCCTTGACGGAGCTGCGTCGGTCTACCTTTACAATCTTACCCAAGGCAAGGTCATAGCGGAAAAAAACGCCGACAAGGTCATCTACCCCGCCTCCACCGTCAAGCTTATGACAGGACTTGTCGCAGCCGAGCGGCTGTCTGACAGACTGGACGAGCAGATAGAAGTTACCGAGGAGATGCTGAAGGGCGTTACGGGCAACAATCTGAAAATCTCCGCAGGCGAGATCGTCACCGTTCGGGATATGTTCTACGGACTGCTGTGCGGCGGCAATAATG
The DNA here is from genome assembly GCA_045651985.1 of Eubacteriales bacterium. Lineage (GTDB taxonomy): Bacteria > Bacillota > Clostridia > Oscillospirales > CAG-272 > SIG710. Next base: position 41,706 of record JAZRTK010000050.1, read on the forward strand.
ACTGCGCCGCAATACTTGCACACACGGCTGCAGGCGGTATTTCGCGGTTCGTTGAGCTGATGAACAAAAAGGCTTCGGAGCTTGGCACAAAGACAACAAACTACACAAATGTCTCAGGCATGCACAGCGACAACATGGTAACTACCGCCTACGACACATATCTTGTTGCCGCGGCGGCATACGAAATTCCACTTATTATGGAAGCGGTGACCACCAACAAATACGAAATGCCTGCCACGAACAAAAGCAAATTAAGGAACGTCTACAATAAAAACTATCTCATTTCCCGATACATCGACACCACCTATTACAACAGTCTGGCTCAAGGCATGAACGCAGGATTTACAAATCAGGGCGGATATTGCCTTGTGACCTGTGCCGAATACAACGGACAGTCATATATTTGCGTTGTGATGGGGGCAGAAGAACAGAACAAGCGTATCCGCTCCTACGAGATCGCAAGCGATCTCATCGACTGGGCGTTTGACGCGTACAGCGAGGTAAAGGTTCTTGACATAGGAAGTTATCTTAGCGAGATCGCCGTAACGCTGGCGCAGGATACCGACCACGTGACCATTAAACCCGCAGACTCTCTCACTGTATTTTTGCCATCGGATATCGACATTTCACGGGACATCGAGCTTCTGCCGAAGCTGAACGCTCCCAGCCTTGAGGCACCCGTATTAGAGGGACAGGTTGTGGGCTTTATCACGGTCAAATACGGTGACGAGATCCTTGGAACAGTCGACCTTATTACCACCGACAAGGTAGAAAGAAGCGAATTCCTCTACACTCTGCAAAGACTGAAGTCCTTCACGTCACAGCGCTGGTTTATTGCCAGCGTTATAGTTCTGGTCATTCTTACAACGGCGTACATTTTCGTTGTCGCCTCGGTACGCGGCAGATACGCCCGCAGAAGGAGAAGAAGACGATAAAAAACCGCATCGGCGTTCCTGCTGTAGAGCAGGTGCTCCGATGCGGGTCTGTTTTTATCTGAGGAACAGCGCGTCAAGCACCTTCGTCCGCCATTTTCCATTGGCATAAAGAGCAAAATCGCCGCCATCGTAGCTCCACCACGCCAACGGGATCCCGTTGTCGCGGCAGAATTTCGAGATGATCCTTATATATCGGTCAGTGTCAGCCTCGTCGGCAAGAGCCACGTTCATACCCGTTTCGTTGAGCACCACGCGCACTCCCGTTCTGTCAATAAATTTCTCTATCTCTTCCAAGTCCCACTTGAGCGTACCAATATGCGCCTCGGTCAGGCGCACCTGCTTCCCTGCCTCGTGACCCGCCCAGACCTGTCCTTGGTGAGTAAAATCACCCGGATTATAAACGTGGACGGCAACAGCAAGATTGGGATCGTTCGGCAGGTTCACCTCGTTTAGCTTCCATGCCTGATTTGCGTCGGGCCCCGCGCAGAGGATCAATCGCGTGGGGTTGGTGGCGCGAATGATCTCGACCACTTCCATCTCAAAGTTCATAAGGGTTGCCGTATTCTTTTTAAAGTGAGGCTCGTTCATCAGCTCAAACATAAGCGCCTCGGGCTTGTCCTGATAGCGCTCGGAAACAAGACGCCATATTGCCTTGAATTTTGCGTTATCTTCGGCATTTGTGGGGTCGATCTCGTACCAGCCGTGTAGATCAAGCATGACGCCCAGTCCCTGCTCCAATGCCAGATCGATAGCCGTGTCCACCACCGCCATTTTCGTTTCGTCCAAACTGTCGCTCTCGGCTATGTAATAAGAATGGAAGGGCACGGGAATGCGCACGTGGTCAAAGCCCTGCGATCGGATATTCTCGTACGTCTCCTTGCTCTGTAAGACCTTGGGAGCCGTCATCAGCTTCCAGAAATTGTTGGGGTCCTCAAGACCGTTTACGTTCACACCCGTAACGTAGACTCCCTCGGGTGTGGGCTCGACTACGGGAGTGTCAGCCTCCGTATCGGCGCTCGTATCGGGATCCGTGTCAGGCACACTATCAAGGTCCTCGGTTCCCGCCGCACCGCTCGTCTGCTGTGTGCCGTCCGAGGGCGTTTTGACGCCGTTTCCCTTTGAACAGGAAAAAAGACAAAGAGAAAGCCCCGCTGCAAGGACCACCACAAACGTCAAGTAAAGTATCTTTTTCATAAAAACTCCGTTCCGCCGTCAAAAGCGACTATTTCATTCTTTTATATTGTATCATGAATTCACCATTTTTGCAAGAAAAACCCCATTTCACTTGACAAAAAAATAAGCAAGGCTTATAATTGGTTCAGCACTAATATCGGAGGTCATGTTATGACGAACGTAAAGCTTATAACCCGTTCAAACGAGAGTTTTTACCGCGATCTGAGAAGATTTGCGGATGACAAGACCGTGATACAGAACCCCCACAAGGGATGGTATCTTCATTTTATTGACAACGGCTTAAGACGCCCGACCTACCGCGACGAGCTGAGCGGTCCCGCGGATATCGCCCATATACCAGGGATGCCCTTTCTCTACCTGCGCATCGACTGGGTGGATATTGAAAAGGACGAGGGAATTTACGACTGGGCGTATATCGACAAAATAATCGAGGAATACGGCAAAGCGGGGTACAAGTTCATGTTCCGCTTCTGCACCTACGAGGGACCTCAGTACAATGCCACACCCGACTGGGTCTTTAAGAAGGGTGCCCGATATACCGCCGTCACAAAGACTGAGGGCGAACGCACAGTTGAAGCGCTTGAGCCGGACTACGGCGACCCCGTTTTTTGCAAATATCTGGACCGCTTCATGGCAGAGTGCGAAAGAAAATTCGATGGGCAGGATTTCGTTGAGACTATTGACATCGGAACGCTTGGCACCTGGGGCGAGGGTCACACCCACATGGGTTCGGGTAAAGTCTTTGCCTACGAGGTTCTGAAATGGCATGTTGACCTTCACGCAAGACATTTTAAAAATACCCGCGTCATCGTAAACGACGACCTTTTGCGACACGCCGGCGAAAAATGCAAGCTGTTTGCAGACTACTGCCGTGCGCTTGATATGGGAATCCGTGACGACTCTATAAACGTAGAATATTACGCAAATAAAATGGGCTACGACACCCTTTGCTGTCCCGATCTTTTCGATATGTTCAAAAATGAAGCCCCCGTGGACCTTGAATTTGAGCATTACTGCTACTCGGGCACTCCCGAGCGTTTTGGCGGCGGCTTCCGCCACATCGAGGCTTTGCGCGGCACACAGGCGACCTATGCAGGCTTCCACGGGCACGTTTCAAAGTGGTACGCAGAGCAAGAAAACCTCCACCGCTACCTTGCAAACCGTTTAGGCTATTGGTATTTTATCAACGGCTTCACCCTGCCTCCCGTTGTTGAGGGAACCTGCCCCGTTCTGACATTAAACGTAGAAAACAAGGGATTTTCAAGAGCTTACCACACTTTTTTTGCAAAAGTAGTGCTTGAGGATCCCTGTGGCAAGTGCATCACCGTTTTCTGCGACAATGTGGATAACGAAAACTGGCTCCCATCAAAATCGGTAGACTGCCGCATGAGACTTGAGCTTGAAGGCGTGAAGGCGGGTGAGTATTCCCTGCTCGTAGGTCTGTTTGAGGGCGACACCCCCGTAAAATTCGCCATGGACGAGACGCGTTACAGCAACGGCTTCCTCCTGCTTGACAAGATAACCATTGAATAAAAATAACCCCGCCGTTCATTTCGGCGGGGTTTTCGCTTGCATTTTCAATTAAAGCTCTTGACCCAAGTTAAAAGCGAACCGTGGTGGGTGTTTTCACGCACCGTACCTAACATATAGTCGGTAACGGGGCCGTTTTTCGCCATTTTTTCAAGGATCGCCGCTTGAAGCTCCTCCACCGTCATCTCCTCGTAAGGCTTATTCAGGTCAACGGTTATTTTAGGAGATCTCTTTTCCTCGCGAGGCTTTTCGGGCTCGGTCTTTTCGAATTCTGCCGCAATTTCCACCTTAGGCTTTTTCTCAATCTTCACAGTCGCAAAATCTCGTACAAACTCGCCCTCGGGGAGCCATATCTCGCCGAAATTCGCGGGCATCATCACCCGAATACGCCCGCCGTTTACCGTTACTTGCTCACCCGTCAGCGCACCAACGTATTTTGAGCACGAGGTACAAGGAAGATTCATTTCTGCGTCCCCGTCGCCGTTATTTACCGTGACGATCACGGACCTTCCGTCAAGCACTCGCTCGTAGGCAAAACAAGTGTTCCTCAGCTCCAGCTCCCTGTAATCGCCGTAGACAAGCGCGGGGGTACTTTGGCGGATCTTTCCCAGCGCCGCAATAAGCGCCGTGCAGGGATTTGTCTTTACATAGTCCTTGTACTCGTCGTAACAGAGCGCAGGCCGCAGAGAATCGTCCGAGCCGCGCTCCTTTCTGCCCTCAATGCCAAATTCCGAGCCGTAATATATTGACGGAATCCCGGGCAAGGTATAGAGCATAACGTGTACGGGCGCAAAATGCGCCTTGTTTTGCAGTTTGGTGTAGATACGCTCAACGTCGTGGTTGTCAACGAAGGTGTAGAGCCTCATGTCCTTTCCCACCATGCTGTCAACGTACTTTATTGTGTGCGCCACCTCAAAATAATTGCGGTCATTGTGAGCGGAATAGAGCGCCTTGTGGAGCATATAGTTGGTTACGGAGTGGAGCGTGCCGTCGTTTGCCCAGCGGGAATAATTTCCGTGAATGACCTCGCCCATAAGCCAAAAATCGGGTTTTACCTCATTTGCCACACCTCGAAGCGCCTTCATGTAGTCAAAATCCATTACGTCAGCCGCGTCAAGGCGTATTCCGTCAACGTCAAACTCCTTTACCCAAAAGCGGATAACGTCGCAAATGTAGTCCTTTACCGCACCGTTGCGCTGATTAAGCTTTGCAAGCAGGTCATACCCGCCCCAGTTTTCATAGGAAAATCCGTCGTTGAACGAGTTGTTTCCGTAGAAATTGACGTTGCAGTACCAATCTTTGTATTTTGAGCTTTCTCTGTTCCGCTTGATATCCCGAAACGCAAAGAAATCGCGCCCCGTGTGGTTGAAAACACCGTCAAAGATAACGCGGATACCCGCGCGGTGACATTCCGAAACAAAGTTGGTCAGATCCTCGTTTGTACCGAGTCGGCTGTCCAGCTTTTTGTAGTCGGTGGTCTCGTAACCATGTCCTACCGACTCAAAAAGGGGCCCGATGTAAAGCGCGTTGCACCCGATCTCCTTTATATGAGCTATCCAGGGTAGCAGCTTATTCAGCCTGTGCACAGGCTCGCCGTAAGAATTTTGCCGCGGCGCACCCGTCATTCCTATCGGATATATATGATAAAATACAGCCTCGTCATACCAAGCCATTTCTTTACTCCTTGATTGTAGAATTTACGTCTTATTATACCATATTATGCCCCAAAATAAAAGAGGTTTCAAAAAATCCCCTCGGAGAAAATTCTCCGAGGGGATCTTTCGATTTTGAGAATGACCTTTTCGCGGTCCGTCACTTTTCGTAAAGCTTTGGGAAGGTCCGCTTGTCGGGCAGATACAAGAAGCCGTACAGCACCGCAGCCACAAGACCGCAGGCAATAAAGACAGTCCAGATCAAGTAGTAGTTGCTCGCGGAGGCGATCAACATAAAGCTGATAAAATACTGAGTCAAAGAGGAGAAAAGCGAATAGATCACGGTGGTGATACCGCCGATACGGCCTCTGTGAGAGGCGGGAACGCGGCGGGAGGTATAAGGATTATTTCCGAGCACCGTGATGACCTCGCCCAGAGTAAATACGAACATTCCCACAAAAAGCACGGCTACAGCTGTGTTAAGCGAGAAAAATCCGATGCCCGCAACGAACAATAAAAGTCCGAGAACAGTTTTGGGGATCTCGGTCAGCCGCCTCAACAGGACGGTGAATATTGGCGTGAAAAGTATGACCACAAAGCCGTTGAGGGAGTTCAGATATCCGTATATCGTGGCGCCCGCCTCGCCCATTGCGTCCTTTAGCTGCAAAGGAAGCAGTATGCCCACAAGATTTGAGGGCATTGAGGCAAAACAGCCCACCAAAAGCATATACAGTAGCACGGGGCGCTGACGAATGATTGTCAAAACGGATATCTTTTCGTCCACGGGCAGCTCGTACTCGCTGTAACTTTCGCTCATCATCTCCGCATCCTGCGAAACGGCGTTCCTCGGATGCACAAAAAAGATTATCAACACGGTGGAAACGAGGATCGACAGACCGTTGATGCAAAAGGCAAGACGAATGAATTTTTCAAACAAAATACCAGCAACTCCCGCACCCACAATATAGCCCAAATTAAAGCCCAAATAAGAAAGAGAGTAAGCCTTCTCGCGCTGTGCGGAGGTTGAATAATCAGCATTCAAGGCATCGTAAGCAGGTGACTCAATGGTCTGAAAAAGACCTGCGAGGAACAGAATTGCGGCGGTGAAGATCGTAAGCGGCAGCACCGCGGCAAGAAAATACAGGCTGATCGTCAGAAAATCGAAGATAATGATTATGTTCTTGCGGCTGAATCGGTCCGCAAGCTTGCCGCCAAAAAGCGCAGCGGGAAAGGAAAGCACGGAAGCGGTAGCGATAAGCAGGGTGGACGTGCCGTCTGACAGACCCAGCTTCGTTGTCAGAAAGAAGGTAAGCATAGGCCACACAAATGAGCCCATTGCAGTAACGAGCTTTCCGACGAACAGAATGTATATTTCCTTTTTCAACCCCGCGTACTGGGTAAACAGTTGCTTCATATTAAAACTCCATAGTTGACTGCCACGAGGGCAAAATTCTCTACATAGTATATCACAAACCCTTCACCTTTGCAAGGCTTAGAAAGAAAAACAACTTTTTGACCGTCTCACATCAGCCGATTTTCAAGGCATAAGAATTCCCCGCCTATTCGGCGGGGAATAATTTTGTTTATCTGTCCTTGATCTTTAAAAACAAAGGCAAAACGAATATGGCGACAACAGCGGCGGCAAGGAAAATGTTTGCGTTGGGAACGAAAGAGGCAGTGCCGTCGTTGCCGATAACGGTCTCGGCGTTTTCAAGTATTTTCTTGCCGATCATGGGCCCCACAATACCGGGAATCAGAACCTGGGAGCATATTCTCACTCCCTGAAATCTGCCCGACATACCCTCGGGGATATTGTCTCGTATGAATGCGCCAAAGACCGCCATTCCGCAAAGGTATCCGCTCATCATCAAGAGCGAGCCGATAAATACGGGCAGCGTGGCGCGGGTCAGGAAGAGCACGGCATATCCGATCAGCAAACTTATGAGCGCGATGACACCGGAAAAGGAGTATCCGCGTTTATCATACACCTTGCCCCAGAGTGCTGTGACCACAGATGCAACGATAATTGCGGGAGCCATTATCAGCACGTAGTCCTTCATTCCGAGAGACACTTCATAATAGATGATCAGATACGGCATGAATATCTGAATGGAGATATTGAAAATAATGAAAGCCAGCAAAGATGCGTACAGCCTCTTGTTTGCGGCGATGGTTTTCGGAAGAAAGCCATAAATTATTCCACCCAAATATGACCCCTCCACACTCTGCATTTCGGGTTCTTCTATAATAAAGAATCCGAGAATGCCGACGGCGGTCACTAAAACACCGATAATGGTATATATAAGCGACCAAGAAGCCGCCTTGTCAAGGTCGAAAAACATGAATCCGCCAAATACCGCGAGGATGCTGACAAGAGGCATCATAGCATTGATTCCCTCTGCCGCACCACGTTTTTCTCCGTCCACGGAGTCCGTCAGCCAGGCATTGAACGCCGCATCGTTGGCAGTAGAGCCAAAAAACGTCATAAGGCAGTCAAGAATGATAGTCAAACTGATGCCCACGGCGGCGGCCGTGCCCATGAAAGCGAACGTCTTGCTGATAAAGTCCTCTCGCAACAGCACGAATAAGAATATTGAAATGCCCCACAGGATATATCCGCCGCATATAAACAATTTCCGTTTTCCGATCTTGTCCGACAGCGCACCCATGAAAATGGTGGTTAGGGTGGCGGTAACGGCAGAGGCAGTCACCATGGCAGAGATGTCGGATGCAGAGGCGTTAAACATCTTGTAGATAAAGACGTTGAAATACATATTTTCAACGACCCATGCCACCTGCCCCATCAAGCTAAAAATGGTCAGGGCCAGCCAGAAACGACCGCTAAGTTTATTTTTCATATAATACCTTCCTTTTTACAGTCTGCTCGGATATATATTTTGTAGGTGCCTTCGTCCGTGAGCAATGTGTTTGAGGTAATTATATCACAAAGAGGCACAGCTTGCAATCCGACCGCAAAAAATCCGCCCGAATTTCTTCGGGCGGATAATTTTGTTTATTCAGCTATTCCCTATCAATTAGCCCTTGATAGCTGCCTGTGCTGCTGCAAGGCGAGCGATCGGTACACGGAAAGGAGAGCAGGATACATAGTCGAGGCCGATCTTGTGGCAGAACTCAACGGATGTGGGGTCACCACCGTGCTCACCGCAGATACCTACGTGGAGGTTCTTGTTTACGGGGCGGCCGAGAGTGATTGCCATGTTCATCAGCTTACCAACACCTGTCTGGTCAAGACGAGCGAAAGGATCGTTCTCGAAGATCTTTGTATCGTAGTAAGCGTTGAGGAACTTACCTGCGTCGTCACGGGAGAAGCCGTATGTCATCTGGGTCAGGTCGTTTGTACCGAAGCAGAAGAAGTCTGCGTTTGCAGCGATCTCGTCAGCGGTAAGGCATGCACGAGGAATCTCGATCATCGTACCAACCTCATACTCAAGCTTAGCACCTGCAGAAGCGATCTCAGCGTCAGCTGTTGCAACAACTACGGACTTAACGTACTTAAGCTCCTTAACGTCTCCAACCAGAGGAATCATGATCTCGGGACGAACGTTCCAGTCGGGATGAGCCTTCTGAACATTGATAGCCGCACGGATAACAGCGGATGTCTGCATCTTTGCGATCTCGGGATATGTTACAGCGAGGCGGCATCCACGGTGACCCATCATGGGGTTGAACTCGTGGAGAGATGTGATGATGTTCTTGATGTCCTCAACAGACTTGCCCTGTGCCTTAGCGAGGATCGCGATGTCTTCCTCAGTTGTGGGAACGAACTCGTGGAGGGGAGGATCAAGGAATCTGATGCAAACGGGGTTGCCCTCGAGAGCCTCGTAGAGCTTCTCGAAGTCGGACTGCTGGTAAGGAAGGATCTTTGCAAGTGCAACTTCTCTTTCCTCTGCTGTGTCGGAGCAGATCATCTCACGGAATGCCGCGATTCTGTCTGCTTCGAAGAACATGTGCTCTGTACGGCAGAGACCGATACCCTCAGCACCAAGCTCTCTTGCCTTCTTTGCGTCAGCGGGAGTATCAGCGTTTGTTCTAACCTTAAGTGTACGGAACTCGTCAGCCCAGCCCATGATAGTACCGAAGTTACCGGAGATCTCTGCGTCAACTGTGGGAACCATACCGTCGTAAATGTTACCTGTGGAACCGTCGATGGAGATATAATCACCCTCAACGTATGTCTTGCCTGCGAGTGTGAACTTCTTGTTCTCCTCGTCCATTGCGATTTCACCGCAACCGGAAACGCAGCACTTACCCATACCTC
>JAZRTK010000051.1:0-13762 GCA_045651985.1 Eubacteriales bacterium
AAAAAGGCTGCCACAAATGTGACAGCCTCCCAAAAAGCATTTGATTAGCCGAGCTTAGCCTGGTTGACCTTAACGCCGGGGCCCATTGTAGATGCGAGAACGCAGCTCTTAATGTACTGTCCCTTTGCGGAAGCGGGCTTAGCCTTGATAATAGCACCCATGAGTGCATCAAAGTTTTCTTGAAGCTTAGCCTCACCAAATGAAGCCTTGCCGATAGGGCAGTGAATGATGTTCGTCTTATCAAGACGGTATTCGATCTTACCTGCCTTAGCTTCGGTAACTGCACGAGCAACGTCGGGAGTTACGGTACCTGCCTTGGGGTTAGGCATAAGTCCCTTAGGACCGAGCACCTTACCAAGACGGCCCACAAGACCCATCATATCGGGGCTTGCGATAACAACGTCGAAGTCGAACCAGTTTTCCTTTGTGATCTTCTGAACGTACTCTTCAGCACCAACGTAGTCAGCGCCGGCGTCAAGAGCCGCCTTGACCTTGTCGTCACCCTTGGTAATAACGAGAGTCTTTACGGTCTTACCTGTTCCGTTAGGGAGAACGATAGCACCGCGGACCTGCTGGTCTGCGTGACGGGAGTCAACGCCCAGACGAACGTGAATTTCAATAGTTTCATCAAACTTAGCCTTGGAAGTCTTGCAAACGAGTGCAACTGCCTCAGCGGGATCATAGAGCTTGCTCTTTTCGATGAGAGCAGCGCTTTCTGCGTACTTCTTTCCTACTTTTGCCATTTTACACTACCCCCTTAGTCTTCAACAGTGATACCCATGCTGCGGGCTGTACCTGCAACCATGCTCATAGCCGCCTCCAGAGAAGCTGCGTTGAGGTCGGGCATCTTTGTCTCTGCGATCTTCTGAACCTGCTCCTTGGTAATCTTTGCTACCTTTGTCTTGTTAGGAACTGCGGATGCTGTTTCGATACCGCAAGCCTTCTTAATAAGAACGGGGGCAGGGGGAGTCTTTGTGATGAAGGAGAAGGAACGGTCTGCGTATACCGTGATAACAACAGGGATAATAAGACCGATGTCCTTCTTGGTTCTCTCGTTGAATTCCTTTGTAAATACGGGAATTGCAACGCCGTACTGACCAAGTGCGGGACCTACGGGAGGCTGAGGAGTAGCCTTACCTGCAGGCAGCTGAAGCTTAATGTAACCGAGTATTTTCTTTGCCATAGTTAATTACACCTCCAATGTGGTAATGAATACGGGAGAATTAAAGAATTTTTCTCCCTCCCACGTACTGTGCAACGACAAGCGTTGCGGGAGCACATATTGGCTTTATGCGCCCTTTACTGTGCGAGCTTAACGTCAGTTGCGTCCAGCTCAACGGGAATGTCACGGCGACCTCTCTGAACGAGTACCGTAACCTTTTTAAGATCGTCCGAAATAGACTGCACAGTACCTGTGTAGCCCTCGAAAAGACCTGCGGAAACCGTAACCGCGTCGCCGACGTTGAACTTGAGCTTTTCCTCTTTGTGCTCACCTTCAAGGTTCAGCGCATCGACCTCCGCCTGAGACAGGGGAGTAGGGCGGGATCCGGGACCAACAAAGCCCGTAACGCCCGTGATATTGCGAACGACGTGCCAACTCTCTTCGGTCATAGTCATCTTGACCAGCACATAGCTGGGGAAGATCTTGACCTCGGTGACCTTTTCCTCGTCGCCGTTCTTTTCTACGATGGTTTCCGTGGGGATTCTGATATCATAGATCAAGTGACCCAGTCCCCGATTTTCAATGATTTTCTCAAGGTTGGTCATAACCTTGTTCTCGTAACCGGCATAGGTGTGCGCCACATACCATCTCGGTCCGACGTTCATTTCATTGATATCGCTCATTTAAATCTACCTCAGAGATTTCCGAGAAGACCTACACCTGTCGAGAAGAGCAGGTCGAGAATTGCGATGAAGATCGCCGCGATAATAACCACAACGATAACAACGAACGTGTTCTTTGCAACCTGATTCTTAGGTGTCCAGGTGATCTTCTTTACTTCGCTTCTGCACTCGCGGAAGAACTTTGCAACCTTTACTCTGTTCTTGATGCAGTAAACTACTGCAACAATAACGATAACGAGTGTGATAACGATGCTTACGATCTCACCTGTTGTGAGCTTCTTAGACTCTTTCTTTGTGTCGCCTGTTGTCTCTGTGTCGCCTTCCGTATCAGCCGCTGTGTCGTCGGCCTTATCGGAGCCGTCAGCAACCTCTGCCGTGTCATCCGCTTTATCGGAATCCTCGGTATCAGCGGGGGCTGCTTCGCCGTCCGCAGCATCGGGCGCAGCGGTATCGTCGGTATCAGCAACATCGACCGTGTCAACGGTTGTGTCGGCTGCCTCTGTTGCGAATACGCTTACAGAGGAGAGAACAAATACAAGCACGAGAGAGAGAATCAAGCAGGCAATTTTGTTAAAATTCTTTGTAGCCATTTTGTTTCCCCTTCCCTATCACTTAGACTCTTTGTGAAGAGTGTGCTTGCGGCAGAAGCGGCAGAACTTATTCATTTCAAGTCTGTCAGGGTCATTCTTCTTGTTCTTCTTTGTGTCATAGTTTCTCTGCTTGCATTCGGAGCAAACGAGAGTGATCTTGACTCTTGCATCATTAGCCATGATTTCGGCACCTCCCAATTCTTAATTATTTGCCGTCACAAGACGGCCGTGTACCTCCCTCTGATGCCGGCAGGACCTTGAATCCCGAAGGATTTGGCGCCAAAGTCCGATATTTTGCAATACAAAGAAGGAAAAAGCTTGTCCTTTTTCTTTGCACAACAAAAAAGCCCTCATGCAGAGGTAGAATTATTCTACCACTATTTGACCTTCTTGTCAATAGTTTTTTTGGATTTTTTTGATTTTTTGTGCAACGGAGCAGAAATTGGCACTATATATGGAAGAAAATTAACAAAACGACTACAAAAACGGGAAGCGCACGCCTCCCGTTTGGTTTATTATTTGAGGTCAAGCAATCTTTTCGCGTTGCCGGACAGTATTGAAAGTCTCTGCGCGTCCGTCAATGGCAAAGCCATAAAATGCTCTATCTCCTTTGCGGGTGACCACATGGGGTAATCGGTACCGTAAAGTATCTTTTCTGTTCCGTAGCGGTTCATTATCTCCACCGTCTGCTCGTCTGTCAGATACTGCATGGACGAGGAGCAGTCAACGTAAACGTTTTCGAAGTCGCAAAGGGCGCGACTTGCTTCGTCGTACACAGACCAGCCGCCAAAATGTGCGCCAACCACTTTCAATTTCGGAAAAGCCTTCAAAACGGGAATGACGCGGTTAGGATTTGAATAATCGTAGCGGTAATCCCCCGTGTGTATCAAAATCGGGATCCCCGCATCCTGACAGCGTGCGTAAATTCGCTCGCATCTCTTGTCGTCCAAGGCAAATTTTTGAATGTCGGGGTGTATCTTCACCCCCTTCAGACCGAGTTCAAGCATTTCGTCAAAATCTCCGTCAATATCCTCGCTTTCGGGGTGCATAGCCCCAAAGCCGAGAGTTCTGTCGGAATTTTCTCTCGCCAGCTCGGATATGAAACGGTTTATGCTGTGCACCTGGTGTGGTGTGGTCGCCACCGACTGGATAACGAAAAAATCGGTGCCCGACTGCTCCGAGGTCATCAACAGGTCCTCTAAAGTCCCCTCTCCGTTCACTCCCTCGCCGTAAAAATCACCCGTAGCGTGAGCCGCTTTTTGCGCGATCTTTGCGGGATACACGTGGCAATGAAAATCTATGGTATAAAATTTGTTGTCGACCATGGTCAAAAAGTCTCCGTTCGGAAAAATGGGCAATCGTTGCCGTTTGCCGATAATTTTACCACGCAAAGGGCGAAAAGTCAAGATAAAAAGAGAAAAAACGGGGACCCGAGATCGGGTCCCCGTGATTTGTGTTTTCAAAAATTATTCAGCGTCTGTTGCCTCAACAGCCTCTTCGACAGCTTCCTCTGCGGGCATAGCCTCTTCAGCCGCCTTTGCCTCCTCAAGGAGTGCGCGGATAGAAAGGCTTACCTTGTTGTTCTCAAAATCGATCTCCGTGATCTTCGCGTCAACAACCTGACCGATCTCAAGAACGTCAGCAGGCTTTGCGATCTTCTCGAGAGCGATCTGGGAGATGTGGATAAGTCCGTCTACGCCGTCAACGATCTCAGCAAATGCACCGAAGGGCATCATGGAAACGATCTTAACGGGAGCAACGTCGCCTACAGCATACTTGTCAGCAAAGATCTTCCAGGGGTTTGTAGCCTCCGTCTTGTAGCCGAGAGAGATTCTCTTCTTCTCAACGTCAAGAGCCTTTACGTAAACGTCGATGGTGTCGCCGATAGCAACTACTTCTGCGGGGGACTTGATTCTCTTCCAGGACAGCTCGGTGATATGTACCATACCGTCAACGCCGCCGATATCAACGAACGCGCCGTATGTTGTCATACTCTTAACAGTACCCGTGTACTGCTTGCCCTCTTCAACTGTTGCCCAGAAAGCAGCCTCTTTTGCCTGTCTCTCCTCGCGGGCAACGTCACGGATAGAGCCGTAAGCACGGCGACCCTTGACCTCGATAACTCTGAACCTGACGGTCTGACCGACCAGAACGGAGAGATCTCCGTCGCGGCGGATACCTGTGTGCGCACCGGGAATGAATACGCGGTTGTTGTTTGCAAGAACGATAACGCCGCCCTTGACTGCCTCAATCACCTTGCCCTCAAGGATCTCCTTGCTTTCAAGAGCAAGCTCGATCTCCTTCCAGCACTTGTCGGAATCGGTTCTCTTCTTGGAGAGCTCTGCGATTCCCTCGATGTCACTTACGCGGATAACGAAAGCTTCAACTTCGTCGCCCACCTTAAACATTTCCTTCAAATTTACAGAAGGATCGTCTGTGATCTGCTCGGCCTTGATAATGCCGGTGACCTTGTATCCGATATCAAGCTGGATCTCGGCGTTGGATACTGATGTAACGTATCCGGTAACGGTGTCACCTGTATTTAAAGTTTTGTTAAGTGATTCTTCGAGCATTGCTTCAAAATTTTCGCTCATTTTGTTGTATACCTCCTCTATTATGCCTGCGGGTGTTGAAGCACCTGCGGCTATTCCAACCCGTTTTTCGGGTGAAATTTGCAAATTTTCGATGTCCGAGACGTCTTGTATCCAATACGTTTCGGGGCAGACCGCACGGCAGATCTCGGCAAGCTTTGCGCTGTTTGAGCTGTCTTTTCCGCCGATGACGATCATCAGATCGCACCTTTGTGCAAGCTCTTTTGCCTCGGTCTGTCTCGTTTCAGTCACACTGCATATTGTATCAAAAATTATCGGATTTGTACAGAGTTTTTTCAGAACTTTTTGACTTTTGTGCCATTCCGACAATTTTTGAGTTGTTTGCGCCACTATTACGGGCGAATTGTTGGTGATTTTGCTCAGATTATCCCTGTTTTCACCGTCAAAATAAGCTTCAATCCCGTCAGCCGACCCAAAGACGTGACATTCGCCTCTAAAATGGCTCACGATGCCCTTGACCTCGGGGTGGTCGCGGTTGCCCAGAACAATGGAAATTTTGCCCTCTCCGCCATTCTCATCGGCTATCCTGTGGATCTTTTTCACATACGGGCAAGTGCAGTCAACCACCTCAAAATAGGGGTTTTCCTCCTTGCATTTTGCAAGGAGCGCGTCAAGCTCCGCCGTGATTCCGTGAGCGCGGATAAATACGGTTGCGGGCGCGTCCTTCGTACTTTCCGAGGCGATTCGCTCAATGTCCTCCTCGCCGATAGTTATAACGCCGCGCTCGGCAAGAGAGCGATTGTATGTATCGTTATGTATAAGATGTCCGAGAGTGTATATTTTTCTGCCGGGCACGGACGCGTTCACCGCCGCTTCCAGGGTATCGGTGGCGCGCTTTACACCAAAGCAGAAACCTGCGTTTTTTGCTATTATGACCTCTGCCATGATGCTCCTTTCAAGATCATTTGCCAAGCCGGCAAATTTTTTCCTTTATTATCTGCGCCATCTTGACGTACGAGTCGCGGTCGCTCTTGTCATATCCCAGCTCCTCAAATTTTATCAATTCGCCTACGTAAATGTCTATCCTGCGGAAGAGACACCAGCGGTTTTTCTTCATCACGATTCTGACGGGAAGAACGTCCGCCTGATTTTTGGCAACGATAAGCGACGCGCCCGTTTTAAACTCTGTGTCCTCAATTTCGACCCCTCGGCACCGTGTTCCTTGGGGGAAAATACCGATGCAGCCGCCCTCTGACAGTATCTCGCCCGTTTTGCGGATAGCCGCAAGGTCGCTGCCGCCGCGCCTTACGGGGAAAGCGTGGAAAATGTTCTTTAAAAGTCCGCGAAGGAGCGGAATTTTAAAAAGCTCCGCTTTTGCCATGTAATAAGGCTCGGTCTTGCCCAGAACGATATTTATGCAGATAGGGTCAAGCTCGCTTATGTGATTGGCACAGACCACAAAAGAGGTGCCCGCAGGCGGTTCGTTTTCTTTTCCGTAGCCGTGCACTCTGAAAAGCACTTTCAAAAGCGGCGCCAAGGTTCGGTAAATTATCTTATAAGACGTTCTCATCTTTCTCTCCTAATATATAGACGGATTTCGGGGTGCTTTTGTTACAGCTTATCCCCGCATTTTTGACGAACGAGGTCGATAACGTAACTAATACTGCCCTCAAGGTCAATGTCGGAGTTGTCGAACATTACAGCGTCCTGTGCGGGAACGGCGGGTGCCGTTGCGCGGTTGCGGTCGTTTGAATCCCGCTCGTTCATCTCGGCGAGAACGTCCTCGTATTTTACGTCCTGTCCCTTTGCCTGAAGCTCGATAAATCTGCGCTTTGCTCTTGCCTCGGGGGACGCGAACATGAAGATCTTCACGTCGGCGTTTGGCAGAATGACCGTTCCTATGTCGCGGCCGTCCATGACAACGCTGTTTTTCGCCGCAATATTTCTTTGTGTGTCAAGCAGGAACGCTCGGACCGCGGGAATTGCCGACACGGCAGAAGCGTACATAGACATTTCGGGTGTACGTATAGCATCGCCCGGATTTTCGCCATTGAGGTATACCCACTGGCTACCGTCTTCGAATTTAATTTCGAGATCTATTTCGGGCAAAAGAGCCGCAACGCCCTCGGCGTCGTGAGGATCAACGTTCTTTTTTCGAACGTAATAACCCACGGTGCGGTAAAGAGCGCCCGTGTCAACGTAGATTATTCCAAGACGGCTTGCGACCGCCTTTGCAACAGAGCTTTTACCCGCTCCGCCGGGTCCGTCAATAGCTATGTTAATCATAATACTCTCCATTCCGTTTCATGACCAAACCGCCGATTCACCTGCCAAAACCGCAGTTGAAAAAGCAATTTGCAAATTAAATCCGCCCGTATATGCGTCAACGTCAATGACCTCGCCCGCAAAATACAGACCCGCGACCAGCTTTGATTCCATGGTTTTCGGGTTTATCTCCTTGACCGAAACACCGCCCGAGGTAATTATCGCCTCATCAATGGGGCGGAACCCGAGAAGCGGTACTGTAAAATGCTTTAAAAGATGCACCAGCGTCGCTCGTTCCTCTTTTGTTACCGAATTGACTTTTTTGTCGGGCGCGATCCCGCTTTGGCGTACCGCCGTGTCTATCATCTTCTGGGGAAGCAATTTGCCCAGAGAATTTGCAAAATCCTTGTTTTTAAACTCCGCAAAATCGCTCAGGATCCGATTGTCCAGAGTCTTTTCGTCAAGAGCAGGCTTTAAGTCTATCTCCGCCAAATATTTTCCGCGCTCAATGTCGTGGATATGCGCCGACGCGCTGAGCACCAGCGGTCCCGTAAGCCCGAAATGGGTAAACATCATCTCGCCGAAATCGCGGAAAACAGCCTTCCCGCTTGTTTTTTCAACGATAGTCAACTGAACGTTTTTCAGAGAAAGTCCCTGCATTGCGGCGCAGAGCCTGCCGTCCTCAACGATAGGCACGAGGGAGGGCAGAATTTTAGTCACGGTGTGACCCGCAGCCTTTGCAAATTCGTAGCCGTCGCCGTCCGAGCCCGTTCGGGGATAGGACTTACCGCCCGTGCAGACGATGACAGCATCAAAATCGTAATTTTTGCCCGCTGATACACCTTTTATCACGCCGTCCTCAATTATAAGCCCGCGGACCCGATCGTAAATTACGCGTACGCCTGCCATGCGGCATTGTTCCTTCAAAGCCGAAACAACGTCCTCTGCCTTATCGGAAACGGGGAAGACGCGCTTTCCGCGCTCGGTTTTGAGCGGCACACCCGCCTCCTCAAAAAACGCCATGGTGGCGTCCGTACCAAATCGGTTCAGTGCCGCATAGAGAAATCGGGAATTAACGGGCACGTTTGATAAAAACTCCTGCAGGTCGCAGTTGTTTGTCACGTTGCAACGTCCTTTTCCCGTTATCCTGAGCTTTTTGCCCAAACGGTCGTTTCTCTCAAACAGGGTGACCTCACCGCCTGCACGTGCGGCTGTTATTGCCGCCATCATGCCCGCAGCTCCCCCGCCGATTATGGCTATCTTCTTACTTTCCGGATTTGTCATAGACCTCGTATTCGTCCCAGATCCCCTCCAGCTTTTCGAGCTGTCGGCTGATCTCCTCTCCTTTTACTCTGGAAACGCCGACGATTATGGCGTTTATAATGCTCAGAGGCGCCACAAGCGAGTCAACGAATGACGCCATGTCGCTCTCCGCCGTCAGAAGCTGATTTGCGTACTCCGCAATAGGAGACGACGGACTGTCGGTCAGAGCAATAACGTCCGCGCCCACGTTGCGCGCGTACTCTACCGCGTTAATAATTCTCTTTGAGTATCTGGGGAAGCTGATAGCTATCATAACGTCCCCTTCTCCCATGTGCATGAGCTGCTCGAACATTTCACTGCCCGAGGTGGTCTGAACGAAATGTACGTTACTAAAGATAAGGCGAAGGTTGAAATTCAGAAATCCGGCCAAAGAAGACGACGAGCGGACACCGATAATGTAAATATTCTTTGCTCCCACTATCTTGTCCACCGCCTCGGCAAATGACCGGCGGTCAACGCCCTCAAGGGTTCTGCGTATCTTCTCCGCGTCGGCGGAAAGAACGCTTTCAAGCACGTCTCCGTCGCCGATTCGGCTGTTGGTGACCTGTATTCTTTGGACCGAGGTCAGCTTGCTCCGAATTACCTCTCGGAGTGAGCGTTGAAATTCGGGGTAGCCCGCATATCCAAGCTGAGTAGCAAAGCGTACCACCGTGGACTCGGAAACGCCAACCAGAGCACCCATTTTCGCCGCGGTCATATAAGCCGCCTTATCGTAGTTTTCAAGGATAAATGAAGCGATGAGCTTCTGACCTTTTGAGTAAAGAGCAAAATCTCTGCTTATCTTTTCAAGAATGTCTTTTTTCATTTTTGCACCTCCGCGGGCACTGCATATATGAAAACAAATTTATCATTTTACATTATATATCCCAAAGGCAAGAATGTCAACCTTGTTTTTTGAGGTATTTTGTGAATAAATTTTGGATTTTGTAACAATTAAACAAATTTTCGTCCTTATTTTCTATCTTTTGGCAAGGTCAAAAAAACACTTTTTTCCTTTACAAGAATTAGCCTTTGTGGTAGAATAATATCGATATGTGTCGAGGCTGCAAAATGAGCGCGACACGAGAAAGGACGGACAAAAAATGAAACTTGTCTACGGTGTAAAAGACAAACCCAAATTTTCTCAGCTTTTGATCTTCGCTTTTCAGCAGGTGCTGGCGATCATGGCTGCGACCATCGCTGTTCCCGCGATCGTAGGTAACGGTATGACCGCCTCCGCGGCGCTTTTCGGTGCAGGCGTAGGTACTATCGTTTACCAACTCTTCACAAAGTTCAGAAGCCCTGTTTTCCTCGGTTCTTCCTTCGCATTTATCGGCTCTATGCTCGCTGCATTTGCAGGGGCGGTCGGTAACGGTGCGCTGGGCTATCTGGGTCTCATCATCGGTGCGGCTTTTGCAGGCCTCGTTTACGTTGTTCTCGCGATCATAGTTAAGATCGCGGGGGTAAAATGGATCGCAAAGCTTATGCCTCCCGTTGTAATCGGTCCTACGGTTGCTCTTATCGGTCTCTCCCTTGCGGGTGCGGCTGTAAACGACGTATTCTCTTACGGCGCTCACGACGGCAACGGCTTTATCATGACAACTAACATCTGGGTATCCTTCATCTGCGCTATGGTCACACTCGCCGTCGTTGTTCTTGTATCTACCTACGGCAAGAAAATGATCAAGCTTATCCCCTTCATAATCGGTATCCTGGCAGGATATGCGGTTGGTATTATCTTTACCGTTATCGGTATCCTTACAGACAACACGGCTCTTATGATCGTTGATTTCGCCCCCTTCAAGGCTCTCGTTGCCGAGGGTGTCGGTCTGAGCACCTTCCTTGCTATTCCCGAGTTCACATTCCTTGAAGCCATCAAGGGTGTTGGCTCCTTCAACGCTTCCTATCTGGCAACTGTTGCAGTAGCGTATATTCCCGTTGCATTCGTTGTATTCGCGGAGCACATCGCCGACCACAAGAACCTCTCCTCTATCATCGAGTCCGATCTTCTTGAGGATCCCGGTCTCCACCGCACACTGCTTGGTGACGGTATCGGTTCCTTTGCGGGCGCACTGTTCGGCGGTTGCCCTAACACAACATATGGCGAGTCCGTTGGATGCGTAGCTATCACAGGAAACGCTTCCGTTGTAACTATCACATCGGCAGCTATCATGACAGTTATTATTTCCTTCGTTTCTCCCTTCGTTGCATTCCTTGATTCCATTCCCGGTTGCGTAATGGGCGGCGTTTGCATTACCCTTTACGGCTTTATCGCGGTTTCCGGTCTCAAGATGATCCAGAAGGTCGACCTTGAGGACAACGCAAACCTCTTCACCGTTTCCGCCATCCTTATCCCAGGCATCGGCGGTATGGCGATGTCTATCGGCAAGGTTACTCTCACGGCTATTGCTTGCTCCCTCATTCTCGGTATCCTTGTAAACGTTCTCCTTTCCAAGGGACGCAAGCAGGAATAATCAACATTAAATAATAAAAGGCAGACCTTTTCGGTCTGCCTTTTATTTTATCCACCATTCGGGAGTCAGATCGCCCAGCTTTACGATGCGTTCAGCAGCAAAGTCCTGCATTATCTCAACGTCTTGATATTTGTCCGCCATGAGCTGTACCATAAGCTCCCTACAAGCGCCGCAAGGCGCACCGTTTGATCCGTCGGGCATGATACATAGGACCTTATCTATCTCCTGCTCACCACAGGTCAGCATATTGAAAATGGCGTTTCGCTCGGCGCATACACCAAGGGTGCAGGCGGTGTCAACGCACACGCCTGTATAAATTCTGCCGGACTTTGAGCAGACTGCCGCCGCCACCTCGCCGCAAGACACGTATTCCGTGATCTGACGAGCGTTCAAAACCGCCTTTGCGGCATCGTACATTTCTTTCCAGATCTTTTCCATCAGGGCTTGAACGTGGGGCTCCAGCCATCGTTACCAACGATTCCAATATCGCCCTTGTCGCCCTTCTTTCCTTCCTCGTCGTCACAACCAGTAAGCGCCACCACACCAAATGTCAAAAGAAGCGCCAAGAGAAGTGCCGTCAACTTTTTCATATATGTTTTCCGTTCCTTTCATGTATTTTACGATATAAATATATCACAAACCTAAAAAACTGTCAAGAAAAAGCACGCAAAATCTTGACAACAGAGCGTCAGGATGATACAATATGAGAACAATTCTCATATTGGGAGGCAAAATGATAAAATCAGGCTACAACACGGACGGAAAAAATACCGTGCTTGAATTTTTCAGATCTCACCGCGACCGCCAGTTCACCGCTGACGACGTAATGACCTCACTTGAAGCGGAACACGGGGAAACGGGTATAAAACTGCCGGGCAAAAGCTCGCTTTACAGAATAATCTCGAATTTTGAACGAACGGGCGTTTTGCGTTGCTTTTTTGACCGCGAAACGTCAAAGAGACTCTACCAGTTTGCAGGCGAACACTGCGACAGCCATTTTCACCTGAAATGTTCGGAATGCGGCCAGGTGGTGCACCTTGAATGTGACATTGGCGACCAACTGCTGCGCCATATCTCATCCGACCACGGATTTTCCGTGTCGGCAGGGCAGTCGATACTTTTGGGCGAATGCGCCGAATGTCAGAAAAAGAAGGAAAATTCATGAAAAAGATAGGATTTTATATATTAGTCATCACCGCGCTTATAACTCTTTGGGGCTGTGCAGCCGACAGCCCGTCGAACGACGTCAGCATCGTTTGCACTGCCTTTCCGCAATACGATTTTGCCCGTCAGATAACACGCGGCACCGACGCAACTCTGACCATGCTCATAAAGCCGGGCAGTGAGGCTCATTCTTACGAGCCAACCCCAAACGACCGTATAAAAATAGATGAATGTGACCTTTTTATCGGTATCGGCGGAGTCAGCGAGACCTGGGTGGAGACGGTCTTAGGCTCCGGCGAGAGAAAAATGAAAGTTCTGAACATCACCGACTCGGCTGAGCTTCTCGACACCGCCGACCACGGCGACCACGGCCACACGGAAAAGGACGAGCACGTGTGGACGTCCCCCAAAAACGCCATTAAAATAACGCAAGACATCTGCGACGCACTGTGCGGGATTTTCCCAAAAAACGAGGAGATTTACCGCGCAAATACAAAAAAATACATTGCCGAGCTCCAAGCTCTGGCAACAGGTTTTGACACTCTTGCGCAAACGGCGAAAACAAAAACGCTTGTTCTCGGCGACCGAAATCCCTTTGCTTATCTTGCCAACGACATGGGTCTCACAATACACTCGCCATTCAGCGGTTGCAACGAACAGACCGAAGCGTCGGCAGGCGAAATTGCCGACATCATCGACCTTGTGCGAACGGAAAATATAGGATATATCTTCAAAACAAGTCTGTCAAACGAGAGGATGGCCGCGTCAATAGCACAGGAAACGGGCGCAAAAATACTGACCCTCCACTCCTGCCACACGCTCACAGCGCGGGACTATCGGGACGGCGTCACCTATATTGACCTGATGAAACGAAACCTTGAAGCTCTCACGGAGGCTCTTTCATGATAAATTTCGACCACAACTCACCTCACCTTATTGAGACCCGCGACCTCTGCCTTGCATACGACGGCAGAATGGTCCTGTGCGAGGTCGATTTCCATATAGACGCGGGGGATTATCTCTGCATTTTGGGCGAAAACGGCTCGGGAAAAAGTACGCTTCTGAAAGCCCTTTTGGGCCTGAAGTCTCCCACCGACGGAAAAATAATCTACGGCAGCGGTCTGACCCAAAATCTGGTGGGTTATCTACCTCAACAGACACAAATTCAAAGAGACTTTCCCGCCTCGGTGCGCGAGGTGGTACTGTCCGGCTGTCTTGGGGGCACCTTCTTCCCCTTCTACCGAGCCGAAGACAAGAAAAAAGCCGAGGTTGCCATGGAAAAAATGGGAATTTTCCACCTGTCGTCCCGCTGTTACCGCGAACTTTCGGGCGGTCAGCAGCAGCGGGTACTTTTGGCTCGCGCCCTTTGTGCAGCGGGGAAGATTCTGCTCCTGGACGAGCCCGTTTCGGGTCTCGACGTGGGTGTAACCCGTGATATGTATAAAATGATAGAGGACATCAACCGCATGGGAATAACCGTGGTCATGGTCTCCCACGATCTTGACGCGGCTCTGAAATATTCGACCCGTGTTCTCCACCTTGACCATACGGTAAAGTTCTTCGGAGATAC
>JAZRTK010000052.1:0-20138 GCA_045651985.1 Eubacteriales bacterium
CGCCTCTTCACGGGTCAGCTCCTTTGTGGGCTGCTGTGCCGTGATATTACCGAAAGCCTTCTGCAGATATCCCTGCTTGTACGCAGCTCTGTAAAAAGGCGCGTACCAAGAGGTCGCAGGAACGTCGGTAAAGGAAACGTCAGCCTCCTCGGTCAGACCGAACAACTTGTTTACCATGGTGATAAACTCGTTGCGCTTCACGTTATCGTTAGGCGCAAAAAGACCTGTGTCATGACCCTGAATAACCTTCTTTTCTGCCATGTAGTCTACGTAGCTGTAGAACCACTGATTTTCCTTAACGTCGGCAAATTTCTTGCCTGCTGCCGAAACGGGAATTATGCACCCGCAAACGAACACAAGGCAAAGAAAAAGAGACAACGCCTTTTTTGAAAAAGTTCTCATTTTTAACTCCTCCCGGGATTTTTTATTTTAGATCGCCTGACGGCGGATCATTCCTTAAACTTATAATTTGCGATATATGCCTCAAGCATAGCCTTTTGGCGTTCGTAGTCGGGTGGCACCAGCTCGTCAGACCATGCGGGAACGTCCCAGCCCAGCCCCGATTGGTAGTAATCGCAAAATCCTACCGTATAGCACCCTGCCTCCTTTGCGGCACGCAGATTGTTGCAGTTATCTTCAAAAACCGCAAGCTGTGACGGCAAGGCATCGGGCGCAAAAAGCTTTACGTGCTCCGAATAAAATGACGGCTTGTCTTTGATCGCGTCAAAGTCCACCTTCCCCGCCGAGTTTTCGTCGGTGACTGTGCTGAGTATCAGATCAAAGAACTCGTATACGCCCGCAGTTTTTAAAGCGATCTCAATGGCACTCTTGGGAGTGGCGGAGACCACGCTCATTCTGATACCTCTTTTTCGAAATTCCCGCAGGGTCTCGTCGATCCCGGGGGTAAGCGGTGAGAGCGCGGCGTATTTTTTCTCCATCTTTTCAAAGATGACACCGAAATCTATCTCCGAATTCTGATAGGACATTCTGTACTGCCCCGTGTACTTGGCAGGAGCAAACTGACGGAATAGCTCGGGGGTTGCCCGCATGATGCCGCGTTCGTCCATATATTCAAGTCCCACGGTGCGCCAATGCATCATAGTATCAAGGAGCGTACCGTCCATATCGAACATGGCGTATTTTATGCCTTCTCTCAGTTTGAAGTTCATACTCGCTCCCTTTCGCAGACAGATATACATATTAATCTTATCACAAAAAGCGTTTTTTGTCAATAATGCGCGAAAATTAAAATATTTTTATTTTTTTCTTATAAGGTCTTGAAATGCACGGAAAGACATGATATAATGAAATGAAATTATATTATGAGGTGGATTTGCGTTCTGAAAGAATTCTCGCCGTTCCCCCATGGTATAAAGTTCAGAGAGGACTTGAATTTACATTGGACAAACAGACAACGAAGCTAAGCGATCTCGACTTTGCAGATATTCATTGTCACATGATGGCAGGAATTGACGACGGCGCGCGTACTCTTCAGGAAATGACCCGCATGGCAGAACAGGCAAGCGGTGAGGGGATCGGAATAGTTTGCTTCACTCCGCATACGGGAGTGTACGGCGAGGACTCTGACCCGGAACACATAAAAGACACATTCGCACAAGCCTCACTTCACTTGAAAAAGCACTTTCCTCACATGCGTTTTTTTCTCGGAAACGAGATATATTATAGCTGTGATATTCCCAAAAAGCTTGAAAACGGAACCTATCTGCCCATAAACGGCAGCAGATACGTTTTGGTCGAGTTTTCACCGGGGACGGATATTTTCAATATCAAAAGCGGCGTGAGGTTCATTACTATGGCGGGGTACAAGCCCATACTTGCTCACGTTGAGCGGTACAAAGACTTGTATAACGACTGCGAAGCGGTGAGGGGCCTGCGGGAAATGGGCGCGGTCATTCAGGTGAACAGCAGATACGTAATGAAACGGGATGTATTCGGCAAAAGCAAATGCAAGGCTCTCTTGCGAGAAAATCTTGTGGATGTCATTGCCACCGACTGCCATGATACGAAAAAAAGACCGCCTCAGATGCGTCAGTGCTATGAGTGCATCTCTGCAAATTTCGGCAAAGAATATGCTGACACCATAATGAAGATCAACCCTCGGCTTATCCTTGCAAACAAAGAGATATCAAGACCACACTTCTGACAATATTCAAAAACAGGACAGGAGAAAAATCGTGAAATCAGAAAACTACTCAAATAGCGAAAACACACAGGATATAGAGATAGACGTAGCCAAGCTCTTCCACGGCATTCTGTCAAAGCTTTGGCTGATCATTCTCGTAGGGCTTCTGGCGGCACTGGGCGCATACTATTACACCAGCGAAATGGTGACTCCCACTTACAGCTCCACCGCAAGAGTTTACATTCAGAACAGCCAAACCATACAGTCCTCGGCAAGTGATCTGCAGAGCGCTACTACGCTCAAGGAGGACTTCCAGATCCTGGTCCAGAGTGACGAGGTGTACAGACAGGTGCTTGAAAGCATGGGCGAAAACGGAGCCAATTATAAGTCTCTGAGAGGAAAGATTTCTCTGGACAACAACACCACACGCTTCGTTGACATTACGGTGAGCGATCCTGATCCCGTGAGGGCAAAGCATTTAGCTGACGCTACAGCTCACGTTTCCAGAATCAAGGCGAAGGAGATCCTGGGAGTTCAGGACGTTGCTATCATGCAGCTTGGCGCTGTCTCCACCACCCCCTCCTCTCCCAATATGACAAAGAACATCATTCTCGGCGCGGTTGCAGGCATGTTCGTGGTTTGCGCTGTTATCGCACTTTTCTCTATATTTAACAATAAGCTGACCACGGTGGAGGATATAGAGAAATATTTGGGAGTAACGGTTCTGGGCTCTATCCCGGACGTAAAGACCGTTCCCGGATACGCAAAAAAGATAAAGACCGCAGAAGAAGCCAACAAGCCCGAGAAGGAAAACAAATCCCAAAAGAAGGCAAAAGGGACTGCTCACACAGAAGAGAAAAAGCCCAAAGAAAATAACAAGAAGATAAATACGGCAAAGAAGCAGAAAAAAGCAAAGGAAGAACCCGCGAAGACAGTAGAACCTGACCCCGCGGCGGAGCCTGTGCAGGAATCGGATAATGGGGAGGTCGCACAATGAATAACATGGTAAAGATCATTTCAAAGATCCCTTCCTATTATGATATAAACGAAGCCTTCAAGACCCTGAGAACGAACCTGTTTTTCGCAGGCGAAAACGTAAAGGTGATCTCCATAACCAGTGCCGACCCCGACGAGGGCAAGAGCACTGTCTCTTTGGAGCTTGCCAAATGCATCTCACAGGTTGAGAAAAAGGTCCTCTACATTGACGCAGATATGAGAAAGTCGAATTTTGCCGACAGAATCGTTTCGTCAGGTAGCGTAAAGGGTCTTTCACATTATCTGTCAAGCTCGATCTCCATCGAGGATATTATTTATCCCACGCAGTATCCTTTCCTTGACGTTATCTGCTCGGGTCTTTTCCCCCCCAACCCCGTTGAGCTCCTTGACAGCGAAAAATTCCGCAATTTCATAGCCGCTCTCAGAGAGGTTTACGATTACATCATTATCGACACTCCCCCCATAAGCTCGGTAGTTGATGCAGCCATCATTTCTGCGGCAAGCGACGGTGTAATTTTTGTGACGGCATCAGGTAACCTTAGCCGCAAAGCAGCAAGAGATGCCAAGGCAAAGCTCGAAAGAAACAAGGATTGCCGCATTATCGGCGCGATCTTAAACAAGGTGGACGTAAATTACAGAAGCCATTACAACTATTATAAGCGGTATTATTACAGCGGCTCAAAGAGCAGTAGCATTTACGAAAAGTTCGAGGATTCGAACAACTGATAATAAAAACGGTCTGCAAAAAAGCAGACCGTTTTTATTATTTTACCCCGTCTATCCGCTTGCCCGTGACGGCGTCTACGAAAAGCACGCCGACACGATAACATACAGTTTCGACTCCCGCCGAAAGACGCACCTTGCAGGGCACGGCCTCCTCGCCTCCCCAAAGTTCAGAGACCGCCTGTGCAGTCATGGAGTCACTTGGCAGCTTTACGTCAGCGCCGCGGCTGCGGTAATATTCCCCCGCATCAAAAAGGCAGACCCGCCCGCTTGATGCGGTGACGCCAACCGAGATTCTCTCGTCAAGACAGAGTATCCCGTTTCTTTTGGGACAATAATCCCTGCGGTATATTCCGTCAAGTGTAAGCTCCATTGGTACGAGCACGTCGTGTTCGGCAACCGCCTTCGATAAAAATTTCGTCATCGCATCTGCCGCCTGCTGCTCCGTCAAAGTAACTTCCTGCTCGGGCAGATCAAACATAAGCTGCATGAGATAACCCCCGCTCTTTGACAGGGCAGCCGATATGTTCGATGCGTATACAGTGTAAGCAAGATCCGATTCGCTGACCTTGAATGAGTAGTTTTTTCCAAGAAATTTTTCGGCTGTTCTTTTCGCTTCTCTCTCACCTATTTCCTGACCGATGACCGAGTGAAAGTCCGAATCCGAGGCGAAATCCCCCATGCCAAGACTGTGCATGAGAGTTTCAAATTCCGAACTTGTCAGAATCTCCTCCAACGCTCTTTCCACCGCCTGTACATCTGCAAAATCCACGCCCGCCTCTTTTATTTTGTGGGAAAAGTGTGCAAGACTGTCAAGAATTTGCACGTCTCCCTGCCCAGCCAGACATTCAAACGCCGCCCTTTCGCAAGCACCAAAAAAGGCGTATAGACCGCTAAAGCGCATCTTCCCGTTTCCAAGATAGCCCACCGCCGATGCGGCTCGCGAGGACGCGGATATTATCTGCGCCAGCTCGCGGCTTGAATATCCCCACCTCTGCCCCTCACCAAAAACCTCGTCAAGGGTTTCTACTGCGGATGCCGCGTCCTCCCCCGTCAGCGTGCGATATACCTTTGCACGCTCCGCCGATCTTGCTTCGCTCAGTTTTAAAGAATAAGCGTAGCCTGCTCCGACAACGGTCAAGACCGCTATAAAGCAGGCTACAAGAATTTTTGTTTTTCTCATCTTCCCGACTCTCCCGAAAACAGTATTTTATCTACCGTTATTATCATCGAAAAGTCGCTGTGTCATAAATTGAAATTATCGGAATTATCAGCACCGAAAATATTCTTTTCTATCCATTTTTTGCAGATATCATCCGCACCTCCCACGACTCTTGCCATAGCACCGTCCACAGCCGCTTTCACCTCGCATCTGAACTCGCGGGTCAAGGTCTGCTGAAATCTGTCGCCAACGGGAATGAATTTCGACCACACGTAAACCCCTGCGGGCTTCAGTATACGGCAAAAATCTCCCAGAGCCCGACAGATAACGTCAGAAAGTGCCGTATCGTCCTTTGCGTGGCGTAAAGCCTCGTCCAAGGACTCATCCCCAACCATTATAGACGAAAAATCAAGATTTCCCTCGCTTGAAATTATCTCGCCGTCATGCACGATACAGCCCGTAACCTTAAAGCCTACGTCAAATGCAAGGTAAAGCCCATCGCCAACCGCCACACGGCGGCTGCGGACGGCGCAGGAAACAGCGTTTTCAACTATATCGGGGGTGATACCCATGGTATTCTTCATGCAGGCAACAGGATCGACAGTCAAGCCAAGCCGCGTAAATGGCAAGAGCAGTTCGCCGCTCGTCCTGTTGTATTCGCCGGAATAGATTATGGCTGAGCCCATAAGAACTCTGTCACGCAGGTTGTTTAAAAGCAACACAGACACCTGTGAAAAGAACTCGGTCAGGTTATCCTGAGGAGATTTGCGGTAATTGTAGTCTCTGACCTCCCGTGCCACCGAATCACCTTTCAGATCAACGATGTACGCAGTCATGGGGTCGGATGAAATGTCGCAAACCAAGCTGATTATGCTGCTTGATATGGACAAAAATCCCGCTCGCCGTCCCGATCTTCCCGTAGCGGGCTTTGACTGCACCGCCGCACCGCATTCGCAAAGCAGATCCGCCACCTTGCCAACGGTCATAAGACTTAAGCCCGTTTTCTCGGCTATCTCGCTTCGGCTCACGGAGTCATGCGCGGCAATCTCACGGAACACCGCCTCAATATTTTCCCTTCTGATGTTCCTTTGGCTGGTCTTCGGCATTTTTAATCCCCCTTTACTATTGTCTTCATTATATATCATTCCCCGAAAAAAGTCAAGAAAAACTAAAGAAAAGCATATTTTTCTGTCGCTTTTGGGCAAGGCTATTTTGAAACGTTAAAAATCTGTGTTATAAATTCCGACACGGAGATTTAGGAATATACGAAATACGTGGCAACGTTTTTAGGTGCTCTGTCAAGCGGCGCTCGGCAATAAAAAAGCTCCCTCTTCAAGGGAGTTTTTTTATTAAACATCCAACGCCGCCACGTCCTCGGGGGTCTCGCGGCGCACCGCAATATAATCGCGGTCGGAGTCAAGCATTACTACTGCCAAACGGGGGATCCTGTTATAATTTGAAGCCATGGAATAGTGGTACGCGCCCGTGGTAAGACAAGCTAAAAGATCACCGCGCCGAATACTCTCGGGCAAGGGGACGTTCTCCTGGAGCAGGTCGCCGCTCTCACAGCACCTGCCCGCAACGGTGCACCGTGGTGAGTCCTCAGGCACTTCGCCCGCAACCGGAACTATCGTGTAAGGCGAACCGTAAAGGGCGTAGCGGGGATTATCCGCCATGCCGCCGTCAACCGAAACGTAGCGCTTATATCCGGGAATATTCTTAACCGTTCCAACCGTATAAACGGTCAGACCTGCGTCGGCAACAATGCTTCTGCCGGGCTCAAATGCAATCTCGGGGAGAGTTATGCCAAGTTTCTTTGCATATCCGTGCATGAACTCACCAACCTGCGCAATATTCGCCGCAATATCGATTTCAGGCTGTTCAGCCGTATAGCGAACGCCGTAGCCGCCGCCGATATCAAGCTCGTCTGCAAGATATCCCTGCGTCGCGGCAATATGTGCCACAAAATCAAGCATGACTTGAGACGTGCGAATATAAACGTCCGAATCAAACACCTGAGAACCAACGTGACAATGGAAACCGCGAAGCTGAATATTTTCAAGGGAAAGGGCAATTTTCGTTATCTCGTCAGCCTGACCCGTCTCGATAGCCGAGCCGAATTTTGAGTCAACCTTACCCGTAGCGACCGCCGCATAAGTATGAGGGTCGATACCAGGGGTTATGCGGAGAAGCACACGCTGAACCGTGTTGTGCTCACGTGCGATCCTGTCAATAGAATAAAGCTCCTCCTCGTTGTCAACCACGAAGTACCCAACGCCGTTTTGAATAGCGTATTCAATATCTTCATCCGTCTTGTTGTTCGAGTGGAAATAAGCCTTTTCAAGAGGAAATTTTGCGCGCTTTGCCGTATATATCTCGCCGCAGGATACCACGTCCGTGCCCATTCCCTCCTCGCGCATGATTTCATACAGGCGTTTAAAGGATGCCGCCTTTGAAGCGTAGAGAACGCGTCCCCGCTTGCCAAAGGCGGCGCGGACTGCGCCCAAATAGGTGCGGCAACGCTCTCTTATTCTCTGCTCGTCGTAAAAATAGCAGGGCGTACCGTATTTTTCCGCCAGAGGGGACAAAGGACGTCCCGCAAAGCAAAGCTCGCCCTTCTCATTTCTCGACAGATTTTGGCAGATAATTTCTCTTTTGTTTTCGGTTATCATCATGTTAATAAAGCTCCAAAATCAAAGCATATGAGCGCGAAGCTCTTCGGGACTAAGGATAGAAAGGTCCGCGGGTGCTATATCAAAAACGGTCTTGCAGCCGAAATTACCTCTCTTTGCCATGCGGTCGACTGCGCGTGCGCAGGCAACCAGAACGCTTCCCGTAAATTCGGGATTTGAGTCAAGTGCCAGACGAAATTCCACCGTGTGGCTATGCTCATTTTCGAGTCCCGTCCTGCCCGAACGAAGGACCGAGCCGCCGTGAGGCATACCGCTGTGCTTTTCGTTCAGCTCTTCCTGGGAAATAAAAGTAACCGTCGTGTCGTAGTCGGCAAAATAATTGGGCATGGTCTTGATCGCCTGCTCGATCTTTGTGAGATCGGCACCCTCCTTAGCTACCACGTAGCACTCGCGCAGATGCTTTTGTCTCGTGGTCAGCTCGGGGCACTCGCCGCGTCGCACCGCATCCATAGCCTCAGCAACAGGAACCGTATACTGTCTCGCATCGGCAACGCCTTCAATGCGTCGTATAGCATCGGAATGACCCTGGCTGATGCCGCGCCCCCAGAAGGTGTAGTCAGAACCTTGCGGAAGCGCCGCAGAGGTGTAAAGTCTGGCAATAGAGAACAGACCCGGGTCCCAGCCCCCCGCGATCAGAGCCGTGTGCCCCGTTTCGGCGGCGGCGCGGTCAACCTTTTCAAAGTGAACGGGAATTGCCGCATGTGTATCAAAGCTGTCGACCACGTTGAAATCGCGCGCCAGAGCAGGGGTAAATTCGGGCAGGTCCGTGGCGCTTCCGCCGCAGATTACAAGGACGTCTATCTTGCCCTTGAAGCTTTCAAGCTCCGACACATTATAAACAGGCGCGCCTGTCAATGTATTTACCGTTTCGGCAGGTCTGCGTGTAAACACGCCTACCATTTCCATATCTTTATTCTGACGGGTTGCGAGCTCAACGCCGCGCCCCAGATTTCCATAGCCGTAAATGGCGATCTTCATGTGAGATTCTCTCTTTCAAATTGGAATTAAAGGGCAGGTGCCAGCTCGCACTCCTGACCCGCAACGAGACTGTTCATATCGTAAAGTCCCGCTTTTTTGCCGCATATAAACATGGCGGCGGCAACCGCGCCCTCCGCAAACAGAGCACGGCTGTGTGCCTCGTGCTTTAAGGTTATGGTCTGATTCTGCGTTCCCACAAGCACCTCGTGAGTTCCAACGATGTTGCCCATGCGCACCGCGTGTATTCCTATCTCGTTTGTCGCGCGCTTTGCCTGACCGCTTCTTCCCTTTTTCAGCCGAGCATCATTCCGCACCGCGCGTAATGCCTCGGCTATCATCAGCGCCGTTCCGCTGGGAGCGTCAAGCTTTCGGTTGTGGTGAGTTTCAACTATCTCAATGTCCGCGTCGGGCATGGAAAGAGCGGTCTTTTTCGCAAGCTCTACCAAAAGTGCTACGCCCAGGGACATATTTGCCGAGAAAAATAGGGGGATTTTTGCTGCCGCGGCATTTACGGCATCAAGCTCTTCTTTGGTATGACCCGTTGTGGCAAGGACCACGGGAATCTTACGCTCAATGGCAAAATCAAGAAGCGCAGGAGTGCAAAAATGCACCGAAAAATCAATTACGCAATCAATAGGGGCATCGGCGGGGACAGAGGCAAAATCGGTATATACCACAGCTCCCTCAGTCTCGATTCCCGCAGGGTCGATACCGCAAAGGAGGGACGAGCCTCGATAGCCTGCAACGCACAGCTTGGCCACTTCTCTTCCCATAAACCCGCAAATTCCGTTTACAAGTATCTTCATTTTAAAAGTCCTTCTGTTCAAATAAGATTCTGCTCACGCATCAGGTCAAGGAGCACCTTTTCCTTTGCCCCGTCCATAGGAGTGAGAGGCAGTCGGAGGTAGTTTTCACCGAAGCCCATTGCCGCCATTGCCGCCTTTACGGGAATGGGGTTGACCTCGGAAAAGAGCGCGTTCACGAGAGGCAGGAGCTTGAGCTGAAGCGCTCTGGAGCCCTCAACGTCGCCCTGCAGGAACTTGTGGCAGATAGCACTTGTTTCTGCTGGCATAAGGTTTGAAAGGACCGAAATTACGCCCTTTCCGCCAAGCGCCATAATAGGCACGATCTGGTCGTCGTTACCCGAATAAATATCTATCTTGTCCCCAACGAGAGCTGCAAGCTCGGCTATCTGTGAAATGTTGCCGCAAGCCTCCTTGATTGCCACGATGTTGGGGTGGTCAGCAAGCGCCGCCACGGTCTCGGGAAGAATGTTACATCCGGTTCTGCCGGGTACGTTGTAAAGAATACAAGGCTTTGTTGAAGCGTCCGCAACAGCTTCAAAGGAAGCGATGAGACCCTTTTGTGTTGCCTTGTTATAGTAAGGAGCCACCAGCAGCATAGCGTCAGCTCCCGCCTTACAGGCTTCCTGTGTAAGCTCGATTGCGTAGGCGGTATCATTTGAGCCCGTTCCCGCAATAACGGGAACTCTGCCAGCCGTACGCTCAACGCTGAATTTTATTGCCGCAACGTGCTCCTCGTGAGTAAGTGTGGAGCCTTCGCCCGTGGTTCCCACCGAGACCAGCGCGTCAATGCCTGACTCTATCTGCCAGTCGATAAGTCTGCCGAACTGCTCGTAGTCGATGCCATCCCGTGTCAAAGGTGTGATGAGTGCGGTAGCCGCGCCTGTAAATACTGTGTTTTTCATGTTCCCTCTCCTGTCTGTTATAAAGCAAAAAAGATAGCTTATAACAGCTATCTCAAACAAAATCATCCTATGATTTTTCGATGATAGCCCTCCGCATTTCTGCGACAGCAAAGCGGATATTCTCCGATTTGCCAGCAGGAGCCTTCCACCTCTCCCACTTCGGCACCCACACCTTTCCCGCACAGCCTTGGGGCTTTTTTTATGTGCGGTACTCTTTATGAAGTGCGCCTCTATCTTTTAATTGCATTGATTATACCACGGACACACAAGCTTGTCAACGGTTTTTAATAAAAAAGAAAGAATTTATACGCGAAAAAGAATGGAAACATAATAAAAAAGGCGGTTTGAAACCGCCCTTTTTATTTTCTGTCAACAGGCTTGAAGAACTGATACAGGGTACAGGGTATCATGCCGTTGTAAAGCTTGCGCTTTTTGTCCGCACGGCGTCCGTAGAAACGCTCAAAGCCCTCGTGTGACGTTAGTACGTAGATCTGCCACGGGCTGAGCGAGGAGAACGTCTTACCCATCTCGCGGTAAAGGGTCTCCACTTGACGCTCGGTCATCATTCGCTCTCCGTAGGGCGGGTTGCAGACGATCGTTCCGCGGCGGTCAGGCTTTTCTATCTTTCTCGCGTCCTGCTCAAATATTTTCATATTTGAAAGTACCCCCGCGCGGTCGGCATTCGCCTTTGCGTATTCAAGCACCCGGCGGTCGATATCCGATGCGTAGACCTCAAATTTGGGGGCTCTTACCACCTTGTCCTCGGATTCTGTACGAGCGTCCCTCCAAAGAACGGACGGCGTACAGGGGAATTTTTCGGCAGAAAAACTTCTGCCCGCGCCCGGCGCGATGTTTGAAAGGATCATCGCCGCTTCGATAGCGATAGTACCCGACCCGCAAAAGGGGTCCCAAAAAAGAACGTCCTCGCGGGGACGTGCCGTATAGGCTATAGCCGCGCCCAGAGTCTCGCGCAGAGGTGCGGCACCCGCCGCGGGGCGGTATCCGCGCTTGTGGAGTGCCGTGCCCGTAGTGTCTATCATGAGGGTGGCGACGTCTTTAAAAATGAAAAACTCTATCTGATATTTTATTTCCGTTTCGTCAAAATAGGAAATATGATATTTATCGCCAAGTCTGTTCACGATCGCCTTTTTCACTATGCTCTGGCAGTCGGGAATCGAATACAAGGCACTTTTTATCGAATGTCCTTTGACGGGGAAGGCATCAAGACGACCGATATAATCCTCCCAAGGCAGTGCCTTCGTACCCTCGAAAAGTTCGGTAAAGGTACGCGAAACAAAACTGCCCACCTTTATAAAAATTCGCTCTGCGCAACGCAGATTTATATTTGCCCGTGCTACCGCGCCGGCGTCACCCTCAAAAGTTACACGTCCGTCCATAGTATCAAGACGGCGGTAGCCCAGCTTATCTATCTCGTCTCCAAGAAGCTTTTCAAGTCCGAAAAGGCAGGTTGCCACAAGTTCCATTTAATTCTCCGATCTTTTATCTTTGATAAACGCCGACGACTGGGCGACGATGGTAGAAGCAAACACCAGCACGCAGCCGAGCAGCTCCATTGCGCCAAGTCTCTCGTGGCGGAAAAGAAATCCTCCAACCGCCGCAAAAACGCTTTCAAGGCTGAGTATCATTGAAGCTCTTGCAGGCTCGACACGCTTTTGTCCCACTATCTGCAGAGTATACGCCACGCCACTTGACATAACGCCAAGATATATTATGGGCAGGGCGGCGTTCTTAATCGCCACAGGGTCAATTTCTTCAAAAACAAGTGCGCATAAAAGGGACACTATACCCACAAAAAGGAACTGAATACAGGAAATCTTCACTCCGTCAAGCTCCTCAAAGCGGTCAATGACCAAAATATGTCCGCAAAACACCACGGCGCAAAGGAAGACCACCGCATCAGCTATGTAAAACGAGCCGATGCCCTCGGAAAAGAAAAGCAAGTACATTCCAACAACAGCGCCGACTGCGCCTGCCCACACAAGTGCGTGAGGACGGCGGCCCAAAAGCAAAAGTCCCGCAATAGGCACGAGAATAACGTAAAGAGCGGTGATAAAGCCCGATCTTGACGCTGCCGCCGCACCCGCAGGATAAAGTCCGATACCTGCCTGCTGGAGATTGGCGGCGACAAAAAGCGCTATTCCACAGCAAATACCGCCTTTAATATGCTTTTTCGTTGATATTTTCCGCTGTTCCTTTTCAACTCTCTTGCTCGTTGCAAGGTCGCGGATAATGATTACAACAAACAGAAACGCCGCCGCGATAAATGACCGCAGAAAGCTGACGGTAAAGGGCGGTATGGTGTCGGCACTTGAGGTCTGTGCAACGAAGGCAAAGCCCCAGATAAGAGCTGCCGAGAGCAAAATCAGCATAGAAAAAAATTTTTTTAGCTTCATATTTTGACCTTTTTCAAAATTTATGTTAAAACTTTCAAAACCTATTGAAAAAAAGAAAAATTTACATTATACTGATTATAGATTATACATCATTTCGCTTAAAATTTCAAGTAAAATTTCATCAAAGTTGAAGGAGGAGCAAAATGTTTGACATATTGGTAGTGGAAGACGACAAAAACACCCGTTATCTTATGGAAGCGGTTTTAAAGCGCGCGGGATACAACCCCATTTGCGCCGTAGACGGCATTGACGCCCTTGAAAAAATGGACCACAACCACGTGGACCTTATCCTCCTTGACGTGATGATGCCCCGAATGGACGGCTACGAATTTACCAAAGAGCTTCGCGGCGCGGGATGCGATATTCCCATTCTCATGGTCACTGCAAAGGAGACCTCCCTTGACAAGAAAAAGGGATTTATCGCGGGCACCGATGACTACATAGTAAAGCCCGTGGACGAGGAGGAGATGCTTTTGCGCATCGCCGCCCTGCTCCGCCGCGCGAAGATTGCAAACGACCACAAAATAAGCGTGGGCACAAGCATCCTGGACTACGACAAAATGACCGTTAAAACGGGGGAAAGCCCCGAGATCGCCCTGCCGCAAAAGGAATTTATGCTTATCTACAAATTTCTCTCCTACCCCGGTAAGGTCTTTACCCGCATGGCACTCATGGATGAGATCTGGGACATGGACACCGACACCGACCCCCACACCGTTGACGTTCACATCAACCGTCTCCGCGACAAATTCAAGGAAAACCCCGACTTTGAGATAGTCACCGTCAGGGGACTCGGCTACAAGGCGGTAAAAAAATGAGCAAAAACGTACAAAAAGAGCAAAATCTGAGAAGAAAAGCCACCCTATTGGTAATCTTCACCGTTCTCTGCTCCACATTCTTGATGGCATTCCTTTCCACTCTTCTTATTTTGCTTGGAATCATGCCGCGGCTTTTCACAGCCGGAATCTGGGTGACCGTCATATTCCTCAGTGCCTGCGGCACGATAGGCGGCTTATTTGCCGCCCTTGTAACGCGCCTGTTCGTCCGTCCCGTGGACGATCTCATTGCCGCCACGAAAAAGGCGGCAGACGGCGATTTTTCCGTCCGCGTACGCCCCGAATACGCCTTTGAGGAAATATCCGAGCTTGCAGAAAACTTTAACAACATGATGGCAGAGCTTGAGGGTATCGAGCTTTTCCGCTCAGGATTTATAAACGACTTTTCCCACGAGTTCAAAACTCCGCTCGTCTCTATCCGAGGATTTGCCAAGCAGCTTGAAAACGACGATATTACAGACGAGGAAAAGAGGCTTTACGCCGGGATAATCGTCTCCGAATGCGAGCGGCTTTCAAATATGTCCAAAAACATACTCCTGCTCTCAAAGCTTGAAAATCAGCAGTACACCGCAAAAAAAGAGGTGTTTTCGCTTGACGAGCAGCTCCGCAAATCCATACTTCTTTTCCAGCGCGAGATCGAAGAAAAAAACATTGAGCTTGACATAGATTTATCCGACACCGAATACAACGGCGACGAGGAGCTTATGTCACAAATTTGGATAAATCTCCTTTCAAACGCGCTCAAATACACCCCTGAGGGCGGTTGTGTGGGTGTGGAACTATTTACGCGTTCCCACGAGGTCTGCGTCAAGGTAAAGGACAACGGCACAGGGATCAAAAAAGAAGCCCTTGACAGAATTTTCGACAAATTCTATCAGGAGGATTCCTCAAGAAAGTCTGCGGGCAACGGTCTGGGACTTCCCTTGGTGCGCCGAATCGTTGAAATATTGGGCGGAAGGATAAGCGTTGAGAGCGAATACGGGAACGGCACCTGCGTTTCGGTATATCTTCCGCGTGAAAGTTCAAAAAAGTGAGAAAATTTGAGGTACAGTTTATTTTCTCCGAGTAGAATGTATAGAGTAACTTTAAATGGGCTAAAATCCCAATATTCGCAGCCCACGATCGAAAGGACTAAAAATGAACTTCTTTTTCAGACTCCGCCAAAAATTTGCCGCTTTCATGTACGGACGGTACGGCCCCGACAACCTGTATAATTTTCTGACCGTCACTTATCTTATAATAGCTGTCGTTAACGCGTTTCTGCGCTCGGCTATCGTGGCGGTTTTGGAGCTTGTACTTATTTTTTACGTTCTCTTCCGCTTCTTCTCACGCAACATCTACAAAAGAAGCGAGGAAAACAGAAAATACCTTTCCGTAAAAAGCAAAATAAATGGGTTCTTTACCCTCTCGCGCCAAAAAGCGCGGGAAAGAAAGACCCATATTTATAAAAAATGTCCTTTATGTAAATCAGTCCTGCGCCTTCCGAGGAAAAAGGGAAAGCACACTGTAAAGTGCCCTCGGTGCGCACATCGGTTTGATATTAAGGTAAGATAAAATCAAAAGGAGGCACAAAAATGAACAGATTCAAAGGACAATTTTTCTCTGTCCCAAATATATTGTCATACATCAGAATAGCTCTTGTGCCCCTTATCGTTGCGACCTTTTTCTCAAAGGATCACCGCACACTTTCCACTATTTTAATTATTATATCCGGTGTGACCGACTGCATAGACGGCTTTATCGCAAGAAAATTTCAGATGATAACCGATTTCGGAAAGATAATCGACCCTATTGCCGACAAGCTGACCCAGTTTACCGTGGTCTTCTGTCTCGGATTTGAATATTCCCTGCTTTTCTGGCTTGCGGGACTGCTTCTTTTCAAGGAATTTTTTGTCGGCATCATGGGACTTGCGGTCATGCGTCGCACGGGCATAGTTGACGGCGCTCGGTGGTACGGTAAGCTTGCCACCATTATGTTCTACCTGATAGTCACCTATCTTCTGGTGTTTTCACCCGCAGGTGCCGCTGCCCATCTCGTCATAGCTCTGTGCATCGTATTTATGCTTTTGTCACTTGTGATGTATACTATCAGATATTCGCTTCTGCTTTTCAGGAATCCAAAAAATGAAAACAAAAAGGTGTCGGGTTGAACCCGACACCTTTTTGAAATTAAAGCTTGGAAACGATATCGCGTGTGTCTCTTGCAATAACGAGCTCCTCGTTTGTGGGGATAAGGAACACCTTAACGGTAGAATCGGGAGTTGAGAGAGTCATTACGTTGCTCTGTCTGAAGCCCTTTTCGTTCTGCTCGCGGTCAAGCTTGATACCAAAGGGTTCAAGACCCTCGATAATAGCCTGACGGAGGGCAACCGTGTTCTCACCGATACCTGCGGTAAATACGATGGCGTCAAGACCGCCCATAGCGGCCGCATAGGAGCCGATGAATTTCTTTACCTGGTAAGAAAGCATGGAAAGTGCCAGCGTTGCCTTTTCGTCACCGTCCGTTGCCTTTGCAACCAGCTCACGGCAGTCAGCAAATCCGCCGATTCCCAGGAATCCGCTCTTCTTGTTCATGAACTCGCTCATCTCGTCGGGAGTCATGCCCGTCTTGTTCATAACGTATGTAACAGCCGCGGGGTCCATATCGCCTGTTCTTGTACCCATGATAACACCTGCCAAAGGTGTGAAGCCCATGGATGTATCTACGCATTTTCCGCCCTTAACTGCGGAAATGGAGGAGCCGTTGCCAAGATGGCAGGTTACGATCTTGGTGTCCTCTGCGGGCTTGTCAAGGAGCTTGATAGCCTCGCCCGAAACGAAGCGGTGAGAGGTGCCGTGCGCGCCGTAGCGGCGAACGCCGTACTTTTCATAAATGTCGTAGGGCAGACCGTACATGTAAGCCTTTGAAGGCATGGTCTGGTGGAAAGCGGTGTCAAATACGAGGACCTGAGGCTTGTCGGGCATAGCCGCGGTACAACCTGCGATACCCATAAGGTGCGCGGGTGTGTGGAGAGGAGCGAAGTCGTAGCAGAGCTTCAGCTTCTCGATAACCTCGTCGGTCACAAGCGCGGACTCGAAGAAGTAAGAACCGCCGTGGACAACTCTGTGTCCGATAGCTCCGATCTCGTCCATGCTCTTGATGCAGCCGTGCTCGTCGCTCATAAGAGCCTCGATTACGACCTTCATAGCCTGCTCGTGATTGTCCATCTTGGTCTCAGCCTCATAGGAAACGCCCTTTGTAAGCTGCTTGTGAGATATCTTGCCGTCGATGCCGATACGCTCGCAATTACCCTTTGCAAGTACGGATTCGTTCTCCATATCAAAGAGCTGATACTTAAGAGAACTGCTTCCTGCGTTGATTACGAGAATTAACATTGAAAAACCTCCAAAAATGTAGTATAATATATTACAGTTAAGTATTATACATCATTTTTTTACAAATTTCAAGAGAAAAGGGGAAATTTTCAAATGAAAAAAACAAGGACGGCGGCATTGATCTGCGAATTTAACCCTTTACACACAGGACATGAATATATTTTAAGTGAGATAAAGCGGGAAAGAAACGCAGTCTGTATCATGAGCGGAAATTTCGTTCAACGCGGTGGCCCTGCCGTGGCGGACAAATTTTTGCGCGCAAGGTGCGCTCTCGATGCGGGGGCTGATCTTGTGATCGAGCTTCCCTTCCCTCACGCTATGGGTAGTGCGGAATATTTTGCGACGGGTGCCGTATCAGTTCTTGACAGACTTTCCTGCGTGGACGAGCTTTGGTTTGGATGTGAGTGCGGAGACGCTCCAAGGCTGACCGAGATCGCTCAAAATATGCTGCAAAAAAAGTATCTGTCCGCACTTTCCGAGACCTGCTCAGACGAGGGCTACGCACAATCTGCCCAAAAGGTCTATTGCGAGCTTTACGGATCTTGCCCCGAGCTTGATTCCCCCAACGATCTCCTCGCCATTGAATACATCAAGGCACTTATCCGCCTGAACTCGAAGATAAAACCCATAGCCGTAAAACGCCAAGGAGATTTCCACAGCAAGACTCTGGAAAAAGGAAAATTTCCGTCTGCCACGGCAATAAGAAAAGAAATTTTCGAGGGTAATATCCCCTATGAATTTATGCCCGATTTCGCCGCAAAAGCGCTATGCGAAGCCGAAAAAGAGGAACTTTTCCCCGTATGCGAGGACGGAAACGCCCTGCTCTATGCTCTACGAACAGACGACGGCAAAAAATTCTCACTTACGGCAGGAGCTGCAGGCGGTCTTGGAAACAGAATTGCCGCTCTTGCACACCAAAGCACTAACGCACAAGAACTTTTCTCCTCGCTGTCCACAAAAAAATTCACCGACTCACGTATCCGCCGCACCGTTTACAACTGCCTTTTCGGCATCACGGAAGCCGATCTGAAATCTTCCCCCGATTACACCCAAGTGCTCGCTTTTAACCCAGCGGGTCGCCGGATCCTCTCCCAAATTCGCAAGACCTCGCGCATTCCCGTAATAACGAAACCCGCCGACGTGCCGCAAAATTCACGCCAGACAGTCCTGACTGACATCTCCGACGCCTATTTTACCCTCTCGCTTCCCCGCCCCCGTCAAAGCGGATTTTTCAAGACCATGTCCCCGTATATCAAAGAAAACGCAGAATAATTTTATAAACTTTACAAATTTCGATTGACTTTACAGGCGACATAATGTATAATTAAACAGATAGTAATACCAACGGAGGAAATTTTATGGAAGAGTTAAAGAAGGTCAGCGGAAAATACCTTGAATACAAGGGCAAACCGCTTGTTCGCGAGGGCGATACGATCTGCTACGGTGACAAGACAGACAAGTGCTTTCTTATTCTTGAGATAATGTCTTACAAAAAAGAGGGCGACAACGAGATCCCCGACAAGATATTTATTCAGGTCGTAGATTCACAGAACCCATCGAAGATAATAAAGCAGGGTGAAAAGAGCGGTCTCTACGATGCATTTGGCATCGGAGTCATCTGGCTCGAAATGGCAAACAAGTAAAAAATAAAGGGTGAGCTTCATAGCTTGCCTTTTTAACCCAAAAGACAGATTGGAGTTTATTATGAAAAACGCAAGTTTGAAGCGATTGAGCACACTTGCTCTCGCCGTCCTCATGGCATTCAGCCTTTTC
The DNA here is from genome assembly GCA_045651985.1 of Eubacteriales bacterium. GTDB lineage: Bacteria > Bacillota > Clostridia > Oscillospirales > CAG-272 > SIG710. The sequence goes on from JAZRTK010000052.1 coordinate 18,802, forward strand.
GCGTGCGGAAATGACCCCGCGCAGATCCCCGATGGCACACAGCCCGATACCACAGAGCCTCGGGTTACTGACACCCAATCTCCCGAGACCGAGGAGCAGGTACCCGTCGTGGTCGCACCCGATCTTATCAATCCTCTGACAGGCCTTGAATCGGACAAGGATTTTTCCACCTCCCGTCCCGTTGCCGTTATGCTCAACAATATAAGACAGGCTATCCCCCAGCACAGCGTCTCTCAGTGCGACATTCTTTACGAGTGCTTGGCAGAAGGCGGTATCACCCGTCTTATGGGCGTTTTTGCGGACTATGAGTCCCTTGGCGTCGTAGGATCTATCCGCTCGTCGAGGCACTATTACATAGACCTGGCACAGAATCACGACGCGCTTTACGTTCACGCGGGCGCAAGCGAATACGCATACGTGGAGATCAGAGACCGCAAGATAGACAACTTTGACGGCGTTAATATGTACGTCCCCAATATGTTCTACCGCGATCAGGACAGACTGCAGTCAATGTCCTTGGAGCACACCCTCATGACAACGGGCGAAAAGATAAAGAACGGTATTGCATACAAGAAGTACCGCACCGAGCTCAAAGAAGGCTTTAGCGGAAAGACTGCCTACGCATTTGCGCCTTACGGTCAGACAGTGGTTCTTGACGGTCAGGAATCAAAGTGCATCTATCTGCCCTATTCCACCTACCAGCAGGCAAGATTTGACTACAACGAGGAAGACGGCAAGTACTACCGCTTCCAGTGGGAGGACAAGGAGCACCTTGCCCACATCGACGGAAACACAGGCGAGCAGATCAGCTTTGACAATATCTTCATCGTATTCTGTCCCACCGCGCGTATCCCCGGCGACACCTACGGACGTCTTGACGTAACCACCGAGGGAACGGGCACGGGCTTCTACATCACGGGCGGCAAAGCTATTCCGATCACATGGGAAAAGCCCACGGCAGACTCCGCCATCACATACTTCGGCGCTGACGGAAATCCTTTGATGGTCAACCGCGGAAAGACCTTCGTTTCCATCTTCCCCTCCAACAACAAGGACAACGTAAAGCTCAGCTACACCCCCGCAAACTGACAAAAATATCGGGCGAGCCGATTTGGCTCGCCCGAATAAATGTTTTTTTGAAAAAGCACTTGACAACGCGCACTTTTTGTGGTAAAATACAGAGCGTTGAACATCTGCTACTATGGCGCAGCAGGTAGCGCACGTCATTGGTAATGACGAGGTCATCAGTTCGAATCTGATTATCAGCTCCAAAAATCCAACTCATTCGAGTTGGATTTTTTGTTTTAAAAAATAACCGCCTGAAATCAGGCGGTTAT